>NZ_OY762552.1:1640000-1855000 GCF_963666025.1 uncultured Methanobacterium sp. | reverse complement strand
GTTTCAGGGTAGCTTCACCAGCTGATGATATTTTGGATCCTCTTTCTGCTATGGATCCATATTCTGTTACGGATCCAATTTCTGCCACTGTGAAGTCACTGACTGCAGCTGCAGCAATGAACACATCACAGTCAATGAGGTTTTCTTCCAGTGTTTTTGCCATTTCCCGGCTGGATTCAACTTTTATCCGGTTGAATATTTTGGGGATTTCCACTTCAACCCTCCCGGTGACCATGGTAACTTCGGCACCGCGACGGAAAGCTTCCTTGGCCAGTTCCACACCCATTTTACCAGAACTACGATTGGTAATGCCCCGGATGGGATCAATATTCTCATAAGTCCCCCCGGCACTAACCAGAACATGACGATCCTCTAAACCACCAGCAGAGGTGGCTTTCTGGGCCTGGAGTACAATATCATCAACTGAAGGGAATTTAGCCTTGTTCTCCTCCTGTTTAGGTTCCATGAACACCACACCCTCATTTTTGAGTTTCTGGATGTTTTCCTCCACTGCCCGATACATGGACTGGTGCATGGAGGGTACAAAAATAATGGGCGTGTCATAGCCACTGGCAGTTAATAATAGCGTGTTTATGGGGTTGTCCGCTATTTTGTAAGCAAATTTGCTGATTACATTAGCGGTGGCAGGTGCCACCAGAATCAGATCCTCATCCGCATATTTGACATGCTCAATATTCCCGGTGAGTTTGGTGATAACCTTCTCTCCCGTGGCAAATTCCAGTGCGTAGGGATTTATGATGTCACATGCACCATCGGTCATGAAGCATTTAACCTGGAAGCCCTTACGTTTAAGTTCCCTGGCCAGTTTCACTGTTTCTACGGCGGCCACACTACCGGTAACACAGAGCACAATTGTCATTATATGTTTCCCCCATTAAACCTCGATTTCTAATTTAATTAAAGTTACAAATATGTGGATTTTTTAGTTATTACGGTCAATGACCAGCAGGGTTTTCTCCCCGGTTAATTCCTGAATAATACTGTTTAATAAGTCCAGTTTGGCGGGTAATCGACGGGCATCTTCTTTTCTAACCCGTATTTTGTATCTATCTTCTCCGTCTTTGCCATAGACTACGTTAATACCTGAAATACGGGCAGGGGCTAGTATATCGGTGGCCACGTCTTTAAGGTCCGAATTTTCTCCAACCACCCTTACTTTTCTTTCCACGGTTTTGGATATTTCCCTTACTATTTTACCGCCCTTACCAATGATTTTACCCACCTGGTTTTTTTCGGTGATAATAATAACCACGTCTCCGATTTCAATGGTTTTCTTAAAACCGATTTTACCATCACCTACACGATAGATGAGTTTTGAAATGTCCAAGTCAAGCTGACTTATTTCTCCGTTTTTCAGCTTATTCTCACAACCTTGACATAACATTTCACTCTTTAAACAGACATCGCATACTGGTAAAACCATCCTAAATTCCTCCTTAGTTTTAGTGGATAATCCTGAAGGCACCCACAACTGAGGTGGGGACCCTGATGAATTACATTGAAATAAAAATTTTGTGATCCTACGTGTTAGAGTTCAGCTTAACTAACTCGAGGTTGCATCCTTCATTACTGATCCCCCATATTTAATGCTTGGACGACCTAATTCTAGTCTAGTTTTGAAATAATAGAAGCTAGCCTTTAAATTTCGAACTCTTACCCACAAATATGAGCAAATTATGAATCACAGGATTTTATGAATCACAGGATTTGAATAAAATAAAAGCAGATTTTGACTTACAGTCCTCCACTCTGTCCTGTGAAGATCAGCACTATAATAATTGGTATCTATAAAGTGTAGCATATAAAATTTTGGTATTAATAACATAGCCTCCAGATAATGAACATCCTCCTTACGATCTCTTCAGTATAAAAAAAGGGATTTACATTTTGAATTTACAGTAAGTTACTATTGAATTTGCGGTATTTTATTAGGAAATATTAATTATTTTTATTAAAAATATCCAATTTAAGTTTATTAAGAAATATCATAATGTTATTGGGTCCATAGCTTTATTAGAAAAATATTCAGTTTAGTTTAAGGAATATACTTACAGTAATTTGTATCCTAATCTAATTAACCCCAGGATAGTAATTTGTATCCTAATCTAATTAACCCCTGGATAAATACTCTTTAACCATGTTATCTGGTGTGTAGCTGGAATTAGGCAGTTCATCACGGAATTTTTCATAAAAGTAGTACAATATAACTGGGTCAGTTTTTCTTTTCTCAAAAAGTTCATCCTGAATTTTTAGACTCAACTTGAACAATTTCTCATCACTTAATCCTGAAAGTAGTACCTCACCCCATATATTCTCAATTTTATTTTTCAGGACCATGGAACGATTAATTGAATTGGAATTATCCTGGATGAGTTTGGTTATAAAGACTGCTGCTGGTAAAAAGGGTAATAAAAGATTGCTCAGGAACTGGAAAATATTCAAACTGTTTAAGGTGGCAAAAATTACTGATAAAATAAAAAGTACCAGTACCAGTAATTTAACAGATCGTATAAATTTCTCCCTTACCCTACTATCCCCTCCCAGAAACTTCCTCTGACAGATTATCCGCCCCACAGAAAGGGGAACTCTAGTTACAGATAGAGGATAACAAGTACCTATCTTGTCCAAATCAGGGTCTTTCTCAAGGTATTTAAGAGCAAAGCTATTTATATCCTCAGAGTCAGGTTTTTCTAGTTTAATACGATTCCAGGGTAATTCTAAAACGTCACAATCAAAATCTTGTTGTATTAAGAAAGCTTTAACCCTAATTTGAGATATTTTAGGATAAATTAAAATGAAATTGGATAACGTGACAATGAAACCTAGTAAAGGAGGTATTAGGGCTATTTCCGGACTGATAGTTCTGGTTATGACTGTAATGGTTGCCACCATAACTGGAAGGCTAACCAGGAATATTTGCAGTTTAACCAAATCCCTAGCCTTGTTATTGAGATTTTTAATGGCAACAATTTTAAGCAGGTTTTCTTTTCTGCTTTGCCTTTCTGCAATACCATTACTCAAAACCAAAACCCCCTTAAAATTAAAACAAACTAAAAATCTGATTCATACATTCATTTCTGTGATTCCTGAAATATATAGAAATGCTACATTGAAAATGAAATTGATGTACTTTTAAAAAAATAGGGCTAAAAAAAGAATAGAATGAAAAAATATTAATTAAAAAAAGAGGGTAGGGAAAAATTAGAAAATTTACCCTATGATGCCTGGAAAGAGTTCACTACCAGATCGAAGTTAGACTGCTGGGCATCGTAAGCTTCCACACGGGCACTGCACAGTATCACGTAGACTGTGCTGCCTTTTTGTGTCCACACTGCCCGGTACTTCTTGGCTATTCCTTCTTCTGAGGAGCTGTACACAATTTCATAAACTGTAGCACCGTTTAAAACGATTTGGCCCTCTGAAACCTTGGTTTTACCAGTGTTGTTGAAGAATTTAGCATAGCTCTGGTCGTAGGCTGTTTTCAGACCAGATCCCTCTGTTGAGTTTGGTGTCTGTATCACCACGGAAGTGGTGGGATTTCCATTAACCACTGTATTGGGATCTCCCACTGCAGCCACCGCATTGGGTGAGCTAACTGCAGCCACGCCCCATGAATGAGGGTACTGGAATGAAACACCGTTTGCAGAGTAATTATTGCTATCGTTGTTTTTATCCTCATTGGTAACGCATCCTGAAACCATAACTGCCATGAGGATAACTGCCATTAATGGGAGAATTTTATTCATAAAATAAACACCTATTATTATTTAGTCATTTTTTTTACTTTATTTAATTTCTTATTAATCTTTTAAATTCCCAATTAATCATCTGCTGTATTAAACAATAAAGAATGAATCTTATTTTGAATTAATCTCATTTTTAAAAAATCATACCGGGGAAGCATTAGCTCGCCTTCGGTTTTTTATAAAATAATATGGGAATTAATTCCATCAACCTGTACCATTACCCGTTGTTGGAGTTGTTGGTTCCGTTGTTGGAGTTGGAGTATTGGAACTCGTGTCTGCAGCAGGAGTGGTGGTTTCTGTTGGAGTGGTCTGTGTATTGGTATCTGTAGTTGTAGTAGTCTGAGTAAGGTTAGAAGTAGTAGTGGTAGTGTTGTTGACCGGTGTTGGTAAGAATGCGCTCGCATTAACCGTCATGGACACCTGGGGTGTTTCACTGGGTTTGTTTATTAACATTGTTCCCATAGAAGTCCCTACTACAAATGCCAGGATAATGAATGCTAGTAAACCGATTTTTGCCCTTTTACCAAACCATTCCCTACTGGGCATTTCTTTATTTTTAATGGATTCTGGTTTGGTAATATATTTTTTAAGCATTTCCTGCTTTTCAGCATCATCAGCCAGTTTTTTCTTCTCTGCTTCCTCATCGGACCAGTAGTCAAGGGATTTTTCAGATCCCATTCTACCCTGCATTCTACGCACATGATCTGCTGCTTGCAGGGTTTCCATTTCCTGCCCGATATCCCTTTTCTGGGCGAAGTATTCTTTCTTGGATATATTTCCTTTACTGTACTCTAATTCAAGCTCTTTCAATGTCTGATCGAGCTTTTTTTTACTTGAAACTATTCTAATCATCTCCTTCCTGAGGATATGATCCTAAAATCTTTATGTATCCTACCTTTGATTGTATCTTATTTATAACATTCATGATTTTTATATCCCTATGGTGACCCTCCATATCCACAAAAAAGATATAACTTCCCAATCTTTCTTTGGACGGTCGGGACTCTATTTTAGTTAAATTTATATTATCACTGGCAAATTCTCCCAGTATATCGTACAAACCCCCTGGACGGTCATTGGAAAGGCATAGAACCACTGATGTTTTGTCCTTTCCGGTGGGAATGTGGTCTTCCTGGTCAATAACCACGAACCGAGTCATGTTATTTTTATGATCCTGAATATCTTCTGCTGCAATTTTAAGACCGTATAACTGGGCTGCCCTTCGGGTTCCAATGGCCGCTGCTTTCCTGTTACCCAGTATCATCTCGGCAGCTGCAGCAGTGCTGCTTGCAGCCTGAGTTCGCACTCCCATTTTCTCCAGGAACATTCTACACTGGGAAAGGGGTTGGTAATGGGAATAAACCACTTCAACATCACCTAACTCAGAATCAGGATTAATTAGGAGGTTGTGGTTAATGGGGAGTATTATTTCTCCCTTAATTTTCAGGAGGTACTGGTGGGCCAGGAGATCCAGGGTTACTCCCACCGAACCCTCAATGGAGTTTTCTATGGGTACCACTCCCTGATCAACTTTACCAGTGTGCACTGCTTCAAATACTTCGGGTATGGTGTCATAGGGCACCAGTTCTCCTCCTAGAGTAGATGCTGCTTCTTCAGTGAAGGTCCCTGCTGGTCCAAAATATCCTATTTTCATAATTTTACCTAATCATCAGATGGTTAATAAGAGCGTTAGTGTATTTTAAGTATAGAAATTTCATTGAATTATTTATCTGAATTAATAAGTTTAATTACAGTAATAAAAATTATTTTGTTTAAGTTATTAAAATTAGCTTAACATTTATTGGTTTTTTAATAAATCCACCTACCGACTTAAAATTCCATTCAAACATATTTATAAATCCATCTCAAACCTATTTAAATCCCACTTTATCCCTCTCTATCCCACAATTAGTACAATCCACCATCCAGATAGTTGTTGATACGGTCGTTGGTAGACTGGTGCACCCTTCTTATCACTGCTTTACCGTCTTTTATCTCAGCCAGTGTGGCCATGACCTTTAAATCACGGAGGTGGCGGATGAATTCATCTGCTTCTTCCTGGTTTTCCACTTCTATCAGCAGATCTTCTGCTGCCAGTTCCCCATTTTCAACCTTGCTGATGGTTTCCAGCATGGGGTAGAGTATAGATTCACCCATTCGCAGAGCTCTTTTGCGGCGTTTATCCTCTGATTCTCCAATTTCATGGGATTGGAATCCTTCCCGGATTATTCTACTAAACAAAAATGCTTTAGCCAGGTCAAATGGGAAACTCAGAGCGTATTCAAGTTCTGCTGCCTGGGCCTGAGATGAGGTGTACTTCAACGGCTCCAGTTGCATCTGGGGGTCCTTCATCACCACTCCCTCCCGGTCATGTTCTCCCAATTCCATCACCAGCTCCATGACCTTCTGTGGGGCTTCTTCCACTGGGAACACTCCCAGAAGTTTTACCGGTTCCAGGTTGTAATCTGCCAGAAGCTCCCTTTTGGCCATTAAAGGTAAAGGTGCATTGGTGAGTTTTTCCCGGAGGTCAAATATACGGAATCCAAGTTTTCCCACCTCAGGATAGTAGTGAGATACGTATGGGTTTAAAGTGCCCACCATTTCTCCACAGATAACCATTTGAGGATAGTCATTGAAAAATTGATCCATATCCAGTATCTGGCGGGCTTTGCGGCTGGTGTAGGGACATATATAACCCCCACGGGTGAATGCAATTATCTCATGATCAACCAGAGCGATGCGGACGTTATATCCATTCATCTTCTCCTCCACCGCCACTTCGTTCTGGAAATGTTTTTCCAGTGCAGGGTGTAGCATCAGGGTTCTTCTTATCTTGGGAAAGCCCCTTATAACTTCTATTTCCTCCATTTTTATTACCATGGTCCCGGCTTCAACTGGTCCCAATCCTTTCCGGAACTGGATGGCATTCAGACCATGCTTCTGGTATTTTTTTAAGATACCCTTCCGGTAGGCATCCTCCAATCTAGTGGAGGGTATGCCCAGGAGATGGGAAACCTCCTCATCAGTTACTAATGGCGGTATGCTTTTTTCTCTCATGGGACACAGTTTTAAAATGGGATTTTTTTATTTCAGTGGGAGTCTGGTTTAAACTAAAATATTTTTTTAATATACGGGTTTTAGAATCATTATATTTTTAATTTTAGAAGATTTTTAGAGTCATTTTATGATTTGAACGTTTAAAAGTCCATTTGCACCACTTAAAATTTTCACCACTTAAAAACATTCCGAGTTATTTATCCATTTTAAATCGTTACCTAATGTTTAAAAAAAAGTTAAAGGGGATTTATTAAAAATCTCCTCTACTACCTGTTTTATTTTAGATCATTTTTCCAGTTCCACTATCAGTTTCAGGAAGTCTGTTTTGGTGATTATTCCAATCATACCTTCATCATCCACCACTGGTAGTCCACTGAAGTTTTCATCCAGCAGGATCTGGGCTGCCTCAGATAGGTTTGTTTCTTCGGTTATGGTTTTCACGTTCTGGATCATCACGTCTTCCACCAGCAGGTTACGTATTCTGGCGGGTTTGTACTTGTCAGGAACTACTTTCCTGAAGGACATCATGGCCAGGGCTATGTCTTTGGCAGTTATCATTCCCTGGAGCTCGCCATCTTCCATTACTGGTAGTCGGCCAATACCCTCGTCAATGATGATCCTCCTGGCGTGTACCAGCCGATCCTGTGGTCCAATGGTGGTGACTTCGGTTTGCATCCTCTCTTTTACAGTGATCTCGTTGAAAGGTCTGCCCTGGCAGGTATGCAGAAAGTCCGTCTTGGTGATCACCCCAATGATATCCCTGCCATCGGTTACAGTCAGGCCTCCAATTTTATTCTCCAGCATGAGCTGGGCAGCATCCCCCAGAGTCTGGTTGCCTTCAGCAGTTAATGGCTGAGGAGTCATCACTGTGGAGACATGAAAATGGGATGGTGCCAGGTTGCCGTATTTGGATGATCCCAGACGAAGTGCTATGTCTTTCTCGGTTATGATACCTACCAGTTCTTTCTGATGGTCCTGGTTGGTGTTTATAACCGGCAACCGGGATACTTTATTTTTTTTCATTAATTTCAGTGCGTCGTGAATGTTCTGGTCTTTGTCCACCACAACTGCATCTTTGGCCATTATATCTTTCACATGCATCTTGGATTCCCCCGGTTTTACTGGATTCCCCGGATAATATCCGTTTTAGTTATTATTCCCACCAGTTCATTGTCATTAACAACTGGAATCCCAATAACTTCCTTTTTAGCCATTATTTCAGCTGCACTGGCGGCGTCTTCATCCTGTTCGATTTTTATAAGGTGATTTGTCATAATATCCCCTGCCGTGAGCATGGACACCTCTCGGACATTTCTTTTCTCCTGGCCGTCTACATTACGCAGGAATGCTATTTTTTCCACGCTAATCCCGGTTTCAGGATCCTCCACATTTGCAAAGGATATGTTGGAGGAGGTTATGATACCCACTGGCTCATTATCCCTCATCACAATGACTTTTCCAATTTTATCATCTTCCATTATGCTTATTACGTGACCAATACTGTGATTTTCATTGACAGTTATCACTTCACTGGTCATAAGCTGGGATACTTTCCATTTACCAGTGTATTTCTGGCGGTAGAAGTCCATGAGGTCACTTTTGGTTACGATTCCTACCACTTCATCCCCATCGGTTACTGGTATGGAGCTAATGTTATTTTTGATCATGAGCTCCACCGCTTCCCTGATTTCGCGGAAGGGGGTGATTGTCACCGGGTTTGGTGTCATGACCCTGCGGATGCTGATTTTATCGATGGTTCTTCTTTTCCATTTTGGTCCGTTGGATCTCATTTTTCGGGTTAAGTCTTTTTCAGTCAGGATGCCCACTGGTTTACCTTCCTGGTCAACTACTAAAATGCGGCTGTAACCGTATTTAAGCATTAGGTTTCGGGCATGACTTACCTGTTCGTTTTCCTCTGCTAAGATTACTTCCTCGTTCATTACATCCTCGATTTTCATCATGCAACTCGCCCCTAAAATTTTAGCCGCATTAGGTCACGGCTCTTAATATGTCACTTTCAGTTATTATTCCACGTAGATCTCCATTTTGCACTACTGGAAGTCCACCTATGCCTTGATCTTCCATGAGGTCACAGATATCTCCCAGTCGGTCGTTGATGGTGGCTGTGATCACCTTAGATTCCATGATCTCGGTGATGGTGGTGTTGAGGATTTCCTCGGCACTGTTGGTTATCATGTGTTCAAAGGCACTGTTTTTGCCTAAAAATTCCAGGATGTCAGTGGCGGTGACAATTCCCACTATTTTATCCTCTTCAGGGTGAGGTGTCTTGCGCTCTTCACCTACTACCGGGATTCTTCGGAGTTTGTTACGCACCATTATCTTTGATGCCCCTTCAATACGGGTCCCGGGGGTTGTGGTGATTACACTGTTGTGCATGTAGTCTTCCACCTTTTCATCAGTGAGTACTCCTGCCATCAACAGAACAAAGTCTCTTTCAGAGACTATCCCTGCTATTTTATGATTTGAATCCACTATGGGCAGGGCTCCCACCCCTTTAGTTGTCATTTTGGTGACAGCACTGGTTATGGAGTCCTTAGTGTTGATGATTTCCACGTCACGGGTCATTATCATCTTCACTGGTTCATTGATGGCTGCAGGGAAGTTATCCTGATGTTTTTCTTCCAGGATCTTGTACTTATCCCCACCTCCTAAAAAGTCCAGAATGTCCATGGAGGTAACTATTCCCAGAAGCTTCTCACTCCCTGGATCAGTTATGGGAAGTCGTCTGAACTTGTTTTTTACCATTATTTCAGCCGCTTCTTTTATGGTGGCTGTTTGAGGTGCGGTAACCACCTTTTTCGTTGCTATACTCATCACGTCTCCCTCATGTTGGGATTCGTGGGTTTCAAATTCCAATGAACCACGGTCCATTGATTTCACCCTGTTTATGGTTTGTCTTTTTCTCATCTATACACCTCTAATATTAGAGATAACCTTGAATCCATCTTTAAGCTTTTAATTCAAACTCAAAGATAACCTTAATTTCAGATATAACCTTGAAAAAATCCTTAAAGATAACCTTTAATTCATCCTTAGATTTAACCGTGAATAAAGCCTTGAATTCATATTTATAGATAGAATTATTGATAGAACGAATTCTGAATTTATCAAAAATAACAAAATTTCTTAAAAATAGTTTAGCACCCAATTTAGGGGATTTTACAGGTAATGGTCGGGACATCATCTGATATAGGACCATAAAATATCTTCCCTTGAAACTATACCAACAAGATCGGCTTCTTTAGCTCTTCGGGGTTCTCTTTTAACGTATACTGGATTTTCAACCACGGGTATTCTCCCAATATCATACTCCAGTATTATTTCCCCAGCCTCACGGGTTAATGTACTGGGGGTTGCCACCACAGGGGGCGTTTTCATGACCTTCTCCACCATAATGGCACCACGTCCTTCATGGGAATCTGACTCAAAACCCATTCGGGCATGGCCTGATTTGATGATGTCCATTCTGGTGATGATCCCTATGAGTTTATTCTTCTTCATCACTGGAAGTCCGGAAAAACCGTATTCATCCATTCGTTTCCAGACATGTGAGATCAGGTCATTGTAATTACAGGTAACCACACTGGAACTGATTAAGCCTTGCAGGGTTTTAGTGTCTGCTTTCAGTCCATTGTAGAGAAATTTCCTTAAAATATCAGCAACAGTTATTATTCCCACCAGCTGCATGTTGTCTGGTGACTCCACTACCGGAGCGTACACAGTGTCTGCTTTCATGATCTCCCGGGCAAGGTGGAGTAAATCCATATCGGGAGTGGCTATAACTCGGGGTTTTTGCATGATTCCCCGTGCATCTATGTTGGATTTGGTGGAGGATATGCTCATCATATCTCCACGAGTTATAGCACCTTCTAAGCGGTTTTCGGATACTACGAGAATGGTACGGAATCCTTCTTCACGGAAGATGGATCTTACCATGGTGGCATGTGTATCCACAGATACGGTGACAGGATCCGGGGTCATTACTTCTTCCACCGGGCTCAAACTATTCACCTTCTAAATCTTCTTTACACTCCTCACAAACGTACTTTCCATCTACTTCATCCAAATAATCCAGGTAATTTCCACATACTTCACAGGTTCCAGGTACTGATTTCTCATTGTCAGCGTAATCTATCTGGTGGGTCATCTTGGCGGTTTCCACCAGTATTTCAGTGAGTTCTGGTGATACAGTCATCACATCAGTGGAGGTTAATATACCAACAAGAACCCCATCATTCACCACAGGCAGTCTCCTTATTTTATTTTTAGCCATGGTTCTTGCTGCTTCGTTGAGCTCACTTCCAGGAGTGATTTTTATGAGATCACGGGTCATGACCTCGGCCACCGTTATCTGGCTGGCCTGGATATCCATGGATACAACCTTGGTTATAATGTCACTTTCGGTAATCAGTCCTTCCGGTTCTGAATTACTCCGGATAATGAGGCTTCCAATGCCTTTCTGACTCATTATAGCCGCAGCTTGGGCAATGCTGGTTTCAGGGTCTACAGTTATCACACTTGATGTCATGGCGTCGTGTACAGTCACTTGGGTATCCATTTCCATCTAAATACCTCCTATCTTAGGTTAAGAAGTTTATGAACCTGGGGTATGGTTAACACGTCGAGATATTCTCCTGCTTTCTCGGAAATTTCCAGTAGTTTGTGAGTTTTCCCAGCCCAAAGTTCCAGGGGACTGACCGGCTGAACAACCAGGGATATTTTACTGGTATCCTGAATTTCATCCCTTATTCTGGCTGCTATACAGGCCACTGTGTCCGTTGTTGTGGAGGGCTGTACTACTAACTTACAGTAACTATTTATCCCCTTTTTTATTAATAGCTTTATGGATTTTATCTCCTGATCTGTGAGATCATCCCAGTCAGAAACTGCCTCATGCTCCGGGAGTTTCACATCCATGGACACATACTGCACTAATTCTGTTAATTTAGCCATTTCACCAGGTAAGGAACCATTTGTTTCCAATAGAGCAGGTAAAGGGTATTTTTCCAGGAATTCTTTGATAAAATCAGCGTGTAATAGTGGTTCTCCCCCGGTGAATGAAATTGAGTGAAAATCAGGGGTTATGAGTTCATTGATTTTCTCGTATAATGTGTCTATGTCAAACTCTTCACCATAACCTGGATCACGGCTTAAGGAGGTGTCACAGTAGTTGCAGTTTAGGTTGCATCCTGTGAACCTTACAAAGACCTGTCTACGGCCCAGGAGTTTTCCTTCACCCTGTATGCTTGAAAAAATTTCTGAAATTCTAGCTTTTATTTCAAATCCCCCATTAATCGGCTTTTTTAGTGGAATAAGCACCCTGACCTATTCCCTCGTTCACGCATATCTCCACACTTTTAATGTCTCCCTCATCCTGAAGTGCCTGGAAAAGCTTACCAGCCAAGTACTCTGCCAGGTCCTCAGCAGAGGTGGAGGGTAGTGGTAGGAGACAGCAGTCTTCCCTGGGGATTTTATACTCTTTAGTCCCGATGGAAAACTCTACCGGGTCTTTTAATTTGAATTCGAGTTCTTTACTGTTTTCAGGTATTAGGAGTTTGTGATCCAGTTCTTTGCACATTTTCCTTACCTGTCCCTTGACTGTTTTAAAGTCAGCCACGAATCCGAACTGGCCACCACGTTCTCCCTCCACAACAACATCCACGTGGTAGGAGTGTCCGTGTATCCCTCCACAGAATTCATGGCAGGGGATCATGTGGGCTGATGCGAATCTCAAGTTAGCGTGTATTCCATTAATAACTATTTTCATTTAAAAACCTTCTAAAACATTTTTAATGATTTAATAACCTTTTAATAACTGTAAATCTATCCAATTGTAAATTTAATTTCATCAAAATTTTAATTCCTATCTACTATTATTTTAATTTAAATCCATATTATGAGATCTAATGGATTATGAGATTTGATGATATCTGACAGATTATAATACTTGACAGAGCTATGAGATCCAACGATAAAACTCTAAAACACTCTGGTCTTGCTAATATCCTGTTCTATATCAGAAATTTCCATCACATACTTTTCAGAAATCTTTTTTGCGAGTTCTGTTATATCTTCATGGGTTAAATGTGCCTTGCACTCAGTCAAACCAGTGGTTTCAACATCATCCGGTGTTCCCTGGCTGGTCAGGTTCATGGCAAAGTGGATCTTCATGCTACTGATGGAACCGGTGGCGATAGATACACTGAGCTTTCCGCCATCCACATATATATCATCACCCTTGCGCAGTGTTTTTATACCCAGTTCTTCCAGTAAATCCTTTACAATCATTACCAGAATCCTTTGCCGGTGGTAACAGAGCCGTATATCTGCGGGTTGTACGTCGAAGTGTTCAATTATGAAGTGTACCATTTCATCGGATTTTATCTCCAACCCCACATCCTCGTAATCAATTAACTCGTCTGAGTGAATGTTCATGGGACCGATCCAGGTCACAATACTGGATCCCTTTATTCCCAGGGCCTGGAATGCCCACATTGGATTTATCTGACTTCCATCGTACAACATACCAGGTTCGAGTGTTTTTTGTTTCATGTGATAATCAGACCATTTGTTTTGTGATAATCAGACCATTCTTTTTTTTAGTATGGCTATTTGATTAGGGTTATAATTTTTTAATTGCAGGTTATAATTAAGGATTATAATTGATGTTTATAAGATTGGATTTGATCATTAATGAGTCTGTCCTAATTCAGGCCTACTTGGGGAAAACTTCAAGTTCACGGTAACCAGTTTCAGAGTCTGATACTCGCTTGAAAACCATGTCTGGACACAGAATACAGATTTCAACCGTGGTGTGCACTGGACAGCCGGTCATCAGGTGTCCACCCATGACATTGCCCTGGTTATCAGCCACTGCAAGGTGCAGGTGAATCCCGTTGGTGGCTATGGTCCCGGTGGCAGAAACTATTTCCAGTGGCCCTTTAATCGTCTTTTTATTACTATCTGCCATTCTTAATACTGCTTCATCCAGGCTACCCACTAAACACAGGACTACACCAGATTTTAACCCATGTTTGTCCCTTATCTTTTCAAGGGACTGTTTGAGGTCCTGGCCTGGCACCAATCTTTTTACTATCATATTTAATAATATGCCCATGCATTAAATTAATTCATGCAAGCCAGAGTCCGAGACTTTATCTACACCAAGGATGATCTTTTCTTGGCCACCACCACCTACCTGCACCCTGATGATCGAATACAATCATTTTTACGCTACATTCCGGATCCAGAGGGAGAACGATCCCTGAATGGCTCCAGGTACAGTAAGGTGGATTCACAGCAGGCTTATGATTTTTTAAATGAGTATTATCCTGATTATCTTTTTGATTGTGAAATTACACGGGTTAAAATGATGGGTGCACCCATCAAAAGAGTGGAAAAGATACTGAGCCCGGTTGATCGCCTTAACCAAATAATGGAACTTTCTTCACCCAACGATCTTCTCCGGAAGGTGATCAAAGTGGCCGATACCTTCCATGAAGAGGCAGGTATCAACCCTAAACACATGGGTATCTCTGGATCTATACTACCCAATTTATACGACCCCCTGGTTTCCGATATTGACTTCGTTGTTTACGGCCTTAAAAATCATAGGAAGGCCATGGAAACATTTGAATCCATGAAACATGATAGTGACAGCCCTTTAAAAGCTATTGAGGATGGTTACTGGGCTAAACTATACGCAAAGAGGATCAAGGATTCCACCTTAAGTTATGAAGAATTCCAGTGGTATGAGGACCGTAAAAATAACCGGGGAGTGGTGGACGGTACTCTGTTTGATATTCTGGCCACCAGGGAATGGGATGAAATCACCGGTAACTATGGTGATGAGACCTATTCACCCTGCGGAACCATTGAAATTGAAGCAACCGTTTCTGATGCTCTGGCAGCCTTTGACAACCCGGCAGTCTACCAGGTGGAAGATGTGAAGATACTGGATGGTCCTGATGTTTACTTGAAGGAAGTGGCATCCTACACCCATACATACTCTGGTCAGGCTAGGGAAGGGGAAAGAATAGTTGCCCGTGGAAAGCTGGAAAAAGTTATAGGTAAAAAAACCCATTACCGCCTGATTGTAGGAACCACCAGAGAATCCTTAGGCGAGTACATTAAATTAAAGGATTTGAAAATAAATTAAATGATTCAATGGGATATTACATACCTAATATCACATTTTGAAAACAGGTTTACTAATAAATTGGTTACTAAAAATTTTGGTTTAATAAGAAAACAAACCCCTTTAACTAACCACATTATCATTACTTAAACTCACTAAACAATTGTTATATTAAGCCCACTCATAGAAATTATAAAAAGTAAAAATATCAAAAAAAGAATTTCGGAATGATCTAAATGGAAGAAACAGTTAATATTGGACTTATTGGTTTTGGAACCATCGGAAGCGGCGTTGTAGCCACTTTAAATCAAAACATCCAATTGTTAGAGAGTAAAGTTAATAAAAAGGTTAATCTCAAACGTATAGTGGATCTGGACATAACCACTGATCGTGGTGTGGAAGTTAAATCTGGTGTTTTATCCACCAATGTAGATGATATCCTGGAGGATGATGAGATAGATATTGTCATTGAACTGGTTGGTGGATATCAACCAGCACTGAATTTCATTTTAAGGGCCATGGAAAATGGTAAACATGTTGTAACTGCCAATAAGGCACTTCTAGCCAAGCACTGGCAAGAAATCACCGATAGCGCCCAGGAAAATGGTGTGAGAATCGCTTTTGAGGCCAGTGTTGGTGGAGGTATTCCCTTACTGGCACCACTCAATGATGGACTGACCGCCAACAACATAGAAACCATTTACGGGATCATCAATGGAACCGCCAACTACATACTCACTAAAATGGCGGCAGAAGGCCTTGATTTTGATACAGTTTTAAAAGAAGCCCAGGAAATGGGTTACGCTGAAGCAGACCCTACTTTTGATATTGAAGGTCATGACACTGCACAGAAACTCATAATACTCAGCATACTTGGTTTTGGAGTTTACGTTAAACAGGAAAAGTTCCACGTTGAAGGGATAACCCGGATCACACCGGACGACATTCGGTTTGCTAAGGAAGAACTAGAAAGTGTGATTAAACTACTGGCCATTGCCCAGATAACCGATGGCGAGCTGGAAATAAGGGTACATCCCACCCTGGTACCTGAAACCCACCTATTAGCAGCGGTTAACGATGTTTTTAATGCAGTGTACCTGGTGGGAGATGTAGTGGGCCCAGTGCTCATGTACGGAGCAGGTGCCGGTATGATGCCCACTGCCAGTGCAGTGGTGGCAGACTGTATCGACATAATTCAGGATATGGAAAGACCTGTGGCTTACGGGCCAAAAGAAACCAGGGTAGGAAAGATTAAGGATATTTCCGAAGTGGAATCCAAATATTATCTGAGGATAACTGCACTGGATGAACCAGGAGTCCTGCACTCCATATCCGGTGTTCTGAGTGATCATGACATAAGTATTGAATCGGTAAGCCAGAAAAAAGCAGATAAAGGTGAAGCAGTACCTATCTTCATAGTAACCCATCATGCCCTGGAGAAAAATATTCAGGAAGCACTGGCACTCATTGACCAGATGGACTTTGTGAAGGAAGAAACCGTTCTTATCAGGTTACTGTAGATGATTAAATAGATAGTTAGTCATCAAAGAAAAAAAGAATTGATGGAAATCATTCATTGAATAATTTAACCCTTACATCGCAGATATACTGACCATTACATCAGTATTAAGGGTATTTTTTAATTTTTTCATTATCATGACCTGATCATGGTTAAGATCATTTTGTATCGTTCCAGGGCATGGAGAGCGTGTGGTTCATCCGCAGGCATGATGATCATATCTCCCCTCTGGAGTGTGTTCTTTTTGCCGGAGATGGTTATTTCTGCCTTTCCATCGATTATCTGGACCATTGCATCGAATGGTGCGGTGTGTTCGCTTAGCCCTTCCCCTTTATCAAAGGCGAATATAGTTACAGTTCCAGTTTCCTTGCGGATTATCTCACGGCTTACAACTGCCCCTTCCTGATAATCAAGCAAGTCTTCTACATTTATAACTACAGATTTCAGTTCATCACTCATTATATACACCTTACCTTTTTATTTTCAGTCAATAACATTTAATACTGCACTAAATTTAGGGTAAATGGAGTTAACTGGGACAAATAGAGTTAACTAGGGCAAATGAGTTACTTTTAACAGTCCTCACCTTCCCCCATGAATTCATAAACTTTTGGAATATTTAACTTTCTTCGATGACTTTAACTTATCTTAAATAAATTCAACCTTCTTCCATAAATTCAATTAACTGTTGCATGTAACCGAAGAAGTTTAAAAGGGAATCTATGTAGTCCCGGGCATCCTCCACATCCGTCACATCATAATCTTTTTTGGAGATAACATCATCAAATCTGGACAAAACATCTTCTTTAATGGAGTTTAAGATGAAAGTCATGAGATCATTCATGTTTTCAGTTCTAACCGCCTGCTCAGCCATTTTAATAACTGGTTTTTTACTGATCTGAGATGGTTTGAGTCCGTTGTAAGCCATTCCCCGGCCTTTCAAGTGCAATCGGACTGCGGTTTCAAAGAACCAGTAATCGGCTAGTTCAGCTGCATCTCCAGAAAGTTCTCGCACCAAGAGTGTTCGCTCAAAGGCATCTTTAAGCTCATCCTCATATCTTTCCCGGATAAATGGGAACACATAATTGATGTTTTCCATTTCTAGAGCTTCTTCAGCGGCTTTAACCACCAATCCATCCATACCATCACATTGAAGTGTCATTTCAGCTCACCCCTCGGATATTCATCCATCCTAGAATTTTAGTTCAGATTAATGTTCAACAAGGATGTTTATGCAAGTTATAATGTGGGTTAATATTTGTCCACAAATAGTATTAAAATGATTCCAAATCCATCATCAAAAATAAAGCCCTGTAAAATTAACCCCAAATTAATATAAATATAAATCCTTTTACCAACAGAATAGAAGTGGTGATACCATGGATAAAAAAACTGAGGAACTCCTTAAAAAATGTGAAAATGTGGAAGATACCAGTATTATGGGCACCTGCAAAGGCCTGTTGAATATGATGGCCGAAAAAGACGTGGTTGTTGAGGACAAAGAGGGGCAAACCTATCTGGACATGGCTGAAAACCTCAAACCAAATGATGTGTCAAAGGTTCTGCAGTTAGCTCTGAAAGTCCGGGAAAGTGGGGATATTACTGACGTTGAACTTAAAAATGAGGCAAGTAGACTCATCAGAGCCATAGAAATGAGTTAAAAATATCATTTAAAGCTTAAAGTCAACATAAGAACCCGAGAATACGTTTAAATTTAAACCAGAATACGTTTAAATTCGAAAAAAGTAACTTTTTAAAATTATTTAAAGATCTCTGTTTAGAGATCTTCTAAATCCTTTTTTTATAAGCATTAAATCAGAATTTTAATTTAAAACCCGTTTTGAATTTAAAGCCCATTTGTAAGTTAAATCCTGTTTAGAATTTAAATCCTGTTTTTAAGTTAAAGCCCCGTTTAGAATTTAAAGCCGATTTTTAAGTTTAATCCCAATTTTAAGTTAAATTTTGTTTTGATTTAAACCCTACTTTAAAGTTAACACCATTGCATGATTTAAAATCTCTTTTGACCGAGTCGTTTGATGTCGAATATAGCAGTGTCTGCCACTGACATTACTGCCATCACTCCAGCCTGTATGGGGTCGGTTACCACCAGATCTGCTTTTTCAGTTACACTACCAGGCATGTTGAGGCTGATTACAATTACATCATGGTCTTTTTTTATTTCCTCTATAGCCTCGGTGATCTTTCCTCCCATTAGGGATCCGGCAAGAACCAGGGCTCCTACTCTTGGCAGTCTCCCCACTGCAGATACTGCCTCAGATAGGTCTTCTTCACCTACCAGGGGGATGGTGTCCACACTGATGTGTTCTCCTCGGATGTTATGACGATCAGCCTCGGTGATGGCACCCTGTGCCACCATGGCCACCTGTGCACCGCCACCAATGATGATAATTCTTTTACCATAAACATCCTGAAGTGTGGGGCATTCTTCAACACTCCTAACTGCTTCCACCTTTCTAATGTTCTCTATTAACTTATCCACATTCTTAACTGCCTCTAACTCCAGGTAAAGTGATGCATGGTCTTTGTCCTCGACAAATAGGTGGGTGTAGGTTATGTTAATCCCACATATAGCAGTTAATTCTGTGATGTCCCGCAAGACTCCTGGCTGGTTAACAGCCCTGATATTTATGGCAATTTCATCCATTACTGGTTATCTCCTGAAAATGATCTCCTGAAAATTTCTATTCTTAAAAAATTTCTATTTCTTAATTTAACCTACTTTCTAAATTAAATTATCGATTATGGTATTAAGTGACAATTTACAACTCCTGACAGTGGGGACAGATGTATGAAGAGGTGCTTCCGGTTTTAATCTTTTCAATGGTGCCACCGCACTCAGGGCAGGGTTCACCCTCTTTATAAGCTACCAGGAAGTAATCCCGATCAAATCCATTGTTCTGGCCATAGAAATCTTTTTCATAGGCCAATCCACCTATTTCAATGGCATTTTTAAGGTTTTCCTGAATTATACTGCGAAGATTATCCACCTTACAGGTTTCCAGAGTGTTTGCTATCTTTTTAGGGTGTATTTTGGCCCGGAAGAGAATATCATGGATATATACATTCCCTATGCCCCCGATTTTCTTCTGGTTTAAGATGAGGTTTTTAATCTGAGAACGTGCCCCGCAGAGTTCCCGGAAGTGTTCTGTGGTGAATTCCGCATCCAGGGGTGAAATTGCAATATCCTTGGTGGCTTTATGCTGCGGTAATTCCTCATCCTGCAGGAGTTCTGCCCGTCCTATCCACCAGAATTTACAGGAAAATGAGGATCCATCAGCAAACTGGAAAAGGCACTGATATTCATCTGGTAAATCAGCACCGGACTCATGGTAGAGAATGTCTGCACCCATACCCAGGTTCAGCAGCAGATGATAATCACCAGATAACTGGATGAAAATCCATTTACCTTTGTTGTAAACCTTAATTACATTTTTACCCTTAATTTTCTGGATAAATTCTTCTGCTGTTAGGTTTAAAGATTTTTCCTGGCGAAGTTCGCCCTGCTGGAACTCTTTTGATGGGAGTTCCTTATCCATCTGTCCAGCCAGTATTATGAGTTCTGGTAGCTCTGCCATTATTCACATCCCCTAATCCAGTATCAACTTACCATAAATCCATTTTCAATAATTTTCAATATAATAATATGTCATGTTTTTATTAATAAAGTAGAAAAAATAAAGTAGAAAAAAAATTTAGGCATTAAACTGTGTTGAACACTTCTTTAGCAGTATTTATACCATTGATAGCTGCAGGGAACCCGGCATAAACCACCATGAGAATGATGGTTTCAATTATTTCTTCCCGGGTTAAACCTACGTTTAAACCTGCCCTGATGTGGAAGGCCAGTTGTGGTTGTGCTGTGCCCATGCAGGTGAGGGCGGCGATGGTGGCAATTTGTCTCAGTTTAGGGTTCAGATTCTTTCTACTGTAAATATCCCCGTATCCAAAAGCCACAACAAATTCGGTTAGGTCCGGAGCTATATCCTGGAAGTTCTCCTTTAAAACATCCACCTGATTTTCATCCAGCTTTCCTAACCATTCTGCACCCTGGCTAAAACGATCCCCTTCCTGTGTTTCAGGTACTGGCTGGAAATCAATATTTTTCTCCTGTAGAACTTCCTTAAGGACGTTGATCCCGTTTATGGCACTGGGAAATCCACTGTAGGATGACATCTGCAGGATAACTTCCACCAGTTCTTCTGTAGAAACACCCACATTCAGTGCCCCATTGATATGCACCTTCAATTGTGGAGCAGCATTACCCATGGCAGTTAATCCTGCCACCACTGCAATTTCCTTTTCTTTCAGGGTGGTTCCAGGTCTACAGTAGATATCTCCAAATGAAAATTCAATCACGTACTTTGCCAGATCCGGTGCAATATCTTCTAAACTTTCAACCACTGCTTCTCCAGCTTCCCCATCAATTTCCTTAAGTTTTTCCCAGCCTCGGTTATACCGTTCCATGTTAACCCACTCCATATACTTTATTTATTTCACTTTAACTTTAAAATTTAAAATTAATCCAAATAATTAAATCCAAACTTAATCATCAGTCACTGCTTTGAGCAATCGTGTGATTAATACCCTGATTTTTTGCCAGTTATTTCTTCTACTTCCACTTCTATCACCAGTACATTGTTCAGGGAGTTTTCAGAATATTCATATAATTTTTCATCAGATTCAATTGATTTTAGAGAATATTTGGCCATTATTATATCCAGGGCTTCCTTTTTCCCCGAAATGTCATCTATTAAATGGGCTTTACCCGAACCAATTACACTCAGATATTTCATTCCCCAGTTACACGGATTTTCAGATTTCACCATCTGGGTTTTGATGTCCATCTGGAAGCAGATGTTGTTATTCTCCTTCAAAATATTTATCTTACGCCCGCTCGTTGCAGAATGAAGATATAACCGGTTTTCACTGTAAGCGAAGTTCATGGGCACCAGGTAAGGTTTTTCACCATCGCATAAAGCTATTCTGCATACCTCAGATTGGTTTAATATTTCACTGAGGATTTGCGGATCTTTAATCTCCTTATCACTTCTTCTCATGTCTTTTCCTCTTTTTACGTAACTAGTAATAGTTTCTTGGTGTAATAGGCTTGTGTTCGAGGACACTGCCCCAAACTGTTTAAAAGTTAATGTAATGGACTTGGATTTAAAGATCCAATGTATTGGACTTATTTAAGGTCCAATTATTGAAAGTATACTTGCTAAATTCTCTCATTGGAATTTGATTTCTGGTTGGAAAATAGATATGAAGATTTTAAGATAAAAAAATTCGTTATGGAAAGTAGTTACTTGTTCTTATTGATGGAGTTGGATAATGCCAGTGCAACCACACTTGCAAATGCATCAATCAAACGTTTCTCCCTACTATCCATATTAGCACTAGGTGCAATAGCCATAACACCCAAAATACCATTCTGAACCTTAAGTGGAATATGATACCATTTAGAAGAAGCTAATGTATCGGTCCCACATCCAGCCTCTTTTTTATTTTCATAAACCCAATTTGAAACACCCAGTTCGTGACCATCATAAGTTTCACCTTCACCAAAACGTGCCCTCATTTTTAAATTATTTTCTTCATCAGGAAGGAGTATTAAAACCTCATAATTAAAAGATTCAGATATGTAACGGGTGCTTCTATCTAAAATGTCATTTAAATCCTGAGAAATTAATAAATCCTTACTGAAATCATATAAAGAGGATATGAATGCTTCTCGTTGCCGGGTGTATTCAACCTGCTTTTTAACCGTGTCTGCCAATAAACTGGTAATTATTCCAACCACGAATAACACTAAGAAAGTGGGGATGAACCTTACATCATCAACAGCGAAGGTGTAAAATGGTGGGACAAAGAAAAAATCAAAAGCTACCACTGCCAGTAATGAAGCTAATATTCCAGCTTTTCTCCCGGCCAGCATACCAGTAAGCGCAACCGGTATGATGAAGATCATGGGTATGTTAATAGCTTCAATGAAGGGTTGTAACATCAAACAGACTATGAGAGTGGCCCCGATGCTCATTAAGCTGACGACGTAGGGTTTCCAATCAAATGTTGTATCGGTATCTTTTTTCTTGAAACCTGGATCTTCCGGATATTTATCCTCATTTTCCACAACCAAAACCTGTGCATCACTTTTCTGAATTACTTTGTTGATTATGGAACCTTCAATAAGTTCCTGGACACGGGTTCTCCGTGAATGTCCCATTAAAATAAGAGTAATGTTTTTTGACTGGGCTAAGGATACTATTTCATCAGAAATGGATCCAGTTAAACGAAAGACCATTCCCCCCAGTTCATCGACCAGTTTCAGATTGTTTTCCAGCTGCTGAATTTCCCCTTTCCTCATTCGGAGTTTATAAGAAGGTTCAACATAAACTGCAAACCATTCTGCATTAAAACGATCCGCGAAGCGGTGTGCTATTCGAATTAACCGTTTAGAAGATGCATTGGGACTTATGCATACCATTATACGGTTGCTGGTTTCCCAGGGCCCTAGTATATTTTCTTTTTTAAGGTAGTAGTCCATATCATAATCCACATGTACTGTAGCGTATCTCAGGGCCATTTCCCTTAAGGCAACCAGATTTTTTTCGGTGAAAAAGTTTTCCATTGCCTGTTTAGCTTTTTCAGGGATGTAAACCTTCCCTTCTTTGAGTCTTTCCAATAATTCATCAATGGGCAGATCAACCAGTTCGATCTTATCTGCTAACTCTATAATTTTATCGGGAACCGTTTCCCTGATTTCCACACCGGTAATCTGCCGTACAATGTCGTTGATACTTTCGATGTGCTGGATGTTGAGAGTGGAATAGACGTTGATACCTGCATTGAGGAGTTCTTCCACATCCTGATAACGTTTGATGTGGCGTGACCCTGGAACGTTGTTATGGGCCAGTTCATCCACCAGCACGTAATCTGGTTTTCTTTCCAGAACCTGGTCTATGTCCATCTCATCCAGTATGATCCCCCTGTAATCTATCTTCTGGCGGGGGATCACTTCCAATCCTTTAAGGAGTTCTCTGGTTTCTGATCTTCCATGGGTTTCTGCAATACCCACCACCACATCTTTCCCCTGCTTCTGGAGAATATGTGCCTCGGAGAGCATTCGGTATGTTTTTCCAACTCCGGCCACATATCCCAGGAATATCTTCAGGTGTCCCCTTCGTTGATCTTTCCTGCTCTCTTCTTTTTTAATTAAACTCAAGAGCTGGTCCGGGTCGGGTCTCTGGTGTTCTTCATTCATGTTCTTATTTTTCCAATTCTCCTCAATTTTTCCCATCTTCCATTACTTTTTAAGGTTGTCCAGGGCTATGTTGAGTTTCAACACATTTACAATTTCCTTTCCCAGTCCCAGGAAAGTGTTCTCCTGGTTACGGGTTATTATCTCCCTAACCTGGGACTCGCTTATCCCCCGTGCACTGGCAATTCTTGGAACCTGGATCATGGCTGAATCCACATAGATGTATCCATCCAGCCCACTGCCCGACGCAAGAACCAGGTCTGCAGGGATGGTTGCATTACTTGGTAAAGAATCTTCGGTTTTAATCTGCTGTATTCTCTGAGTAACATTGGCAATCAATTTTTGATTGGTTGGTCCCAGATTGGATCCACTGGATGTGCTGGAGTTATAGTCAATTACCGAGGGACGGCCGTGGAAGTAGGCAGGACTTGAAAAGTTCTGTCCTATAAGTTGTGAACCCACTACCGTTCCATTTTCATTTTTTATCAGGTTTCCGTTGGCCTGTTCCGGGAATGCGATTTGCGATATTCCAGTGATAACCAGGGGGTAAATTATGCCCAGGAATATGGTGAACACCACGAATATTAATATTGCTCTTTTTAGTTCCTTCATGGTTTAACCTCCCAGTCCTAATGTGGTTATTAAAATATCCAGTAGTTTGATACCTACAAATGGTATGATCAATCCTCCACCACCGTATATGAGGAGATTCATTCCCAGCAGTCTGGAAACAGACGAGGTTTCACGGAATTTGACTCCCCTTAATGCCAGGGGAATTAAGAGGGGAATTACAATGGCGTTGAAGATTACTGCTGCTAGAACTGCACTTGATGGTGTGGATAACCCCATAATGTTCAAAATACCCAGTTCAGGGTAGGCTACTGCAAATACAGCGGGAATGATGGCGAAATACTTTGCCACATCATTGGCTATGCTGAAGGTGGTGAGAGCTCCCCTGGTAATGAGGATTTCTTTCCCGATCTCCACTATATCCAGTAATTTAGAGGGGGATGAATCCAGATCTATCATGTTGGCTGCTTCTCGGGCTGCAGATGTTCCTGCACTCATGGCCACTGCCACGTCAGCCTGTGCTAGTGCCGGTGCATCGTTGGTTCCATCTCCAATCATTGCCACCAGGTACTGGTTGTCTCCAGACTGATACTTACGGATCATCTCCAGCTTGGTTTCCGGCCTGGCCTGGGCACTGAAATCATCCACTCCAGCTTCAGCAGCTATTGAAGCAGCTGTTAGGGGATTGTCCCCAGTTATCATGATGGATTTGATTCCCATCCGCCTTAGCTGGGCCAGTTTATTTTTAATACCCTTCTTTATAATATCCTTCAGCCGTATGACACCCAATACCCCGTTTTCGTTGGCCACCACCAGTGGAGTGTCGCCTTTTATGGATACATCATCCACCGCTTTTTTTACCTCAGGAGAGACTGTCAAACCATTTCCCACAACAAAGGTCTCTATGGCATCTGCAGATCCCTTCCTGATCTTATTTGAACCGATGTCCACCCCGCTCATTCGTGTTTCAGGAGTGAAAGGGACAAATATGGTATCTTCAGGTGGGTGGATATTTCTCCCGTGGATGTCCAGTTCTTTCTTGGCTAACTTGACAATACTACGTCCTTCTGGTGTTTCATCAGCCAGGGAGGACATTAAAGAGGCCTGTATCAAATCTTCCATCTTAACATCCGCCGCCGGAATGAATTCAGTGGCCATTCTGTTTCCCAGGGTGATGGTCCCGGTTTTATCCAGTAGAACCACACTTACATCTCCAGATGCTTCCACTGCTCTTCCACTTAAGGCCACCACATTGTGCTGCAGTAACCTGTCCATACCAGCAATACCGATAGCTGGTAGGAGTGCTCCGATGGTTGTAGGCATCAGACACACCAGCAAAGCTATTAGAATTGGTATGGATATGGATATTCCCATGTAACCTGCAAATGCAGGTAGAGTGACAACCACCGCTATGAACAATGTAGTTAAGGCAATGAGGAGGATCTCAAGAGCTTTTTCATTGGGTGTTTTCTGTCTTTTTGCACTCTCCACCATACCGATCATGTTATCCAGGAAGGTGTGGCCGGGATCTGCGGTGATCTGGATCTTGATGGTACCGGAGAGTAGTTTGGTTCCACCAGTTACTCCGCTTTTATCCCCTCCGGATTCTCTTACTACTGGGGCAGATTCTCCAGTAACTGCAGATTCATCCACCAGCGCTGTACCTTCGGTTATATCACCATCACTGGGTATGATGTCTCCTTCTTCCACCAGTACCCTGTCACCTCTTTTCAGGGAAAGTGCAGATACTTCTTCGGTAGATCCATCATCATGGAGGATTAAGGCCAGGGCTTCACTCCTACTGCGTTTTAAAGATTCAGCACGGGCTTTCCCCTGGCTTTCTGCTATGGCTTCGGCGAAGTTGGCAAAGAGAACTGTGAACCAAAGCCATATGGTGATCTGAATGTTGAACAGGTACCCTGCACCGGTTATTATGTTAATAATGGTTTGTACAGTGGTGATCACCGCCCCTATTTCCACTATGAGCATTACCGGGTTTTTAAGGAGGGTGATTGGATTTAATCTTGTGAATGATCCCTTAAGGGCCTGTATTAAAATTTCTTTTTGGAAAATGCTTGAAGTTTTCTCTTTCATGATCACACCTCCCTATGATGTTATATTTCCTCCCTGCATGAACAGGTGGTCGAGTCCGGGTCCCAGAGCAAATACTGAGAAGAAAGTAAGCGCTCCCAGTAATATTACCACTCCTGCCACCAGTATAATGAATAATGGGCCGGTGGTAGGGAAGGTTGCTGAACTGGTGGGAACTTTTCCTTTTTTGGCCAGTAAGCCGGCCAGGGCAATTGCCGGGATTATGGTGGCGAATCTACCAATGAGCATGGCCAGGCCACCTGTGAGGTTGTAAAATACGGTGTTAGCACTCAGCCCTGCAAATGCTGAACCATTGTTCCCTATGGTTGAGAAGTAGGCGTAGAGTATTTCAGACATACCATGTGCTGAAGGGTTGTTTAGACCGGCCAGACCATCTGGTGTGGATAGGGCAATTGCTGCCAGGATCAGTATGGCTGCCTGGGGCACCACCAGGGGTATGACCGACAGTGTCATCTCCGGGGGGCCTAATTTCTTACCCAGGAATTCGGGTGTTCGGCCGATCATTAGTCCAGCTATGAACATGGTTAAAATGACGTAGAATAACATTCCAGCCAGTCCCACTCCCAGTCCACCAAATATAACTTCCCCGGTTGCCATGTTGAACATGAAAACCAGTCCGGTGAGGGGCATGGCACTGTCGTGCATCATGTTCACTCCACCATTGGAAACAATGGTGGTGGCTGCTCCCCAGGCAGTGGATTCACCAACTCCCAATCTCACTTCTTTTCCTTCCATATTTCCACTGGAGACTCCCATTTTTTCAATGATGGGATTGGTCTGGTCTTCAGACCATAAGGCCACTCCCAGTCCCGCGACAAACAGGATCATCATCACCGCGAATATGGCCAGTCCCTGTTTGAAGTTCCGGACCAGATATCCGAAGGCGAATACCAGAGACATTGGCAACAGGAGTATAGCCAGGGATTCAAAGAAGTTGGTTATACCATTGGGATTTTCAAAGGGGTGAGCAGAGTTCACGTTGAAGAACCCACCACCATTGGATCCCAGCATTTTTATTGCAATCTGGGATGCTGCTGGCCCAAGGGGAATAATTTGATTGGCCCCTTCAATAGTCTGGGCAGTTGCATAAGGGTCGAAGGTTTGAACAACTCCCTGTGAAACCAGTAAAAGTGCCAGGATTACAGAAAGGGGTAGGAGTATGTAAAGCACCGAACGGGTCATGTCCACCCAGAAATTCCCCAGATTTTCCGTATTTTTGCGGATAAATCCCCTGATTAGGACCAGAACCGCAGCAATTCCCACTGCTGCTGAGACGAAGTTTTGAACTGCCAGACCCATCATCTGGGTGAGGTAGCTCATGGTGGTTTCACCAGCATAGGACTGCCAGTTGGTGTTGGTTACAAAAGAAATTGCGGTGTTAAGGGCAGTATCCCATCTTACACCTGGAAATCCTTCAGGGTTAAGTGGTAAATATCCCTGTAATAGTTGCAGGGTGAAAAGAAATAGTATGGCGATGATGTTAAAAACTATAAGTGAATAGGCATAGCGTTTCCAGTTCATCTCCTCCTTCTCATCAACCCCTACCAGGCGGTAGATGAAACGTTCCACCGGTTGCATTACCGGAGTCATGAAGGTTCTCTGCCCGGTGAAAACTTTGGACATGTATTTTCCAATGGGCACCGCCAAAATAACCGTGACCACCAGGAGGATTAAAATTAAAATCAGATCTTCTGTTGCCATCCAATAACCCCCCTCGTCCTGTAACCAATTACAGAACTAGCTTTATTTTGTTTATCAGAATCGTGTGGTACCTTAGAAACAGTTAAGTTAGTAATTAGGTTGAATTCAGAATAATAGTTAAATCTAAAATAGTTAAATCTAGAATCTTGATTAAATCCAGAACAATGGTTGAACCCAGAATAATGGTTATATCCAGAATAATTCCGCTCTTTACATGGCAAAAGTGATTTATTAAAAGTAGTATGGTCTTTGTAAGAATTTTCTACATTTAAATTTAATTTTTCAGTATTTGCGGTTAGTTCCATGCAATTATCAATAGACGAATAATTCTCTATAAATGAAGACGAATCATCACCATTAAATGAATCACCATCTTCTTTTTCTGCAACTTCCATTATTATACACCCCTAGTTAGGAATCTACAACATGTTTAAACACTAAGTTTCATGAGAACTAACTTCTTATCGTCTTTATATCATCGTTATAACAGATTTCAGCTGTCTTATGACAGATTTTAGCTGCTTATAATAGATTTCAGACTGAGATAGCCCCATAGCACTATATTACATTCATTTTATCAATTACACTCACAAGTTTTATGTCTTCTATTTTCCAGATATTCATTACCGAGATCACCTCTCACTTCCATTCCATCTTCCCATACTCGATCAATTAAGGAAAAATACTACCACTTAGGCAAAATATCTTACGTAATTGAATTTTCACACGAATAAAGATATTTCCTTAATTTCAAACTGCATAGACCTGCAATGGGTGACTATTTAACTTATTCCCCTGGTGACTTCGATAAGTCAATTCACATTATGGGAAATTTCAAACCTCGTAACGATCGTACTTTCTCCTATTTAAATTTTGCTCAAAAAAACAGTTGATAAATTTTGCATAAAAATACAGAGACATCTTTATTTATCGTTAAGAAATTAATTACCAATTTTTATTTTATTTTATCCATTTTGAATTAGTTGTATTTAAAACCCACAACGCATAGAACCGTACACAAATTATTACAATCTATAACTAAGCATATATCAGCTATCACTTACATACATTAACCTGAAACTAAGTAAATCTAATTTTCAGTACTGGACGATAGAATATCAAAGACCAATTAGGATTACTTCATTAACAACAAAGATTATATGTTAGTCTGATCTACCTTTACCGGCTAGAAAAAATTAATGTATTTCTGAAGTGAAGAATAAGGGGTTGTGGGCAAATGCAACAGATTCACCGCTTAAGTAGAAGAGAAGTTAAGACTATACTGCACCATACCGGGAATGTGTGCGTACTCCTGGCAACCGCCATGTTAATTCCCATATTAATCACTTTTATTTATAATGAACCGAAATATATAACTCCTTTTCTTTATTCTGCCATTATAAGTATGGTTATTGGTTTTCTTCTGGTGAAACTGTTTAAAGTTGAAATTAAAATGACACTGAAAAGTGCCATGATCTTCTCCACCATCATATGGCTTATTGCCTGTGCACTGGGAGCTTTACCCTACTATCTTTCCGGGGATTTATCTTATCTTAACTCTTATTTTGAGGCCATGTCTGGATTTACAACCACTGGTTTCAGCATGTACGCAAACCTGGATGCAGTTTCCTATACCATGAACTTCTGGCGGGCTTTCACCCAGTGGATTGGTGGTCTTGGAATCATATTCCTTCTTCTTGCACTTTTAAGATCCACCGGTGCTGATGTGATGCGCCTTTACCTGGCAGAAGGCCGTGAAGAAAGATTAGTGCCAAGTATCAAGCATTCAACCCGGATTATTGTTTATATATACCTTTTGTTTACTGGAATTGGAATTCTCCTGTTTTTAGCTGCAGGAATGCCACTGTTTGACTCTGTATTCCACACCTTCGTTTCTTTATCCACTGGAGGGTTTGGAATGCATAACACCAGTATTCTGTTCTATAACAGTTTCTGGATAGAACTGGTAGCCATGATCGTGATGATGATCGGTGCCACCAACTTTGCCCTGCACTATACTGTCCTTAAAGGGAACTGGAGGGAATACTTTAAAGATATAGAAACAAAGGTGGCTTTTGGCCTTATAATAATTTCTACGGCCCTGGTAACCTTTATGCTCTATAACAATCAGGTTTATGGGCATGATTTCCTGCTTAATTTAAGGTTCAGTCTGTTCCAGGTGGTTTCAGCCGTTACCACCACTGGTCTGCAAACCGCTTTCTATCCGGACATATTGAGTAAGTGGATTGGTCTGGGTACCTTCCTCATGACCATACTAATGATCATTGGTGCCGGATCCCTATCTACCGGTGGGGGTATTAAGTGGCTCAGAGTGGGAATACTTCTCAAGGGAATATCCTGGCAGGTTAAATCATTCATATTACCCGGTAAAGCAGTTATGGCCAAAAAATTGCACCACGTAACTGAACTGCAGATAACTGATGACGTTTTAAGATTAACCGGGGCATTTCTATCCACCTATTTAGTGGTATACATTGTAAGTGTAATCATCGTCCTGATTTACTATCCCGATATTTCCAGGGTGATCTTTGAAGTAGCCTCTGCCCTGAGTAACGTGGGACTTTCCAGCGGAATCATGACTCCAGATTCACCCGTACTGGTTAAAATAGTATTTATTATTGATTTCTGGATGGGTAGGCTGGAAATCTGGCCAGTTTTACTCCTAATAGCCATTACCATTAATAATGTGATTAGAAAAAGGTAATTGCTTCTTTGTTTTAAAATAAAACAAACGAATAATTATCAATAATTAGGAGGAATTACATGGGACATAAACAGGTAGAGCTTAAACTTGATGATGATTTTTATATTCTGGTGGATGAGGGAATGGAGGATATTATTAAAAACTTCTTTCACTGGGAACTGGAAACCTGCAATTCATGTATTGATTACAAGGGGTCAGTGTGGATTGAATTTTGCGAATATGGAGAGTGGGAACGATTTTTACAGCTAACCCTCCGCAATAACATCACAGAAAAAGGAAAATCCCCTGAAAAAGAAACACTATGGGATTTCCTTCAGGAAAAGTCCCGGGTAAATCTGGTTTTTGATGAAGAATTAATGGAAGATCCCAACCAGGAAGAGGGAACCCTTCGAACCGGGGTTCTCATAATCTGTGTTGGTTTAAAATTCCCTAAGGAATTAATGGGTGAATTTAGGGAATTGTTCTTTGAAGTTTTCCCACCGGAATAATTCTTATTTCTTTTTTCTGAGAAGGATTGTAATTATTTATTTGATGATTTTTTCCAGATCATGTACGAACGAACGTTAGTTTTATATACTATTGGATGCAAGTTATATCTATGGAACTAACGAACGTTAGTTAAGGAGACATCAGATGAAAGATCAAAAATTAAAAGACAACAACAAACCAACCAAAGAAAGAATATTCGATGTATCACTTGAATTATTCGCAGCTAAAGGTTTTGATGGTGTTTCTGTGCGCGAAATAGCCAGAACCGTTGGTATAAGGGAAAGTTCAATTTACAATCATTATCCCAGTAAGGATGCCATAATGGACTCTATCTTTGCATACTTCCAGAAAGAATTAGTTAAAATGAGGCCACCAGAAGTACGAAATCCGGATAAAATCAACAAAATAACTCCAAATATCTTTCATGAACGGGTAAACCGTACTTTGGACATATTAAGAACACCAAAAATGGCAAAAATATTCCAAATCAGCTCCAGTGAGCAATTCAGGGATGAAAGAGCCAAAAACATTATTTTACATGCTTTAATAAAAGAACCCCAGCAGTTCACAGAAAATGTATTGAAAAAAATGGTTGAAAACAAAGTAATCAAACCAATTAACCCCAAAATTCTTGCAGTAGAATTCCAATACCCTCTTTTCACCCTATTCCTTGAATACCTTCTTTTAACAAGTGAAGATTCCGATACCAGTACCGTTGAAAAAGCTATATCGGATCATGTTGATTATTTCACCGATACAATTAGGAGAGAGTAATAAATGAACATGTTGAGTGAAATCAAATCCAAATATGCCAACTACCGGCTGAACAAGATTAACATGCTGGAAACCAGCATATCACAAGGAGATTCTGGAATAAAATCCAACTACAACTCTCCACCAAAATTAATGCCAGATAAACTTAAAATAACCCTGAAAACATTACCAAAACAGCTTTCCATTGCCAAAAACATGGAATACACTGTTAAATCCCTGAAAAACAATCCAGAAAATCCAGGAACCCTTGCTGAGAATAGTTTTAGAGAAAAATTTGAAAAATATGCACGCTCAGTAGGAATTGATTTGGTTGCCTATACTGAGGTTCCCTCAGAGTTCATATTCAAAGACCGTTACTTAACCTATGAAAACGCCATCGTCCTGGTTACGGAAATGAATAAAAAAGCCATAGATAATGCACCAAGCCCCCAGACACAGGAAATGGGAGTAGTGACCTATGATGAGCTGGGGAAGACCACCAATCTCCTCACTTCTTATCTCCGGAAAAATGGTTTCGCTGCCCAGGCCAGCCACCCTGCAGGCGGTTTCGTAGTTTATCCTGCACTGGCCCAGAAAGCAGGTTTGGGACAGATAGGACGACATGGAATGCTTATAACACCCGAATTTGGGCCCCGACAGAGGATTTCAGCCATCTTTACCAGCATCCAAAATATGCCATCAACCACTGCTAACCCGCATTTATGGATCCAGGATTTCTGCCAGAGGTGTGGTAAATGTATTAAATCCTGCCCAGGGAATGCAATAACTGAAGAACCCATACAGAACAATAAAAAGAAAACATTAATCCTGAAAGAGTCCTGTCATGGGTGTACTATCTGCATGAAGGAGTGTAGTTTCAACCGGAGGGATTATGCTCAAATTAAAGGTAAAATTCACCCTGAAATTAGGGAATGGAATGATAGAAGTGAGAAGATGAGAACATGAAAATTCTAACCATCATTGGAAGTCCACGAAAAAAGGGAAACAGTTACCAGGCCGCCTGTAAACTGGAAGAAGAAATGAAAAAACAGGGCGATTATGAATTTGAATATCTGTTCCTTAAGGACGCCAATCTCGAAGCATGCAAGGGATGTTTCAACTGTATATCCCGGGGAATCGAATTCTGCCCCCTGAAAGATGACCGGCAAATGATCCAGGAGAAAATGCACAAAGCAGATGGCCTGGTCATGGTTTCACCGGTTTACGTCATGACTGTTACCGCACTCCTGAAGAACTTCATTGACCGGGTGGCCTACCTCTGCCACCGCCCAGAGTACCACGGTAAGAAGGCACTGGTACTGTGCACCACCGGAGGAATAGGGGCTAAAGAAACTCTCGAATACATGGAAATGGTAACCGAAGCCTGGGGATACAAGGTTGCGGGCAAATGTGGTCTTAACACCGCACCATGGCCTGCAACAGAGGGTTTAGAAAAGAAAAACAGCAAAGCAATACAAAAATCCGTGCAGAAATTTGACCAATCCCTGAAATCAATGAAACAGGAAGGATCGCCGAACGTGAGTATTAAGGATTATATGGGTTTCCGGATCTTCCAGACTATTTCCAGTAACGTTAAAGAGTACATGCCAGCAGACTACAAGTTTTACCAGGGTAAGAAATACTATCAGCCCGCTAGAGTAGGTTTTTTAACTAAAGCTGTGACTGGAATCATGTTAAGGGTGATTTTTTTCATGATGAGGGACATGGGACCTGGAGAGAAAAAAGATCAGTAAATCCCCACTAACATTGAAAATATTAATTTGAATATTGATATTTTTGAACTTTGAATTAAGATTATCAATAATTTTATATAGTATTAATTAGAATTATTGAATAACCAAGTAGAGAACCTTCAGGAACTCTACTATTTTAGGTGGGATAATGAAGGCTAAAAAGTTAAAAATACATGTGAAAACGTCTAAATTCTCGATTCCCATTCCAGCGTTGCGTTTTTCAACGTTAAGATGGATCTCAAAATTGGCATTTAAATACGGTCCTTCTAAAATCAGGCATGGTAAAATGAAGTCTGGTAAACCCGGTATGGATGCCATACTGGAGAACCTCACTCCCCAAGATATTGAATTGATCCTGGAACATCTGGAACAGGAAGAACCATTTGAACTGGTGAACATCAATACCTGGGATGAAAACCAGGACAAAGTGAGGGTGAAGATCTACACTGTTTGATTAAAACGCAAGGTTAAGTCAAGGAGTAAGCAGGGTTAAATCAAGGAGTTGAAGGAATTTGAAACGTGAAGTACAAGGAAGCTGCCCCATCTGTGAGAGTGAAACCAAAATCACCGAGATATACTGTAAAAACTGTGAAACAACTATTCGGGGTGAATTCGAGTTATGCAAGTTCTGCAGGTTGAGCGAAAAACAGAAATACTTTGTTGAAGTTTTCATCAAAAACAGGGGCAATATCAAGGAAATAGAAAAAGAACTGGGCATATCCTATCCCACGGTAAGGAATAAACTGGATGAAGTCATCTCCACCCTGGGGTACAAGCTGGAAAAACCAGCCGTTAACCAGAAGGAAATCCTGGAAAAACTCAGTAAGGGAGAAATCAGCAAGGATGAAGCTTTGAAGATGCTGAGCAAATAATTGTTGAGGCGTAGAGTGACTGATGGTAAGTTAGGAGGATTTGTAATGTCTAAAAACGTGTCAGAAGAGAAAATTCAGATATTGGAAATGGTGGAAGATGGAAAGATCACTGCAGCAGAAGGAACAGAACTTTTAGCTGCCCTAGAGAATAATGAAGAGGAAATTATCCCTCGAAAGGATGTTAAATGGTTAAAGGTTCGGGTGTACACCATGGATGATCAGCCAAAAGTGAACGTGAACATACCCATTTCCCTGGTGGATGTGGGGTTGAAACTGGCCAAAAAATACGATCCCAAATTTAAGGACTCTGGGCTGGACAACATCGACCTCGATGAGATTTTAGATGCCATTAAAAACGGGGCAGAGGGTAAAATTGTCGATGTCATCGATGATGAAGAACAAACCAAAATCAAAGTGTACGTGGAATAAACACTACCCTGAAAAAAGTTAATGTCCAATTAATGGCCTAAATCATTATTTAATTTATTAGGATATGATTTAATCTATTAGAATATATTCAGGGAATTTTTGATTATTAAAAGGACATTTTTGATTATTAAAATCCATTCAAGGAATATTTCAGGGAATTAATATGCAAAATAACACTGCCAACCATGACTTAAAATCCGGAGGAAAATCAACGGAGCCCCGGGTTCTCCTGGTTGGATATAACGGTGCCAACAACACCGGCTCCGAAGCCAGACTATTGGCAATAATAGAAGATATACGGAGTTTACTGGGGCCTACTGTGGAGATCACCGTTCCCACATTGAATGAAGAAAACCTTCGCCGTTACCTTGCAGAAGATGAACACTTGCACATTGCCCCCATTCCTTCCATCTTTTTCTTTGCCATTGACAAGCTGGTGAAACAACACGACTTGGTACTCCTGGTTGAGGGAAGCTGTTACATGGACACCTGGACTTCCGCACTTCTCTGGGCATTCCTGTGGGCCACTAACCGTGCTCATCACCATAATAAACCATGCCTGGCTTATGCAGTGGATGCTGGTGAGTTATCCTCCCTGAACAGGTGGTTGGTTAAAAGGGAGGCCAGTAAAACTGATCTCATCATCACTCGGACCAGGCACGCCATGGAAAAACTTCAAAAGACTGGGGTAACGTCACCCATAACCTCCACTGCAGATTGTGCCTACACCTTCAAGGAAGAAGAAGTAGACCATGATTTCTTAAATAAAATATGGCCTGAATCTTCAAATGGAGTGGTTGGTCTGGCTGTGGTGGATTTTTCCCTATGGCCCGTGGTTATCCGACCATGGGGACGCAAAAAAGATCTTTACAAGTGGCCTTATTATTTTTCCCGCTCCACAGAACGGAAAAACACACATGAAAAACTTATTGAAGGATGGGCCCAAACTGCAGATGAGATAGTCAAAAAACATGGCAAGAGTGTTGCCCTCATCTGTATGGAAGAACTGGACCACTCTCTGGCTGAGGATATTCTGGGAAAAATGAAAAACAAAGACCAATGCAGGATAATCTCATCTGGCCAGTACAATGCATCCCAGATGACAGGTGTACTTTCTGATCTGGATTTGCTGGTCACTTCACGTTATCATGCTGCAGTGTTATCTCTCCGTGCTGGTGTTCCCCAGATAGCAGTGGCCCATGATCCCAGGCTAACTTCACTCTACCAGGATCTCGAACTTTACCAGGACTACTTTATATACCACGATGCCCCCCATTTATGGGAAGATCTCACCAGAACCATAGATTTACTTTTAGCAAATGGTGATTTAGAGAAAGATATACTGGAAGAAGGATTGCAGGAACAGGTAACTCTATCCCAAAAGAACCGGATCTTGCTGGGAGAGTTCCTTAAAGAAAAAAATATTTCATCTCTTAAATGAAGATAGGTTAATAATCCAAGATAAAATCCAAAATAAAATAAAGGCACTTGAATAGGTTAGAATACTTGAGACAGGTTAGAATAAGGAGATAGGTTAGAATAATATGGCAGAAACAATGAAAACCCGTGTGCTACTGACTGGAGCAAATGGATTCCTGGGAACCCAGATAGCCCACCAGCTAATTCACCTCCCTGAAATAGAAATTATAGCCATGGTAAGAGCCAAAGATAAAGAAACTGCCAGGTTACGTCTTGAAAGGTCATGGTATGATTGGGGAGAACTTCAAGAAGCACTGAATGATCGTGTTACAATCATACCCGGTGATGTTACCCTGGAAGATCTGGGGATGGCTGATGAAGATTACCAGAACCTTGTTTTGACCTTAACCCATATCATTCATACCGTGGCTGATCTCCGTCTCCACGCACCCCTGGAAGATCTTAGGAAGACCAACGTGGAAGGCACCCAGAACCTCCTAAAACTAGCAGTCCAGGCCCAGGAAAATGGTATTTTTAAACGTTTTTCACACTTATCCACCGCATACGTGGCAGGTAAACGAGAGGGTCTCATCTTAGAAGACCCTGAAGTTAAACTTGAAGCGAATGATAATGAAGCTAATGTTAATGAAGCTAATGTTAATGAAGCTAATGTTAATGAAGCTAATGTTAATGAAGCTAATGTTAATGAAGCTAATGTTAATGAAGCTAATGTTAATGAAGCTAATGTTAATGAAGCTAATGTTAATGAAGCTAATGTTAATGAAGCTAATGTAGTTAAAACAGACTTCTGGAGTAACTACGAGGAAAGTAAATATGAGGCAGAACAAGCTGTCCTAAAATCAGGGGTGCCATACTCCATCTTCCGACCCGGAATGGTGATTGGAAATTCGAAGACTGGAGATATAAAAACATTCAACACTGTTTACGCTCTTTTTAAACTTTATTTAAATGGTAAACTGAGATTCATTCCCACCAGTTCCAACCTCACCATGAATATGGTTCCAGTTGATTACGTTGCCCATGCCGTGGGTAATTTAACCTTCAACCGGGAGGCAGAAGGGAAAACATTCCACCTAACTGCACCACAGGAGGCTTTACCAACCATTAGCCAACTCCTGGAACAGGTACGGATATGGGCACAGGATAAACTGGATCTTAGACTTCCCCAGCCAATTTTTATACCTGTAGCACCCCTAATCCAGAGGATATCCACCCGATCTTCCAGACCTAAATCAGGGATTTTGAATATTCTGTTCACACTGGCACCCTATCTTGATGAAAAACACACCTTCAGCAGAGATAATACCAATAATCTTTTAGGAGATTACAACCTAAAATGGGAGAAATATTTACCTCACCTCCTGGATTATGCTGTTTATCATGGTTTTTTCCATCGTTCAGAACGTACCGTTCATGAACAAGTTTTATATCGCTTGGGAAGCCGCAGCTACCCTGTGAAATATTATGATATCACCCCTGATGGTGTCCAGGAGAAATCCGCAGCGAAGATGAGTGAAAACATCATTTCGTCTTACCATTCCCTTAAAGAGTCCGGGGTTGGTCGTGGGGATCGAGTGGCCCTGGTGGGCTTAAACAGCACCCGTTACCTTACATTGGAGGTGGCTATCGGCCTTTTAGGAGCAGTCAGTGTTCCATTATATTACACCAGCCCCCCAAAAGAGATAGAAAATATTCTAAAAACCAGCGAAGCGAAAATTCTGTTTGTTGGGACTCCTCACCTTATGAAACGCCTATCAGAACTGGATATCAGCCTGGAAATGATCTCCTTCTGCAGGGAGTCACAATCAATACCCAGAGGTATTGTATCCTGGTCCAAATTCCTCAAAAAGGGTAAAGATCACCAGAATATTAAAAATAATTTACTTATTCAAGCCCCAGTTGACTTCGGTGACCTGGCCACCATCCGTTACACTTCAGGCACCACTGGAACACCCAAGGGAGTTACCTTTAACCAGGAACATTTGAGGTGGATGGCAGAAAGTATGGCTTCACTACCCCCATGGAAAGATCGAAATCGTGAAGTACGTTATCTCTCCTTTTTACCCATGAACCATGTTGTTGAGGGCATACTGGGGACTTATTCTCCGTATTATGCTCCGGCTCCCCTGAAGATATACTTCCTGGAAGACTTCGGCGACCTGGCCTCGGCCCTGCCCCAGGCAAAATCAACCATATTCTTCTCAGTACCCCGCTTCTATGAGAAGTTATGGTCCCAGTTGAAGAATTCATTTCTGGGCGGCCATTACATCCATTTAAAACCAGGAATACGGAAGAAAATTTTAAAACCATTAATGAAAATGTTATTTTTGGGCAAAGCTGGCCTGAATCGTTGCTCTCAACTTATAGTTGGTTCGGCTACTTCCAGCCAGCACCTTATCCAAGATTATCATACACTGGGTGTGGAGATCCACAATGCTTACGGTTTAACCGAGGCGCCCCTGGTGACATTGAACCGAAGGGGAGGCAACAGGATAGGGACTGTTGGTGAACCACTACCAAAAACCCACATAATAATAGCCAAGGATGGAGAAGTGCTGGTAAAGGGACCTCAGGTCACACCTGGTTACTTCGAATCAGATGTAATCCCTCCCAAGAAGGGAGGATGGCTTCAAAGTGGAGATATTGGTTTTATAACCCCAGAGGGCAGTCTGGTTATAACCGGACGGAAGAAGGAACTCATAATCAACTCTTATGGTAAGAGCATTGACCCCTTACGTATTGAAGCATTACTACGAAATACTCCAGGGACCAGTGAGGTGATGCTGGTGGGTGAAGGTAAACCATACCTCATTGCACTTATCTGGGTGGAAGATGATTACGACCCCCTGGAAATAGAAAAAACCATCCATAAAATTAACCAGGATCTTTCACGCCCGGAACAGGTTAAAAAATGGGGCATACTTCCCAATGATCTTTCCATTGATGGTGGGGACCTCACCGCCAACATGAAACTGAAAAGAGAGATTATCACCCAGCGTTACCAGGATGTGATTGATGCACTTTACCAGGGCACTCCCAACCCCCTTATTCTACACCTTGGCCAGCTGGAGGCAGATAATGGGACTTAAACTGAGAATAGTATCCTTTTGGACTCCAGAATGGTTCCAGAAAAGGGGTCTGGATGAACTGGCCCATCAAACTACCAGTGGCCTGGAAAAACTGCTGGATGACCAGGCTTATGAGGATTTAAAATCCAATATACCTTCAAAATTCAGTAAACCTCCAAAATCCAATGAACCTCCAAAATCTAATATAAAACGTCACGATATGGTTTTAAAGGGAAATTTGGATGAAAGAAGAAAAATAATGGCCACCACTCATAATAAACTGGTTGAAAGAATGGTAAGTACCATGGGGCGTGAAGAAGCGATAAAAAAAGGGCGAAAAGCCATGTTCAACGAAGGTTTATCCCTGGGAGCTAAGTTCAAGAGAATTTTAGGGGTTGGAGACAGTATTGATGATCTTTTCACTGCTGCCAGGATTTTATATGATGTACTGGGAATCAAATTCAGCATTAAAGAAGTTGAAGAAGAAGGTGAAAATGGAAAAATAACCATGTTTGTCAGTCACTGCGCCCTTGCAGAATATTATACCCCCGACACCTGCCACGTACTGAGTGCGGCTGATGAAGGAGTGGTGCAGGGTTTAAATCCCCATGTAAAGATCAAATTTACCAAAAGGATAACTGAAGGGTGTTTTGAGTGTTTAGCACCTATTAAAATAGAAACCATTAGTAAATCAAATGGAATTATATTAGGAGATTAATTTGGGATTACTTTAGGAGATTAAATTATGAGAGCTATTGTAGTGGGTAGTGGAGCAGGAGGGGCTACTGCAGCCCGTGAATTACAATCAAAAGGTTTTGAAGTGTTAATACTGGAGGCAGGCCCTCCTTTCAAGCCTTTCACCAGACATATATCCTGGGCTGAACCCCTGCGACGTTTCGGATTACTGGGAGGGGAAAACACTTTTAAACATTTCTTCCCACCCATGAACATACAGCGCTCATCCCCTGAACTGGTTCTGGTTAGGGGCCTTGCAACAGGCGGTTCAACCGTTCTTGCCTGCGGGAATCTGGTAAGAGCTGATCGAGGATTAAAAGAGATTGGTCTGGATTTAACTCCAGAATATGATGAACTGGAGGGCGAATTAACCCCCACAACCATCCCCACCAAAACCTGGAGGCCAGTCACTCATAAAATGTTCCAATCAGCCGAAGATTTGGGTTTAAATCCACAACCAACTCCCAAAGTTGTTGATATGGCCCGCTGTAATTACTGTGGCCTCTGTGAACTAGGATGCGCCCGTGGGGCACGATGGGATTCCAGGAAATTCCTGACTGAAGCAGTGAACCAAGGTGCGCGTCTCCAGAGTAAATCTCCAGTGGAAAAGGTTACTACTGAAAATGGTAGAGTAACTGGAGTTATAACCAGTGATAACAAACAATACCCTGCAGATATGGTTGTTCTAGCAGCTGGAGGTATTGGAACTGCCCAAATACTTAAAAACTCCGGTTTAAAGGCTGAAGATCACCTGTGGGTGGACATAGTGTTAACCCTGGGAGGAACCTTGCCCGGAGCCAGACAGCTGGAAGAACCCCCCATGGCATGGTACACCAAACATGAGGATTACATTTTATCCCCCTATCCTGATATTCTCTCCCACTACTTCCACAAACCATGGCGAAAGGTTCCAATCCAGGATAGGGTTGGTTTAATGGTTAAACTGGCAGATATTGAAGAGGGTGCGGTTTATACTGATGGGACAGTTGATAAAGCACTAACGGGTCATGACCAGGAGCGATTGGATATTGCCATCAGCCAGGCTCAGGAAGTAATGGAAGGTGCTGGGATTTCTGGTCCATTTGTCAGAGGTGTTCATAACGGAGGGCATCTGGGCGGAACAGTACCTCTGAAAAAAGAGGATGTACCCCGTATGAAACCGTCCTGGCTTCCAGATGGTTTGTGGGTGGCTGATCTTTCCCTGGCTCCCCGTTCTCAGGGACTTCCCACCATATTACTCACTGCTGCCATGGCTTTGAGGGTGGCACGGAAGATTCTGGAAACTACAGATAAGATGATGTAATAGAAACTGCAAAAAATCATGAGAAATAATATTTTTATTTTTTTTGAAAATAAATTTTAATTGATATAAAAAATAGAATAAAGTTATGAAAGAAATTTATACCGAAATCGAGATAAATGCCTCAGCCAGCACAGTATGGGACATATTGACTGATTTTGATAAGTTTCCAAAATGGAATCCATTTATGAAAAAGATTTCAGGAAATCTCCAGGAAGGAGCTAACCTTGAAGCTTTTATACAACCACCTAATTCCAACGGCTGACAATTAAGCCAAAAATTCTGGAGTACCAACCAGGAAAAAAATTGAGATGGTTAGGAGTATTATGGATTCGGAAACTGTTTGATGGGGAACACAGTTGGACCACTGAGGAAATAACTGAGAATAGAACTTTATTTATTCAAAAAGAAAGATTTAATGGATTGTTTGTTCCCTTTGGATCCACTCTGCTAAAAAATACCAAGGCTGGTTTTGAACTAATGAACCTTGCTTTAAAAGAAGAATCTGAGAAAAAATATACAGTGTTCTAATTCAAATAATGATTTAAAATCCACTGAGGAAGTTAAGGAAAATGTCCCTTAGGACACTCCTCCCGCACCACCCATATTCTCACCTGTAAGGGCGTTTATGGTTATTTCTCCAACATTAGTTCCATTGATTATCACTGGAACAATGTAAACCATTTTACCATCGGATTCATCCCATTTAGGTATTCCTGCAGTTGCGCCTAGTTCTTTTATGAATTTTCCAGCTATTTCCTGAGCTTCTGCCGGAGATATTAAATTTTTAATATTTTTAGTTTTGTTGGATGAAGTAGTATTATTTGTAGTGTTATTTGTATCCATAACATTTAACTCCTCTTTTGTTAATTGATTAGAATGATCTTCCGGAAGTCCAGAAGCAACCAGTGCCAATGCCACCACAGTTACTACAGTTAACATCACACCCCCTAGCACTAGGACCCTGCTTAATTTTTCATTCATGTCCTACCTCGTGGGAGGGTGTCATCAAATCACCATTTATATTTACTAAAAACCTACTGATATGGGAAAATAGTGTCGAACTCGTGAAAGTTAACACTGAGAATATAATTTTCTTATTTATTATACCGCCTCCGTGTCCTTTAACATCCGGATTTAGGATATTGAACGTTATTTGGACAACAATTGATCAGTTTCCATACTATATAAATATTTTGATGGAATTTCCCCAAAAAAATCTATTCTAAGGCATTTTTTTCAATTTAACGGATTAATTAACGGTTTTGAAAAGTCGTGTTTGAATAAGGTTTATTGGTTTCTTTTTTAAGCAAATCAGACCTTATTGAGACTTATTTATAAAAAATATAACAATTTAGGATGATGATACTATTTATCCATGACCTTAAATCACCATGTGCAACAGCTGAGCTTTTGAATATCCTAAAAATAACCTTATTTCTTTAAAAAAAAGATATAATCAACATTTACTCCACCATACTATCATTAATGAACCAATTACCGCTAGAATTAATTTTTTAAAAGTGAAAGTACTAAATAACATACATGATGTCTTTTATATCAAAAAAAATATCCTAGGGGTGAAGTATCCTAAGGAGTGAATTATCCTGAAAAGTGATCATTCCTGAAAATGGACACTCCCCCCTATCAAAAAAATCTTACAAAAGAATTCACAACCAGATTTAAGTTCTTCCAGACCATCATCGGTTAATGAATAAATTTTATCATCATCAATCTTTATTAAACCATTATTTTTCAATTCTTTCAAATCAGGGCATATTGTACCCAGGTTTGGCTTGTTTCCTCTCCTTTTTTCTAATTCTCTGCTGATTTCAGCCCGTTTAAGTTATTTTTGTTCAAAATCCGTGGATCAGATAGGTTAAAAAACCCTTCATCTCACAGCATATCCTTAGGTTATTAAGTACTTGAACAAATCACAACCTCCCTCCTGAACACCATAATCCCCTATAAATCACTCCAATAAATTCACTTAACTCCAATAAATTCCCCTCCCGTTAAAATTAAAAAGGATCAACTTCCAATTTCATCTATGAAAATCACAGAACACGTTCACGCCATTAAAATTCCATTCCAAGTTAAGACAGACTCTGGAACTCTGGAACGTTTTGTTTACTCTTATCTGATATTTGGAGATGAAATTTGCCTGATAGATAGTGGAGTTAGCTCTTCAGAAAAATTCATCTTCGATTATTTAGAAAAAACAGGGCAAGCGCCGGATGATATCTCTTTATTGATTTTAACCCATTCTCACCCTGATCATATTGGCTCTGCCCAATCTATTCAGAGAATATCTGGTTGTGAAATAGCAGCCCATGAAAGTGAAAAATCCTGGATTGAAGATGTGGATCTCCAGTTTAAAGAAAGGCCAGTTCCTAATTTCCATTCCCTGGTAGAAGGACCTGTTCAGGTGGACCATGTTCTGGAGGATATGGATGTTGTTGAACTAGGCAACAACATTAATTTAAAAGTTATACACACACCGGGCCATTCTAAAGGTTCCATTTCCATACACATCCCATCTGAAAGGGTTTTAATTACTGGAGATGCAGTGCCTATACAAGGGGATTTGCCGATCTACGATGACTTTACTGGATCCATTCAGTCCATTGAGATGTTGATGGGCGTTGAGGATGTGGAATTACTGTTGGCCTCATGGGATGAACCTCAAAAAAGTGAAAATGTTCATCAAAGGATGGTTGAAGCTTTGGATTATCTTCAGAATATCCAGAAAATTGTTGAAAAACTTGCCCCTGAAAATTCATCCTCTGAACCAATGGAGTTTTGCAGGACAGTTTTAAAAGAGCTAGGATTACCAGAACCTGCTGCCAATCCAATAGTGGCCCGATCTTTCCAGGCAAATCTAAAAGAATTAGAAGGATAGAAATTTCAAGAAAGGGGAGAGTTTGCAAATAAATGTTAGTTAAAGTTTGAGTTAAAATCAAGCTTAAGCTCCCTTTTAAATAAAGAAATAAGCTTTAATATTCAAATTAAAAGAAAAAAGGATTTGAATGAATTAAAATTAAAAAAAATAGATAATGGCTAAAAAATATTAAATAAGGGCAGTGCGATTTAGTTTAATTATTTTTAACGTACTATTCTGCCTTTATTCCTTTTTCTACCTTTAATTTTTCCAGTTTAGCCTTGGCCTTGCGGAAGTTACTCAAGTAGTTATCTTCTTCCGTGAGGGGAGTGATTTCCAGTCCAAGCTGGCGTTGTTCTTCGATCCATTCCTCAGAAAATACTGGAACCTCCAGTTTTATAGGTTCCTCTGTTGGGTTTACCACAATCAGATTCCGGTAGGGAAAATCAGTTTCCACGATATAGCCTCCCAGACTGAGGATATGGTAAGGTCTCATCACAAATTTCATTTCATTTCACCATGATTTTTATTTATAATTCATTTCCAGAGTATTGTAAGGTTTAAATCCCGTAAAGGGTTAAAAACCCTTTATGGATTAAATATTTTTGAATTGCTTTTTTATAGTAAAGCTGCGACTATGGCCAGTACTCCTATGATTGACACTCCGGCAACAGTTGGATAGAACTGTTTGTAGGTGAATATTGGCGAGAATGCACTGAGGACTGCCATGAGCATTGGGAATAGTAATGCCACAATCAGGGTGATGATGAATGAGGGGTTCAGGATGTTGGGTGCTATTCCCAGGAACAGTGTGGCAAACAGGGTTGCCAGTGTGAACATCAGGAATCCACGGGTGATATAAACATATGCCCGGTATTTTGCAGCGTATTCCAGGTAAGGTCCTTCAACTACATCTGGTTTTCCTTTTAATATGGCAAAGGGGTATTCATTCAGGAGTATCATGTATCCAATGAAGAATACAATTGCCCCCATTACTCCGGCCACAGTGAAGAGTATGGGTCCGTGCACCTGCTGGTAGTTTATGATGTCCTGTAGGTATATGCTTCCAGTCATGGCCACTGCCACGAACATGGCAATGTATAAGGGGAATGACCCGAATGCTATCAGTCGGAAGGCCCGGAGACTGCTCAAGTCCTCGAAAAATGATTGTGGTGTTTCAGGATGTGCTGCTCCTTTGGCTTTATCCGGGAATGGCATGCGTACTGAGAGTACGGATCTGGAGAGGCTTCCCATGAACATGTACATTATTTCTTCCACTTTAAGGAATCCCACCAGGGCAATTACACTGGCCAGTGCTCCTACAAAGTACATCTGCGGGATGAGGAATAACAACAGAATTACGACAATTATCAAACTTATGAGAGGTAATGCATTGTACAAACGAGGCATTGGGGATTCTGGAGTTATGGTCTGTTTGAAGAAGAATTTTAAAGGAGCCATGATCCCGGGGCTGGTAATGGGTGGTCCTACCCTCTGCTGTATCCTGGCATGGATGAACTTCCGTTCAATGCCCGGTAAGAAGAGACTCACAATGAAGGCCACCACCAGGGTGCCTATTACTGCTATTAGGGAATATGTAAGGTCCATGGTTTATTCTCCTCATATCTTAATGATCTCAATTGCCCGGTCAGTACAGGTGAAACAGGGGTCACATTGCACCACTGAAAGCTGGGCATCTGTAATGTGATGGCCTATGCAGGCGTGTTGCATGGCCCCGATGTTAGCCATGGATGGGGTTCGGATGACACAGTTTCTAACCCTGCCATCTTCAAGGGAATAGGAATGGTAAAGCATTCCCCGGGGAACTTCAATGTAACTCTTGGTAAGGGGTGTATCCTGCATCTCCCAGCTCCGGTTGGTTATTGGGCCATCTGGAAGGTCACGGACTGCTTGACGTATTATCTTGATGGCTTCAAAGTTCTCAAACACCCTCATTAGTAGTTGTGATTTGACATCACCATCATCCTGGGTGATTACATCAAATTCAAAGGGATCGTATTCTTCCATGTCCCTCCTCAAATCCCGGGCAACACCAGTAGCACGCAGTGTGGGTCCAGTACAGGCCAGTCTAAGGGCATCTTTCTGACTTATAACCCCTACTCCGGTAATTCTACTCATTACCATTGGGTCAGATACAAAACGGTCCGCGAAAGCGGTGACTTTCTCCTCAAGTAAGTCCATTCCTTCTGTAATCTTTTGTAAACGCATTTCATCAAGTTCACATCGTGGACGGACTCCGCCCAGTACAGCTGAACCGTATTGCACACGGTTCCCTCCAATCATGCCCAGGAGGTCCATTACTGTTTCTCGGATGTAGAACAGGCGCATGGAAAATGTTTCGTGACCCAGTACTTCACTTCCGTGGGCCAGGTAAAGTAAGTGGCTGTGGAGTCTTTCCAGTTCTTCCATTATGATTCTAATGTAGGTTGCCCTTTCTGGTACTTCTATTCCCAGGGCTATCTCTCCTGTTCGGCAGGAGTTCCAGATGTGGCTGTTGGAGCAGATTCCACAGATCTTCTCGGTTAGGCTGTTGGCCTTCTCCACAGGCAGACCTTCCATGATCCGTTCCACTCCCCGGTGGTTGACTCCTACAGTGATCTCCGCATCGCGGACGATTTCATCTTCCACAAAGAGTCTTAGTCGGTATGGTTCAAGTGCAGCAGGGTGAACAGTTCCCATTGGAATTTCTGCCTCGATAACCGTCCTGTTTTGTTTGTTATCGTCCATTATGTTACACCTTTCATGAGTTTTAAATAATATTCTCGGTTTTTTTAATTGATGAATTTAGGATTTTTATTAATTTTAGGTTTTTTTGATGAATTGGATTTTTTTGATTTAAGTTTAATGAGCTAAGTTTTGATGAATTTGGGATTTTGGTCCCATTTTACGTGCCAACTTACTCTTAATACCAAGTTTTTAGTCCGCATTCAGTAGTAATGGTAATGCTGATACCAATCCGGCCACTATATCCTGGGGGCGCACAGCGCAACCTGGTACTTTGGCATCAACTGGTATGATATTATCAACTGGTCCTGCTATTTCTTCAGATGGTATATCCCCGTGACAATTCTTGTACACTCCTCCCATGAGGGCACAGGCTCCTGCAGCTACCACTGCTTTTGGTTCGGGTATGGCTTTGTAAATTTCTCGGAGGGGCTGTTCATTGAGTTTGGTTACTGGTCCAGTGACCACCAGTACATCTGCTTCCCGGGGGTTCCAGGTTAGAAATACTTTGTACTGTTCTGCATCGAATTTGGGAGATAATATGCAGTTAACTATCTCTATGTCGCAGCCGTTGCATCCTCCGGTGTACACCAGCATCACGTGTACGGCTCGACCCCTTGAATATGATTTCAGGCTCATATGATTCCTCTTAAAGATTTTATGGATTTATGGTAAATTTAAATCTTTCATTTATGGTAATCTTTTATTTTATGGTATTATCCCTTAATTTATAGTATTTACATGCTTTTATTTTCTTTATTCCCTTCTTTTTCTTATAATGGTGTTATCAGCCAAATACTGTGATATAAATGCTATTTTATCATCAGATATTTTCACTGGCTTTTCAAGGAGCCCAGATATGTCTGATGTGACTTCTCCCACATCATTGGGATGTATGGTTCCTGCTTCTCCAAATAAAGCGTATAATGGGCAGAAATCATGACAGTAATAACAGTGCACGCATTTTTCACTATGGAGGACTGGTAATTGTGTTTTGGTCAATCCTTCCATGAGTTCCACTGGTTCATCCAGATCCACCATTTCTATGGCTTCTGTGGGGCAGGCATTACTGCAACCACCGCATCCAATACAGGATACTTCGGCCACCTTGTCGGTGGGGGTTACCTTACCTTCCAGGATCATGTTTCGTACGTCCATATCCGTGACCCGGTCACTGGCAAATAGGATCCTTTTAAGGTTGGTGTAGGCTCCTTCCAGGAATATAAGGGCTAGATTAGTCATTGTTCCACCTCGAATTCCCTTTCAAATAGTATGGCTCTGGCTGGGCAGGCATTGCTGCAAGCACCACAGTAAGTGCACTTATCATCATCCACCACAATCTTACCATTTTCATCCTCAGCTATGGCTTCTTCTGGACATATCTTGGTGCATAACTTACAGTTCATGCACATTTTATCCATCACAAAGGCAAATCCTTCCTTGATGGTTTTCTTACGCATAGTAGTGGTGGGTATTGCATTTACAGGACAGTGAATGGCGCATTTTTCACACAGCACACATTTTTCAGTGTCCACCTCAATACTTCCTCTTTTAAGGGTGATGGCATCCTTGGGACATATTTCTGCACATATTCCACAGGATATACAGTCTTCGGTGACTGAACCATCCCAGGTCACGTGCTGGAAGCTACGTGCTTCGTTAACATCACAGGCCTTGACACACCTACCACAGGAAACACAAAAGCCTTTAATCTTCCTTTCAGTGTCTTCTGAAAGTCTGAGTGTCCCTACTGGACAGGCATCAATACAAGCAGTGGTTTCACAGTCCTCACAGAGTGTGGGATCATAGCGCAGGTGCCCGTTTATCATTTTAAGCGCTCCGCCTTCACATGCATCGGCACATAAACCACAGTTAAGGCAGGATATGATTTTTCCTTCCAGTTTTTCATCTTCTTCCAGTTTTCGGATCTTCACCTGGAAATCATCCACGTATATGGCCTGATTGGGGCATTCTTTCATGCACTTGAGACAAACTGTGCATTTTTCAGGGTCTATGGTGCAGTTTTCAATGGCTCCTACCGGACAAACATCCTCACAGACCCGGCACTCAGTGCATTTACCCTGGGGTTCTACATCCACCATTATGGCCTCGGTGGGACAGTAATATTCACATCGCCGACAGAGGGTGCATTTTTCATTGTCGGTAACCAGGCTGGTTCTTTGGGCAACCTCTTCCTCTTTCCGGGAGCGTGTGGGAGGTTGAACTGTGAGATTTAAAGATTCCAGGAATTTGAGTTGCCTGTCTTCAATAACATCATAAGCATCTATTCTGGCCTTCTCTGGGCAAGCTGGGACGCATATGCCACATCTGGAACAGATCCCCCGGACCACTCCCTCTTCTATGTGAATGCTGTTAACTGGACATGTGAGTTCGCATACACCACAGGCATTGCATTTAGCCCGGTCTACCACGTATCCTCCGTATTTGTTGCGGAAAATTGCACTGTTGGGGCAGGCTTCCATGCAGGCACCACAGGTTATGCAACTGAATGCTTTGCCATCAATCAGGCGAATTGCCTCTGTAGGGCATTCTTGGATGCATTCTCCAATGCCTTTGCATTTATTGGTTGTTAGAAACATGATTTACCTTCCAAGTTGATTTTTTTGTTTCTCTGGTGATTATTAAGATATTTCTAATGATTAGATTAGATTGTAGGGATTTAGATAGGTAGGCCAATCATCAATTAACCGGTTCATCCTCCAATTTTTCTGGTGCTCTGGCCCTTCCAAGTACCAATTTACCCATTATAATCCCCACTGCCGCGGCTACAAATCCACTGGCCAGTGGAACATCCTGATAATAGGGGAATGGGCCCAGGAAGTAGGCAACCAGGATTGCGATAATCAGGAAGATCAGGTAAACTGTGGAGTCAAATTTGAGTTTACTTTCAGGGTTCTCTTTAATTCGGCTGCCCAGTATGAATCCCAGCAGGAATCCCAGTACCATTGGTCCAATATAGAATATCATTTATTCAATCTCCCATCCAGCTTCATCAGTTTCTTCTTCTGAATCATCTTTGTATTCGTTGAATCCCATGAATGCTATTACCACTGCAGCTAATCCCACCATAACCTTCAATCCCACCACGAAGTTGAGGTAGGGTATTATTCCGGCATGTGTGGGGTCTGGGTAGTTAAACAGGTTTTTTATGAAGACCGGGACTATACCGTAGAGGTCAACTCCAAGGTTGTAGAGGTAGAAACCTGAAAATGCCAGTCCGGCAATACCTAAAAATACGTAGGCCAGTGCCCCAATACTTTCTATTCCCGATAGGAAATCATGGGATAGGTGGATTGGACTTTCTTTAAGTCCGTATACAACTAAACAGAATATGAATCCTGCTGCTATCATGGCCCCTCCCTGGAATCCTCCTCCAGGGGTGATGTGACCTCCCAGAATGGTGAGTACACCCCAGCACATGATAATCAGGGATGCAGGTAATACGAATATTTTGAGTATGGTGCTCATTTATTTACCTCCCAGCCGGGCTCTACCTCTTCCAAATACAAGTAATACTGCAATAACCGCAGTTACCAGTATAAGAGCTTCACCAAGGGTGTCGTAACCTCTCCAGTCAAATACTATAACTGTGACCATGTTAGGGGCAATGTTGGTCCCAACATAATTGTAAAGGTAGCTGATACCAGGATATATCATTCCTTTGAACTGGTATGTGGATTGGAATAGGGCTACTGCGAATATTGTCAGGGAAAATCCCATTATAATATTTTTTATTCCCTTAGACATTTAAATTCCCCCAGTAGAATAGGGTAATTACTATTGTCAGTGCAATTATAACGTAAAACGTCATAGTGTATAAAGAATCATTCTGTTCGCTTCTTAAACGATTCATAAGAGGCATTGATGTTAAAAAGATTCCCAGAACCACCAGCACCGCCACGATCATTAAAACCTTGTTCACCAGTCGGAGCATGATGAGTGCCACCAACACCGAGGAAATTAAGGTTATCTCTGCAGTGAGCATGGATGATGTGGATATGTTGGTTACTGGATCATCACCGGGCCCCTGAATGTCTTTTATCTTTTTAACTATCATATCGTAAAGGTTCATGCTAAACCTCCTGCCAGACTGGTTGCCAGTGGTTGCAGGTAGCTGGTCACGTATTGTGGGAATAGGCCAAATATAATACATACCACCAGTAACACCACCATGGAGATTATGGTAGCTTTGGGTATCTTTTCATTCTTAATTTCCAGATCTGCAGGTTTAGGACGCAAGTAAACTGCGTGGAATGCTTTCATAAAGGTCATAAAGGTCACGATACTCAGGAGTATCATTATAACCCCCAGTTCAGGAAGACCTGCATTGAGAGATGCCTGGATTAACATGAGCTTGCTCTGGAATGCATTGAGTGGAGGCACACCTGCCATGGCCAGTCCACCCAGTAACACCAGGAAAGCTACCAGGGGGTTTCTAACCATCATACCACCCAATTTGCGAGTGTTGGCAGTTTCAGTCTGGTATAACACCACACCAAACCCAATGAACAGCAGAGCAGTTATTAATACTTCATTTACTGCCTGGAAAAGTCCTGCGGTTATTCCGTAGGCTGTGCCCAGTCCCAATCCAATTCCTATGTATCCCAATTCTCCCACCGCCAGAAATCCAATCATACGTTTGAGATCGGTCTGGACAATGGCCATGGTGATACCCAGGATCATGGCCAGTAGAGATACTCCCAGAATAACCCACTGTGAGAATGGCAGATAGGAAAATATTCTGAGGATGATGATTCCCATTGCAATGAACGTAAACACTGAAAAAGCCTGGATCATTGCTGATCCACTGGGTAGTGCTTTGCTGTAAATTGCAGATTTGATGGTATGGAATGGAGGTAATCCAGACCCATAAAGCCATCCGAATACTATCAATCCACAGGCCATTAAGAGCACAGGATTATGAGGGTCAACCAAACCCGTTTTAATTGAATAAACTATATCTGTGATGTTAACGTTACCGGTAACTCCCAATAGAAGTGCTACACCCAATAAGAGTAATGGAGCTGCCACACCCCCCAGTATCATGTACTTAAGGGCAGTTTCATAGTTGCCTTTTATATTTGATACCAGAACTATTCCCACGGTTGCCAGGGCCATTATCTCAAAGAAGACGTAAAGGTTGAATATATCATCAGTTAAGAGTATGGCCGTCACGGCTGCTATTCCCATGAACAGCATGTAGGCGTAGACTCCTGATGGTCGGCGGGTTTCATAAATTGAGGTGAAAAGGACCAGAAGTCCTACCAGACCCAGGACGAATACGAATAACTGCTGTGCACTCTGGAAAGAGTAAGTAATAGCAGGGTGGAACGTGGAAAGGGCAGTTCCAGTTATAAGTGATGGTAGATTTGTGGCCAGAGTTGGATTCTGCACCAGTGGTTCATAACCTCCGAAAAAGTGCAGCCCGTAATTGGCCAGTAAAGGTAATGCAGGTAAAGCTAAAGCTAAAATGATGGTTACTGCCTTAACCGTCCTATCCTTTTTATGGAGCAGGTTTAAAAACAGTGCACATATTATGGGAACTATAACCATCAGTGGTATTAAGAGGTTCAAAGTATCCCCCCTATAACATTGTAATCCATATTATCTGTTTTGTTGGAATCATAACGTGACATTTGATTACTCTCCCAGAATCTTGGATGCGCTTAAAGATCGGTGCTTTTTGTAGAGGACTATTATAATTCCCAGCATCACGGCCATGGTACTGGCACCGATAACAATACTGGTTAATACCAGGGCAAATGGAAGTGGATAAGCTGCGTTTTGCGCGAACCAGTCTGCTGCCATGCCTGGCAAGTATATGTATACTATTCCCCCGGGTTTGTAACCCATGGCAATTAAGAAGAGGTTGGTTCCATCCCCTATGAATGCCAATCCTATAATCTTTTTGATGAGGTTGTCCAGGAATGCTACGGCAACAATTCCAATTACAATCAGGGCGATTGCGGTAAATAATGATGCGAGTTGTACGTCCATAACCATATCTATTCCTCCATCCTGCGGGTTTTGTAGACTGCCAGTGCAAAGAACACTGGAATGATAGCCGACCCTACAATGGCCTGAGTAAGGGCCACGTCTGGAGCCAGGAGGTACTGGTAAAGGAAGGCCAGGCCAGCACCTGGAATTCCGGTTAAAATGGCTGCTTTTAGGAGATCCCGCTGCATAAGAACCAGGATTGATCCTAAAATCACTATAATCATCAGTACGTATTCAATCATGTTTATCCTCCCCATAGTAGAATCCATTGGCTATGGCGTGAGATGCAAATGGAGCCAGTATGAAGTAAGCAGCAGCCAGTATTGGTTCTCCCAGAACCAGGAGCGCCAGTATACAGGCCATGTCAGCCACTCCCAGAATATGGATTCGGGCGTATAAGACCCTTTCAAGGTCATCTTTAAATCTTAAAATTCCAAAGGCTGTTAAAAGAACGAACACTGCTGATGCCAGGATTAGAACTGCTTTTATAATGGTAAATATATCATCCATTACTATACCCCCTTAAAACCCGGGCAAAGGCAATGGTTCCCACTGGTCCCAGAAGCACCAGCGCAGTGGCTATATCTGCAGAAAAAGCTATTCCGTAAAGGTTTTTTACCAGGATGAGGATAACGGCCACGGCAATGCTTAATCCAGATATCCCAACCAGACCCATCCCTATAGTTTTTCGGGTGGCGATACGTACAGATGCCAGGGCGTAAATGGCCAGAGCAGCCAGTAAAACATATTCAGATATGGTTAAAATATTCATACTCATTCTAACATCCTCATTCTAACATACCTTTAATATACGGTTCAAAAGGAATAACATCCTCATTAGCTCGGGGAACAATTGTAGCCACCCTTATCACCTGATTCTCCGAGTCGAGGTCAATGGATAATGTGCCCGGAGTAAGGGTAATGCTGTTGGCAAGGATGGTCTGGGAAACTGGTCTTTTAAGAACTGTGGGGATTTCCACTATAACCGGATCCACCTTACCATTTAAAGTTCGAATTGCAACATCGATGGTGGCTTTGATTATCTCCCATATCAATACAATGAAATAAGCGATTCCGTAGAATATTCTCGTTATAAACATGGTAAATTAGCCCCTTAATCTTTAATATTAATGAATTAATAAACAGATAACACCGTTAGAAAATAAACGCCATGTTAGCTGTCATCATATGTATTATCGATTCATCGTGACCATTAATATATGCCATGATAAATTACAATTCATCATTATAAAACATGATATATAAAGATAACTAAATTTATTTTTCAACTTAAAATCAGACCCACTATTCAATTGAAATTATATTTATATTTCAATATTTTAGAGTCAAGAAATTTATATTTAAATTTTAATTTTATATTTTAGTATTTTTTTATTAGAGATCAAAAAATTGTTTACGATAGATCAAATACGTAAATTGAAAATCAAATCCTCCGTATTGAATAATAATAATACCCCAAATACGATTCGCATTACTCTAAATGAAATTTATTAACCTATTAAATCAATTCATAATTCTCATTGGATTAAATGTAGTTAATTGGGGAAATGTAGCTAAAAAATAGTTTAAAGACAGGTAGTTTTCTCTAGGATAAATATAAAGAACTGCCACACAGGCCAGCCAAATGACAATAATCAACAAGCCAGTCATTTTACCATACCTGTATTTGGATATAGGATCAAAAAGTTTCACTCCACTGCCCGTGAAGAGATCCAGGACTAAATGGCTCAAAGAACCTACAAATAAGGCAGTTGCTACGTAAAAGAAGTTAAAACTGGTTAAAGGGGTTAAAAATATCCCAACTGTCACCAGTAATGTGTATAAAATAAGCAATCCCCTGTTTAAAACTATTATTCCCAGAATCAGAGATGTTAAAAGGAAAGAAACCCTGAGATCTGGTGTTAAATTAATCAAAATATTCTGAAAACTGATTACAAACAGGGCCAGGCATGCTGCAGCTAAACACGCTCCAGGAACAGAATGCACAAAACCCCTGTGTTGCGCAACAAAGAAGAATAATGCTATGCTCATTAATAATATTCCTGTAAACGGAGTAATTTGGAACAATGGAAGGATTAATGTTAGTATTCCCCCAGCAAGAGCCATTATAACCAGATTTCGATAACGGAAACTGGTGTCCAGATCCACCACTGAAGCTCCTATAACCGCCAGTGATAGATAGTAAACATCAGGAAAGAAGGGAAATATCATTATAATTGAGAATAATATATGATTTTTGTAAGAAGGCATGTTATCGGTTTCAAAGATGATTATCAAGTATATCTGCATATTTAAATATGCGATTGACGTGCAAATCCAGCACGTGTGAATTGGGCCGCTTCAATACTTTTGCTTAATACTTTTCTGATAATAAGTTAGCAATGGTCTAATAACACTTTCAAAGTAAAAATACTTGATCCGAGAGCACTAGAGAAGAAATAATTATATAAAAGGTTTATATTTTATATGAAAAGTTTATATTTATCAAAAAAATCATAATTACTATTTATTTTGAAAAATTATATTATGCCAAAATGTACTGTTGAAATATTATATTACGTTGAAAAAGTTTAGGAAAGATTTCATCTGCATAAAAGACCTTTCAACACTTCCAGAATCCACTTTACCATTCCTGGAGACTACTTCACAGGTTACCGCAGGTATTCCACTGAGATTCAACTCATCTTCAAGGGCACCACCGTATAAGGTCCCTGCTTTTTCCTGGGAAATAACCTTGGAAGATGTCTGGCTAGTTATATGGTCTGCTATCTTAAAACTCTTATAACATGGTTTTTTCGAGCAAAAAACACTCTCTATTCCAGGATTACTCTGGGGCTGGGTGGAGTGGAAGTCGGCTGCGGCCTGTATTTTCAGTTTTTGGGCTGTTTTTAAAATGGTATTGGAAATATGTCCTTCAGTAAAGGTCTTCCGATTCATGTCCCAACCCTGGAATCTTCGTGAATTTTTCATGGTAGCGTAGGGGATAGCAATTGGGATGGTGTAAACTGTTCCGTTAATTTTTTTATTCTCCAGGTAATTCAGGAGCTTGAAGAAAGCCACCAGAGGGGGGAGTTCATTTCCGTGAATACCAGCACACAGCAGAATGCGAGGAGATCCAGATCCAAACTTTAAAAGTGGAGTTCCTTTTAAAGCTGCATCGATTAAAGGTTTTCCAACACTATCTGGAGCCAATTCTTTCATTAAATCCTGGTTAAGGGAGATGTCACCACCCGTATCCTGGGCAATAGTTATAATTTCACAGTCCATACTAACTCACCATGCACTAAATCACCATAATACCAAACGATACACCAAACAATACCAAAAGATTCAATTAAACTATGATTTACCATGAAATAAAATATTACACTAATTATCTCAGGATTCCCCTTAATTCTCAACTATTCCCCCTAATTTTCCCATGATCTTATGATTGATTAAGACTGCTTAAGATTACTTAAGATTCCTATGTTCCAATGATTCCTACGATGCCGAATGCCCCACTGGGTAAATATATATTGGGGTTTCATTGGAAGGTAACTTCAAAAGTTTTATCATCTGATCATCGTAGAAAGAACCAATGGCCACTGCACTCAGACTACGGGATACTGCTTCTAAATATATGTTCTCCCCAATATGCCCCGCTTCAATATCCACGAAACGCGTACTTAAATTTTCATCAGGATATCTATCCTTCATTTTCTGGTAGTTCCCGGTGATCACCAGACTGATTGGTGCCTGGTCAACCCATTCTTGCCCATGTGCTGCCTGTGACAGGGCGTAGGTTTGATCACCATCTACAATCTTTTCTAAAGTGTTATTGTAAGGATTGTACTGATATATACCCTCTTCAAGGCCCTGAACACCATTATTCCCTGCAACTAGATATATTTCCATTGGGAAAACATGTCCAGCAGAAGGGGCAGATCGGTAATTCCTTTCAGAGTCAGTGATTCCTTGAGCAGCCCATAGAAGCTGTGAAACATCCTGCAAGGTAAGTGAAGTTGTGGTGAAATTCCTAACCGAACGTCTGTTTTTTATGGCCTGATCCACCGACATTCCACTGGTAATTTCAGCCTGAGGAAGGTTATATGTTCCTAAAACCACTCGAGACTGATTTTCGGTTTTAACCGGTTGCATGAAAACTGTGTAAGCTAAATATGCCACCAAAAAAGCCGATAGTAGGATAATGGCCACCAAAATGTATTTACTCTTTTTTTGCATTAGTTCCCACCAGCAAACACTACAGTTGATTCTGTGAGTTACTTCTCCAATTTAATCATACAAGTTAAGCTTGTCTTAAAAAACTTTAATATTCAAAGATATATTAAATTATCCTAAGTTTAAATTCAATCCGAGTAAAATTATCCAAATTAGGTAGATTTTTTAGATTATTAATTATTATATTTAGATTATAAATTTCCTAAAATAGATATAATATATACTTAGATTAAGTTTAAATTCAAATTATGTTTAAATTCACAGGTCATCTTAATTGACGATTCCCATGAGCTACGATATAATACCCATATCAATCATTCTCCTAGTTGCCTATTTTGGGAGTTACCTTCTTTACCATAATAATTATATTAAGAAATCCATCCATATTCGTTTATGGAATATTCTTATTCTTGTAACCTTCCTGGTATCTGCAGGGGCGGGTTTAATACTTATAATCCTTGCAGAATATGGAATTGCACTTCCCCTAAGCCAGGGCCTTCTTTACTGGCATGTTCAATTTGCAATAGCCATGTTCTGGATTGCATTATTCCACATACACTCTTACTGGATGTCTTCTACTGGTGAAAAATCCGATGAAAATCTGGGGGAAAAATTAACCCCCTCCCCTGAAAAATCAAATGCAACATCTGATGAAAAATCTGGGAAGGGATTGAAATGAGGAGGAGATTGAAGTGAAAAAATTATATGTGGTTCTTCTAATTGTCCTCCTCACACCAATAGCAGTTTACGCCTGGAATGACTGTCCTTACGGTTTGTTAAACGATCCATACCCTGGACAGTGCCCCCGTTACCTGGACACCAACTATGATAACATATGCGACCACTCCGAATCCCCCAGTTCCGGATCTCTAAACAACAGTTCAACAATAACAACTCAAACCAACGAAGGCAGTGTTAGTGATAAAAACAATAGCAACAGCAGTTTTTCTGATATCCAGCAGGCCAGTTCAGTTCCATCTCAAAGTTATAACCTGATACCAATAGCCACAACCACCATTATCATCTATCTGATTACATATTTACTGTATCTGGAAGACCGGCTGAAGAGGAGTATCTATTATACCATTTGGAAATACGTGCTTATGGCAAGCTTCATTGTAACCGGTGCTACCGGACTTATTCTGGCAGTATCCATCAATTATGGAATTCAGTCTTCCTGGAATTTAACCATAGATTTCTGGCATGCTGAATTTGCAATTATAATGGCAGTTAGCACGTTGTTACACATCCACCTTTACTGGAAACAGGTTAAACGAGTCTTCAAGGCAGTTTAATCATTAAAACGGATTATTTTGTTTTGGTTTTTCCTATTACTGCCACCTAGATCCTATTACCTCCACCTTAGAGTTAACATTAATTTTCACCCATTTAACCCCTTAATCAAAAATGATATTTCAAAAACCCACTTTAAAAAAAAGGAAAAACATACAGCCAATGAAAATCGTACCGGTGTAGGTTGTATAAAAAAATTGTATTTTTAAAAAAAATCCTTTGTTATATAATAATACAATAAAGTTTTTTATAGAACTGTCATCATAACTTTATCAATATTTATTCTGCTACAAAATACCTAACTATGACAATATAAGTAAATCAGGAGTATCAAGGAGATTCAAAAATGGAAAAAGTGGTTCTGGCGTTCAGCGGTGGGCTGGACACATCAGTTTGTATAAAATTACTGGAAGAAGAATATGACCAGAAAGTTATAACTGCCTGTGTGGATGTTGGGCAGCCTGAAGATGAAATCACACGCCCTGCTAAGCTGGCAGGTGAGATGGGTCTTGAACATTACACCATCGATGCTAAGGATGAATTCGCACGCGAATTCATATTCAAAGCTATCAAAGCCAACGCAGTTTACGAAGGTTACCCCCTGAGTACTGCTCTGGCACGGCCCTTAATTGCCATGAAAATTGTAGAACTGGCTGACAAGGTTGGTGCGAAGGCCATTGCCCATGGTTGCACTGGTAAAGGGAATGATCAGTTCCGTTTCGAGTCCATAATCCGATCTCACTCAGATTGCAATGTCATTGCTCCTATCCGGGATCTGAACCTCACCCGGACTGAAGAAGTGAAGTATGCTCAGTCCCATGGAATACCCCTCCCTTCAGATAAACTTTACAGTATAGACGAGAATTTATGGGGACGTTCCATAGAAGGTGACATTTTGGAGGATCCTATGGTGGAAACCCCTGAAGAGGCATTCAACTGGACTCGCTCCACCGAGGATGCCCCGGATAAAGCAGAGATAATTGAGATATCCTTTGAGGAAGGTGTTCCCACTGAAATCAACGGAGAACTCATGGGACCTCTGGATATCATCAGTAAAGCCAATGAAATTGCAGGTATCCATGGAATTGGAAGAGTGGATATCATGGAAGACCGGATCATTGGTCTTAAATCAAGGGAAAACTACGAAACACCCGGTGCTGTTCTGTTAATTGCAGCTCACCGTGCCCTTGACCAGTTGGTTTTAACCCGAGAGGAATTGAAATTCTCTGAAATTGCATCCCAAACCTATTCCGAACTGGTCTACAACGGATTATGGCACGAACCCCTCCGGGAAGATCTGGATCAGCTCATTGACAACATGCAGGGCCGGGTCTCCGGTACTGTCCGGTTGAAACTTCACAAAGGCAGTATACGTATCCTGGGAAGAGAATCCCCATTCAGCCTGTACCAGGAGGAAGCTGTTTCCTTTGAGGATAAGGATATGGATCAGCGGGAAATGGCAGGTATGGTTAAAAACTATGGGATCCAGGCAGCATGTTATCAGGATATCTGCCGTAGAAAATGATCACAACCACAGGCCAGGGAAATAAAGTGATGAGGAAATAGAAGTTTGGGGATATAATACTGGATGAAAATGAAAATACCTATGATGAAAATAAGAATGAAACTAATTTGGGATGATTTAAAGAGGAACCCCTAATGGAAATTCTGACCCTGGTGATCATTGGAGTAGTCCTATTAGTTGTGGGAATATTTTTTGCCGGCATCCTGTTAAAGCTGGGAAAGATTGCCCTGAGCATCCTGTTGCATATGGTAATAGGATGGGTACTCCTCTTCATCTGGAACATCCTCCCATTTTTCAAAATCCCCATCAATATACTCACCATGCTGGTGGCAGGTTTTGGTGGAGTAATCGGGGTGGCTGTGCTTATTTTAGCTAAAGCATTAGGTTTATATTAAATTTAATTTACACAGGAATTTGTTTTATTTCTAAATCCAAACAAAGCCCATAACAGTTATTTATTAATAATTTTTAATTTATTAATCTTAATAATATTTAAACAACCTTTAAAATTAAGTTGATAAAAACTCCTCTCTTTAATAAATAGTTTTATAATGAAATCAAAAGCAAAGTATTATCAATTGATAAACCATAGTTTTATAGTAACTGGAGTTTATTTCGTAACCACCATTTAGAGGTTGAAACCATGGCCATTCAAGACCGGAGGGAAAGGGAGAAGGAACAGAGGAGAAAAGATATTTTTAAGGCCGCTGAAAAATTATTTTTATCAAGGGGCTATGACGATGTTTCCATGAATGATATTGCCAGTGCAGTCGAATTAAGCAAAGCCACACTCTACCTCTACTTTGATAACAAGGAAGAACTTTTTTTTGCCATAGTCAGGAGGGGCAACCTGATCCTGAATTCAATGATCAAAAAAGCAGTTGAAAATGCACAGACCGGAATTGATAAAGTTTCAGCATTCAGAATGGCCCATCATGAATTTAACCGGGATTACCCCGATTATATCCGCATTTATAACTATTTTCAGTCTGGAAGATTTGATATAGCTGAAAGCTATGACATAACTGATATCAACAATTCCATTGACTTAAAGTACAGCTGTATACCAGGAGGCACGTACACCAGAACTATGTACAATTTAGAGGACTTTTCCATGAAAAATGCCAGTGAATATCTGAAAGATATTCTTAAAATGCGTAGCGAAAGGTTTTCAATCATGTGCAACTCTGTAACAACCGGGATCAATGACGGAACCATCCGCCCGGATGTGGACCCTGCAGAAGCAGCTATTTTATTATCATCAATCTCAAAAAGCATGTCTGATATCCCTCAGGACCATGAAAAAATACTGGAAAACAAAGGAATCAACCACGACAAATTTATTGTAGACGTTGAAAAGATGATTCGTCATATGATAAAAAACAAAGATAAATGAGTTCAGGGGTAAAATAAGTATCCCAAATTAAGTTTATCTCAAAAAATAAGTCCTTACCTTTACTAAGTTTTCTCAAATAAGTTCATCTCAAATATGTTTATTCCCCCATTCCCAACAATATACTCCCTAATTTTTCATTAGAACATTATTATTCTAAATAAACCATTATATCCTGTTTAAACTTGTCTATTCTCTAAAATCCGCTGAAAATATTTATTTCCCTGCTAGTTTCATTGACCAATTTTTTAATTTTATCAAATAAATTTAAAGCTCTTAATTGCCATAATTGATTATAAATATATTTATTTTAATTATTTAAGTTTTTTTAGGAATATTATTCCCAAAATACTAATTTTAAATGGCAAATTGTAATTTTAACCTTTAATTTAAAGTTTGAATTCATCAATTTTAAAAGAGAACATTTATATAGTACAAAATACTGGTTATTTACTAACCGATAGTCATTAAATGACCATTAATAATTAATAGTCATGAACTTTACTCCGACAAAGATAGAGTCATGGTAAAAGAAATGGGACATTAATCAATTTAAATGGATTTTAATGGCAATTCGGATTAAAAAAAACTAAGAGGTGGGTTTAAATGGGAAAATCAGTTCAAAATGAATATGAAATACCTGATAACGTTTACAAAAATAAGAATGCAATTTTAATCACAGTTTTAATAGGCATATTTATGTCGGTGCTGGATGGGTACATGGTAACTATAGCACTACCAACCATCACCACCCAGTTTAACATTAACTTATCGTATTCACAGTGGATCATAACCGGTTATCTGGCAGTGATGACTGGATTCTTTATTATTTTTGGAAAAATTTCCGAATACACTGGAAAAACAAAACTATTCATAGCAGGATGGATTTTATTCACCCTAAGCTCTTTAGCATGCGGTTTTGCCACCAGTATTAACACACTTATCATTTTCCGCATAATCCAGGCCACCGGCGCCGCAATGGTTGCCGGTGTGTCCGGGGCCATTATATTCCACTCATTTCCACCAACTGAAATTGGAAAGGCACTGGGCTATTTTGGGGCTGTAGTGGCAATTGGATCTTTAGTGGGTCCCGGAGTAGGTGGTTTCATCACCAGTACCATTGGATGGCCTTATATATTTTTAATTAACGTCCCTATAGGAATTTTTTTACTGATTTGTGCCTTTAAATATCTGAAAATTCCTGAAACCACAACACCACACCTTCACCTGGACTGGATAGGTGCGATTTCTCTGGTTATAATGGTGACAACATTAATGTTAGCCTGCGGAGAACTTGCCCAAACCCTGACCATCAGCACCCCATTAATTGCATACGGGGCCCTATTCATTTTAGCACTCATCACATTCATCTGGCAGGAATCACGGAGTGGAAACCCCCTGTTAGAGATAGGCTTATTCCACAACAAAAAGTTCACACTGCCAGTTCTGAGTGTGTTCATTTTCTCGGTGGCCTTGAACATGGCCATTGTAATTGGACCTTTCTACCTTCAAGGGGTCATGAGTTACAGTCCTTCACAGGTGGGTTTATTATTCATGCTGGTACCCCTGGCAATGATGTTCGCATCACCACTTGGAGGCAAACTGTACGATAAGTACCATTCTAAATACGCATCAGGACTCAGCATGGCGATATCAGCAATTTCATTCATTTTACTGGGCTATGGGTACTTAATTGCAAACCTGGGCATAGTTATCGGTTCTTTATTCCTGTGGGGAATTGGACAGGGCCTATTCACCAGTCCTAACAGTACTGAAACCATGATTTCCCTTCCCCGTGAAAAAACAGCCATAGCATCCAGTGTTTCAACCACGGCCAAAAGTCTGGGAGGAGCATTAGGGGTTTCATTTGCCAGTATTCTCACCCTGGTTGGGCTGAATATCGCAGGATACAATGGAAATATGTTACTAGCAGGATCACAACTACTTTCCAGCTCCATAAGCACTATCATGTTCATAGCTGGAGGGTTATGCATCATAGCCACCATAACATCTATTTTAAGGAATGTTAAAGGGGTTTAAATGAAATCAGTTGAGCTTAAGAACAGTATTAACTCCGAAAGGAAAGTTTTGATGAGTTTATACTGGGTGAACAAAAAAGTCGCGGTGAGGGAGGGATGTGCACCATTTTACATTGAAAAAATCATCACCGAAAGCACCATATATTTGTCCACTGATGATTCATCCATTAAAATGTCTCAAGTTCTATTAAAAGATATTTCAAAAAATATTGAAGCAGACAAAAAAGTTAAATTCAAAATTAATATGGGTGAAGAATGTATTGAGACACTCCTTCATAAAAATGTATTTTCAGTATCCACAACCAAGAATAAAGATTTAGAAATGGATATAGTAGAAAAATTAAGGTTAGAATCTGAAAAAAAGTACCCGAGTGTGTGTTCAAAGTTTAAAAGGAGGTTAGGAATTGGTTAAATCAATGGTTAAAATTTAAATCCTGAAGAACCTTTAGTTGAGACCTGGAAAAAAGGTAAAAAAGTGTCGAAAGGATAAAAATTAACATTGCTAAGATGCAAGACCCTGGCATTCTAAGCCTATTTTTAAATATACTTATTTTTAATTAAATACTCTACTTTTATTATTTTTTTGGAATTTTATGAGACAAAAAATCAAACCGAAATCCTTATAAGTCCCACTGCCGGTTACTAAATAACCAAGAGTCATTTAATTATTAAAAGTTATATTATAACTAAAAGTAATATTATCACTAGTAGTTAGGTTATCACTAACAGTTACATTATCACCATCGGTCTGAACAGAAAAGAGAAGAAAATAGGTTCAGATCAATCCATCACCAATCACGTTCCCCCCTACAGATTCGAAGATAGAGACTTTTGCCAGTCTCTTCTTCAAACCCTATTAAAAAATTAAAGAGGTGTAAACGTTATGCCAACCTATGAAGACAAAATAGACCTATATGGCGCAGATGGAAAGCTTTTAGAGAGCGATGTCCCTTTAGAAGCAGTAAGTCCAATGTTAAACCCCACAATTGAAAATATTGTGCAGGAAGTCAAGCGATCCGTTGCAGTTAACTTGGCCGGGATTGAAAAATCACTGGAAAAGGCAGCTTACGGCGGTAAATCTAATTTTATTCCAGGACGAGAATTAAAACTACCTATTGTAGAAAACGTCGCTATCCTGGCAGGAAAAATTGAAAAAATGATCCGTGTTGATGATGAAGACGATTTCAACCTCAAACTCATCAACAAAGGGGACCAGCTTCTGGTACAGTTACCATCCCAGAGGATGAAAATGGCTGGTGACTACACAGTTTCCACCATGGTTACTGGATCAGCAGTGGTTCAGGCTATTATCGACACTTTCAACGTAGACAAGTTCGATGCATCAGCTATAAAAACCGCTGTTTTAGGTAAATACCCACAGTCAGTTGATTTTTCAGGTGCTAATGTCAGTGCTTTACTTGGCCCACCACAGATGCTGGAAGGTATGGGTTACGGTCTGCGAAACATCATGGCCAACCACGTGGTAGCCATAACCAAGAAAAACACATTAAACGCAGTAGCTTTATCATCACTCCTGGAACAAACAGCAAACTTTGAAATGGGTGATGCTATAGGTGCATTTGAAAGATTCCACCTCCTAGGACTAGCTTACCAGGGTTTAAACGCCAACAATCTGGTATTCGATCTGGTTAAACAGAATGGTAAAGGAACCGTTGGAACTGTCGTAACCTCACTGGTAGAAAGAGCAGTTGATGACGGAGTTATCAAAGTGGCCAAAACCATGCCATCAGGATACAGCATCTACGAACCAGTAGACTGGGCATTATGGAATGCATACGCAGCAGCAGGACTCATGAGTTCCGTTATTGTTAACATCGGTGCTTCCAGAGCAGCTCAGGGAGTTGCATCCACCTTACTGTACTACAATGACATACTTGAATTTGAAACCAGCCTACCCGGTGTGGACTACGGTCGCGTAGAAGGAACCGGTGTGGGAATGAGCTTCTTCTCTCACTCCATTTATGGAGGAGGAGGTCCAGGTATCTTCCACGGAAACCACGTTGTAACCAGGCACAGTAAAGGATTTGCAGTGCCATGTACAGCAGCAGCAATGTGTATGGACGCCGGAACCCAGATGTTCTCCCCAGAAATGACATCCGGAATGGTTGGAAACATATACAGCGATATCGAATATTTCAAAGAGCCTCTTAAGTACATCGCTGACGGAGCTCGCGAAATAAAAGACCAGATATAAGTCTGTTAGGTGATCAAGATGGAACCAATCAAGGCAATTGATGTGAAAATATTTCCTCACCGCCGCCTGAAACCAGGAACCACTGAGATAATTCTCAATGAGTTACTGGAACTGGAGGGAGTTTTACGATTTTTAGTAAACGGAGAATCCCTACCCAAAGTTGTGGGATACGGTCCTGCACGGGGAACCAGTGTTAACCATCCTGATAGAAAGATCATTACTGTGAAAGGAAAAGAAGTTGAACTTTTAGTTTCTGTTGGAGAAATAGTAGTCACCATAAGACATGAAAACCTGGAAGAATTTGTTGAGCAAACAAACTCCATCCTCGAAGAAAACCTGAATTTCGGTTTTGATGTAGGAGTAGGTATTTTCACCAGAACAAAGACTACTGTATCGGATCATTTGAAAGTAGGCTACGGTATTGAAGAACATATTGATCCCAGCCTAATAGGAATAGTAGATCCAAAGACCAATTCCAAAGAAACTGTGAAGTTAATAGGTGATTGAACATGTCATACAAACCCCAGTACACCCCTGGAGAAACAAAAATAGCTCAAAACCGTAGGAACCACATGGATCCTGATTTTGAGATGAAAACCATCAGAAGTATTAATGATGAAGATATTGTTAGCGTTTTAGGTCACAGAAATCCTGGAGAAAGCTACAAATCAGTGCACCCTCCATTAGATGAAATGGATTTCGACGAAGACCTGATGAAAGATCTGGTAGAACCTATCCCTGGAGCAAAAGAAGGTGGAAGGACCCGATACATTCAATTTACAGATTCAATGTACAACGCTCCTGCACACCCTTACGACCGGGCCCGAACTTACATGTCCCGATTCCGAGGAGTGGACACCGGAACCCTATCCGGACGACAGGTTATTGAAATCCGAGAACTGGATCTGGAAAAAATTTCAAAAACATTACTGGAAACCGAATTCTTCGACCCAGCAAAAACTGGTCTAAGAGGAGCAACTGTACACGGACACTCCCTAAGGCTGGATGAAAACGGACTGATGTTCGATGCTCTGCAGAGATACGTCTACAACGAAGAAACCGGCAAAGTATCCTATGTTAAAGATCAAGTAGGACGACCACTGGACACCCCTGTAGATGTAGGAGAACCACTGGACGAAGACCACCTCAAAGAAATCACCACCATCTACCGCAGCGACAACGTGAGTATGAGAGAAGACAAAGAAGCTCTTGAAGCAGTTTTAACTATTCACGAAGCCCGAACTGACGGTGGATACGGATTAGGAGTTTTCAAAAACGATTTAAAAGCAAAACTGGGTGATGACAAATGAACAATGAAAAGAAGCTCTTCTTAAAAGCTTTACAAAGTAAATTTGATGAAGACCCCAAAGAAAATCACACTGACTTTTACTGCTTCGGAGGCTGGAAACAGTCCCCTCGAAAAAGGGAATTCGATGAATACGCTAAAAAGATTGAAAAAGAAAGGGGCATCCCATTCTACAACCCAGATATAGGAGTACCACTGGGACAGCGTAAATTAATGGCCTACAAAGTTTCAGGAACCGACACCTACGTAGAAGGAGACGACCTGCACTTCTGTAACAACGCAGCCATCCAGCAACTCTTAGATGACATTAAAAGGACCATCATCGTGGGAATGGACACCGCTCACTCTGTTTTAGAAAAACGATTAGGTGTGGAAGTTACCCCAGAAACCATCAACGAATACATGGAAACCATCAACCACGCATTACCTGGTGGTGCAGTGGTTCAGGAACACATGGTAGAAGTTCACCCTGGTTTAGTAGGCGACTGTTACGCCAAACTCTTCACTGGTGATGACAACCTGGTCGATGAACTGGATTCCCGATTCGTAATTGATATCAACAAGGAATTCCCAGAAGAACAGGCTAAAATGCTCAAAGATTACATCGGTAACAAAACCTACCAGATCAGCAGAGTTCCTTCCCTAGTGGTCCGAACCTGTGACGGTGGTACTGTATCCCGATGGTCTGCAATGCAGATCGGTATGAGTTTCATCGCCGCGTACAAACTGTGCGCAGGTGAAGCAGCTATTGCTGATTTCTCATACGCAGCAAAACACGCTGACGTTATATCCATGGGAAGCATTCTCCCAGCACGAAGAGCAAGGGGACCAAACGAACCTGGAGGTATTTCCTTCGGTATAATGGCCGATATGGTACAGACTTCCAGAATTTCAAAAGACCCAGCAGAAGTATCTCTGGAAGTTATTGCTGCAGCAGCCACTATCTACGACCAGATCTGGCTCGGTTCATACATGTCTGGTGGAGTAGGTTTCACCCAGTACGCAACCGCAGCTTACACCGACGATATACTGGACGACTTCCTCTACTACGGAATGGAATACGTTGACGGTAAATACGGTATCTGTGGAACCAAAGCAACCACTGAAGTGGTTCACGACATAGCCGCAGAAGTAACCATGTACGGACTCGAACAGTACGACACCCCAGCTCTCCTGGAAGACCACTTCGGAGGTTCACAGAGAGCTGCTGTTGTTTCAGCTGCTGCAGGATGTTCCGTTGCCTTTGCAACCGGAAACTCCAACGCAGGAATCAACGGATGGTACTTAAGCCAGATTCTACACAAAGAAGTGCACAGCAGATTAGGTTTCTACGGTTACGACCTGCAGGACCAGTGTGGAGCATCCAACTCTCTCTCCATCAGGAGCGACGAAGGTTTAATCCACGAACTACGTGGTCCTAACTACCCTAACTACGCAATGAACGTTGGTCACCAGCCAGAATACGCAGGTATTGCTCAGGCACCTCACGCAGCTCGAGGAGACGCATTCTGTGTCAACCCTCTGATAAAAGTTGCATTTGCTGACAAGGACCTGGGATTCGACTTCGCACACCCAAGGAAATCCATCGCCAAAGGTGCACTACGCGAATTCATGCCTGGCGGAGAAAGGGACTTAATCATTCCTGCTTTATAAGCAGAATGGTACCTAATTAATAAAATGTGGATTATATAATCCACACCTTTTTTTATTTTTTTATTTTTAATTCTAAAATCAGATTTTTCAAAGATTTTTTTAACGCTTAAATTTGTATACTCTTCATTTTAAGATTACAATAGTAACAAAAACGTTTTCCCAGACCATGCTTACCCCGGAAATAACAAGCTTTATAAAGTATGATAACCACTGGTTATTAATATAAATGATGGTTATATTTTTTTAAAATAATATAGAATATAGTTATAGAGGTGAGGATTTATGATAGTTAAAGAATGGTGCATGTACTGTGGGGAATGTGCGGGCGTTTGCCCTCGGAATCTCATTCAGGTGCGAGAACTAACACTGGAATTCAACAGAGAAGAATGTAAAGATTGTAAAATTTGTATTCAGGTATGCCCGGTTAAGGCCCTGGAGGAAGAGGTGGTTTAATGTTGGAAACAGATATCCTGATCATAGGAGCTGGCCCTGCCGGTTCCATGGCTGCCAAACATGCGGCTTTAAACGGAGCAAAAGTACTCCTGGTCGATAAAAAATCAGAAATTGGGGCCCCTAAAAGATGTGCAGAAGGAGTATCCAAGGACGGATTAAAGAGGTTAGGAGTAACCCCCAATCCTCGATGGATAGCCAGTGACATTAACCAAGTGCGCCTGGTTTCACCCAATGGAACTGACGTACTCCTGGACGAGGATAAGGTTAAACTATCTGAGGTGGGTTACGTTCTGGAGAGGAAAGTCTTCGACAAACACCTGGCCATGGATGCAGCCCGTGCAGGTGTCCAGATCATGGTTAAAACCATAGCCCTTGGCATGAGCAAAGAAAATGATGGGATCGTTGTCCAGCTGGAACACATGGGAACTCCCTTTGAAATAAAAGCCAAAATAGTGATAGGTGCCGATGGACCAGAATCAAGAGTAGGTAGATGGGCCGGTCTTAAAACCGGTTTAAAACCAGGTAACATGGAATCCTGCGCCCAGTTTGAAATGGTGGGTGTGGATATGAAACAACCGGGCTGCCTCGAACTCATATTTGGAAGCACAGCTCCAGGGGGTTACGCATGGATATTCCCTAAAGGTGATGATATAGCCAACGTGGGTTTAGGAATTTTAAGCACGAAAACCGATAAAACAGCCTACCAGCACCTTCTGGAGTTTGTGGATAAATACCCCGGGACCCAGAATGCCCAGCCTGTGGAACTGAATGTGGGTGGTGACCCAGTGGGAGGACTCCACAAAGAATTAATTGCTGACAACGTCCTCATTACTGGAGACGCTGCCGGAATGGTAAATCCCCTGGATGGTGGGGGTATCATCAGCGGAATGACCGGAGGGAGTATAGCAGGTGAGGTGGCTGCACAGGCCATTTCAGATGGAGATTACTCTAAAAAGAACCTTAAGGAATACCAGGAACGCTGCCAGAAAGAGATAGGAGACTCATTTAAGAAATATCTCAAGGCCAAAGAATACCTCTTAAGCCTTTCTGATAAAGAGCTGGATTCCATTGCAGATGCCTTCAATGAAAGTGATTTTGACCGGATAAGCCCAACTGATCTGTTGAAAGTACTGGTTAAGGTATCCCCCAAAGCAATGCTCAAGTTAGGTAAATTATTCTAATTACCCAATTTACCTAACTTTTTTTAAAAGAAGATTCTAAGGGTAGATTTTGAAGGATTCTAAGGGCAGATGTAAGTGTGAATGGTTACGGTGATATCATTGTCAATCAAAGAAATCAAAAAACGTGAAAAGGAACAAAGGCGTAATTACATCCTGGATGAGGCGGAAAAATTATTTTTCTCCAGGGATTACGACCAGGTCTCCATGAACCAGATAGCCCAGGAAGTTGAACTCAACAAAGCCACCCTTTACCTATATTTCAAGAACAAAGAATCCATTTATTTTGCCATTATTCTTAGAGGCGTTCGAATTTTCAAGGAAATGCTCAAAAAAAAGGTTCAATTGGGAAAAACAGGATTGGGCAAACTTGAAGAGGCCGGCCGTGCCTACTTTGAATTTTATCAGGACCATCCAGATTACCATGACGCTTACCTTTATTTTAAATCAAGAAGATTCAAGGGTAGTACTGATGAATACGCCCTTCAAATAGAAGCTTTAACTGGAGACCTGATGATCATCATCTGCAACTCCATCCAGGAAGGTATTGAAGATTGCACCATCCGTGAAGATGTTAAACCCATAGAAGTAGCTGTTTTTGTGGCGGTAACTGCAGAAAGAATTGTGGGATTGGGCCCTAACACTTTAAAAGTTCTGGAAAGTCAGGGCATTACTCATGAACAGTTCATTGAGGACTCCATGGACCTGTGGAAACACATGGTTATTGAGACCACCAGGAAATAACCGATTTTCGCACCTATTGTATCCCCCAAGAGTGGTTTATACTTACTTATTAAAGTTCTAAAAACAAAACTATCATTAGTGTTATTAGCATACCTTTAAACTGATTATATTAAGTAAGGTGAGATTGCAATGTCAACAGCAGCCAGGAGGATACGAGAGAAGGAACAGAGAAAACAATCTATCATTGACGCTGCTGAGAAGTTATTTTTCACCAAGGGTTATGATAACGTTTCCATGAACGATATTGCCAAAGAAGTGGAGTTGAACCGGGCCACTCTTTATATTTATTTTAAAAATAAAGAAGCATTGTGTTTTGCAGTTATCTTGCGTGGAGTTAAAATACTGAATGAAATGGTTAAAAATAACGTGAAATCCGCTGCCGATACTCAGAAAATCAATGCCATGGGGAAATCGTATTACACCTTCTTCAGTTTATACCCCCAATACTTTGAGGTTTATACTTATTTTCAATCAGGAAGATTTGGATCAGATGTTGTTGGTCTAAGACGTCCTGCATGGGATGATGTAAGAGAAATAACCAGGTTACAAAAAGAAATATTTGATATACTCCACCTGGCCATAAGAAATGGAATTAAAAGGAGAAAATTCTCTTCAAAACTTGATCCTTTATACGCAACCTTTTTGGTTATGAATGCACTGGATGCTGTTTTGAATCCTACACCAATGGTTATGAAAGAACTCAAAGATAGAGAAATTAATTTATATAAATTTGAAGCAGATTTCATGTATTTTGTTAATGAATTACTTAAAAATAAAGAATTATAAATTTAATTTTACTTTTATACGCATTATTTATTGATTTTATAAACTACTTTTATCTAGTATTATTATTTCTATATTTATGTCCCCCTACCTACTTTTAGATAATTTGAAGCTTTTTTATCAAATTTATGCTTATCTTGGAAGTTTAGTTTCTAGGAAATTTAATTCTTAAAAATTTCCATGGATCATAGACCCTAACCCCAAAGTTTATATTCAATAATAACACCATGTTATTAAATAACAGACTGTTATAAAATTACGATGTGTTACAAAATAACAACCTGTTGTATATAGGAATTAGAGTTTCAGGAAAAAGTCATAAAAAAAATGACAAAAAGCTTTCCCCCATCTGGAGGAAGAATAATATGCCCATGGTAAAAAATAATAATAAAAATGCCAATAACGGAGCAGGACACAAAGTTTACTCTACTGATGTTTCTCGATGTATCCGTAAGGTTAATAATCTTGAACGAGTCTATTTCTGGACTCCTTACAGTAATGTCTCCATGATTACAAGGATTAATGGTGATATTTCCCCAAAAAAACTGTGTTTGGCAATAAACACTGCTTGTAAGATGCACCCACTTCTTGGTGCCAGGATCGTGTTTGATGATGATAACAATGCATGGTTTTCAACGGATAATGTTCCTCAAGCCAGTGTTAAAATAACTCAAAGGGTTTCAAACACACAATGGTTTGACGAATTACAGCATGAAATTACCATACCTTTTGATCTGGAAAAAGGCCCAATGATAAGGTTTATGTTAATACATTCGGAGAAAGTGTCTGAATTGGTTATAATATGTAACCACTGCATTTGTGACGGCATGTCACTGGCATATTTGGTTCGTGATGTGCTCAGTTACTGCGTAAATCCTGAAAAAGAGATTGAAGTGGTTCCCCCACAGAATATGATTGATTTTCTTCCAAAAAAAGGTTTTTCGATTTCCTCCATTATGATGCGCCTTTTCATAGCTCAAGCTAATAGAAAATGGAAAAAGAAACCTTATACTTTTAAATATGAAGATTCTGTTGCCATACAGAATACATACTGGGATAAAAATAGATTCAACACGGTTCTTCTGGAACTTGACCCCAAACAAACCAGAGGTCTTTCAAAAAGATGCCGAGAAAATGGTGTAACAGTTGGATCTGCAGTCACCGCCGCATTCATTGCAGCACGTGAAGAAATTAATGGGCCGTTTAAAAAGAATCAAAAACAAATTTGGATCCCATTTGACCTACGCAGACATGCCAAGGAAGAAATAGGGGATGTATTTTGCCTCTGTGTAGGAGCACCAAATTTTCCATATACCTATAACTCCAAAAAACCATTCTGGGAGAATGTTTCCCTATTACATGATGAAATCCATAAAAGGGTGGAAAAATTGGATTCTGAGGCCCTTGAAGTTCTGAACTTTCACCCCACACTCACCGATGCATTATCATCTTTTGCACCATTTGCAAAGGTTGTTCCAGAGGCCTATACCCAGACCGAGAATTTAAAACAATTTTTAAATGATGAAAAGAACATTGCCTTTTCATTTGCAAAAAAAGCAGAAAAGATGGTCCCGGGAACGATTCCATCAAACTTGGGTAGGCTAAACATACCAGAGACCTATGGTGTCCTTAAAATTGATCGTATGGTGTTCTTCCCAGTAATGAGTAATTCAGTTCCCTTAACCCTGGGAGGGGTTAGTATTGGTGACAGACTAGTATTTTCACTTATTTATCCTGAGCCAAAAAACAGTGCTGGTTCGGTGACCCTGGAGATGATCCAGATCCGAAACAAAGCCCTGGAATATCTTGGTTTCCCAGATAAAACAAGTGAAACGGCTTTGTGATTAAAATCATGTGAGTTAGATTAGTTATTCCAATGAAAATATGAACAAATTAGGTGGAAATTGAGGTAGAACAAATTTAGGTGGAAAAATGCCAAAAAATGATAATTACAGGGTTTTAGAAAAATTTGCTCTGGATTTAGGGGTTGCCTCTGCAAAGATCATCCCTGCTGAAAAAGTAGTAGTTGAAGATAGAGTACGCCTCAAGTGCATGGTCTGTCCTTACTATGGGAAGAACCTGAAATGTCCCCCCTACACTCCAAACATAGAGGAATTCAAGAGGATGTTGAATGATTACACTACCGCCATGATTGTTAAGCTCAAACCTCCTGAAATATCCGGAAAAATAGCAAAATATGAGCAAATAAAAGGAGAAAAATCTCGGCTGTGGAATCATGACTTAAACAATTTATCACCCACAATATGGGCAGATATATCCAATATTTATAAAACCATGTTAACTGATTTACTGGAAATCGAAAGAACCGCCTTCAATCAGGGATATGCCTTTGCTATAGCATTTTTTGGTGGAAAGTGCCTGTTATGTGAAAATTGTGATCTGGATAATGGTTGCCAGAACGCGTTGATGGCACGTTTTTCAGCTGAAGCCATGGGCATCAATGTGTTAAAAACAGCAGAAAATGTGGGAATGGAACTTAAGTTTCCAAGTGAGGGTAATCGAACCCCAATAACTCCAATTGCCTTATTACTAATAGATTAAGGCAAATTAATGATTTATGACGAATTAATGATGTGACTAATGAAGGTGATTTCATGAGTGAGATTGTTTTGGATACAGATTATGTGGAAAAAGTCTTGGGAGAAAATAGTTACGTTCCAGATGATACCATTGTTAACGTGGTGTTTCTGGCATTATCACTTAAAAAACCCATTTTAATTGAAGGCCCCCCAGGGACAGGTAAAACTGAACTTTCCAAGGCTTTGTCCAGGGCATTTATGAGGGATTTTTTCAGGGTGCAATGTTACGAAGGAATAACCTTTGAACAGATCGTAGGCGAATGGAACTACCAAAAACAATTACTGCATCTTGAAATGTCAAAAATCAATAATAACCAGCCCGATAATGTGGAGGATGATGTTTTCCAGGAAGATTTTTTCATTAAAAGACCACTTCTTTCTGCATTCATGAACGATGAATCCTCGGTTATTTTGATTGATGAGATTGATAAAGCTGATGAAGAGGTGGAAAGTTTCCTGCTGCAGGCACTGGGGGAAAAGCAGATCACAGTGAATGATCTGGGGACCTTTGATCTTAAAAATGATCTTCTGGTGATTCTGACCTCCAACTCCCAGAGGCAGCTACTGGATGAGACCAAAGATCGTTGCCTCTACCTTTATATTGATTATCCCTCCTTCGAAAGAGAGGTGGAAATCGTGAAGACTCATTTACCTGATGCTTCTCCCCATTTAGTGGAAGATGTGGTTAAGGCTATGCAGAAGATCCGGAGGATGAACCTCACAAAAATACCATCCATTCGGGCCACTGTGGACTGGATTAAAGGCGTGATCATGTTTGATAGGAATGAACTGGACCAGGATTCCCTTAAAAAAACCATCAGTGTGGTTATAAAAAATGAAGAAGACCGGGAAAAAGTTTTGGAATCATTCTATAAGTGAAAATTTCTTTTAGTGAAAAAAGTGAAAAAAATGAAAGAAGATCTCATTAGATTCTCAGGAATTCTCAGGGAAAATGGAATTCCTGCCAGTTTAAGATGCACTATGAGTGCTTATGATGCCCTTCCATTAATTAAAGAGGGTAATGGAGATTTAAAAGAAGCACTTGCATCCATCTATCTAAAAGACCAGAACAAAAGGAAGAAATTCGATACGATATATGAATCATTCTTTGAGGGGAAGGGAAATATTCCCAAGAGAGATATCGCCATTCAGGAGGATTCTGAAAATAAAATAAAATCCATGAAATACGTTGCAGCCTTAGACTCGGATCAATCTTTCCACACCAAAACCAAGTACATCCCATTTGCACACACCATGGAACACATCAAAGATAGTCTTGATGATGAAATAAAGTTAGACTACATCGAAAATACCCTGGGAGGAAGCAGCAATGAGAATTCCAAAAATAAGGCAGATTCTAGTTCATTTACAAATAATTTAACTGATTTAAATTCACTTCAACCGGAATTAATAGATTTATGCCAGAAACTGGGTAAAAAAATTGCCACCAAGAGGGTCAGACGATATAAACAATCTAAAAAACAAAAACCAGATATTCGCAGGACAATCCGGAAAAATATGAAACACGGTGGAACCATGCTGGAGCTGGTGAAAAGCAAACCCCATATAAAAAAGCACAACCACTACTTTTTAAATGATGTTAGCATCTCCTGCGACTGGATCAGTCTTTGGTTCTTCTGCATGGTTTACGCTTCCCAGCATTCTTTCAGCAATCTAAGGGCCTTTGAATTTGACAATAAAACCGCTGAAATATCAAGTGCCCTCCAGGAAGATGAAGTGATTAATGCTTTTCTCAAAGTTCTGGAGATCAGGAAGCAAAAACGGATGATCCATGGCAAATCCAACATGTTCACTGCATTTGAAGGTTTTCTCAACCAAACCAATTTGAACAACAAATCGTATGTTATGATTTTAAGTGACTGCCGAGACTGGGCTGGGCCAAAACATGAAAATCAATCCATGAAAACTGATTTTTTAACAAAGTACAGGCGTAAACCTTTAAGTGCGGATCTCATTCAAGAAATGTCACGAAACTCAAAAAGAGTTTTAATACTAAATCCTGAACCGAAAGCAAAATGGAATGTGGCTGATAGTTGTGTTTCATATTATGAAGATGCTGGGGCAGAGTGCTTTGAGGTTCGTGATTTGGAGCAGTTGGCGGATTTAATTAGTGAAATTTAATGGATTTCATATAAGTTAACGTTAACTTAACATTTAGGATTTAAAATCATTTAATTTTTAAGGATATTTTCACATACTAATTCTCACTGTAGTTATTACTAATAGTTAAAATGTGAAAATTAATGGGATTACGTTACTAACCGAACCACCAAAAATTGAAAAAAGATGAAATTGTACAAAAAAATAAGAATTGAAGTTGATAAAGATAATCCACTGGTTTAGGAACCTTGGAGTGGCTCTTGGTGTCCCTTGCAACAATTATTATGACGCTAGAATTGAATATAGCAAGTTATAGTGGGGCAATATTGGCTGCAGGACCATCAGTGCTGAGAAATATATTATTATAATTCTTTGCCCTGAAATTATATCGATTTACAACTAAGTATTAGCTAAGTTAAGTAGTTACTATGATAAATCAATCAATTAACATAATGGTCATTGGTTCGGGATGATCTACAAAGGGGAACTTCAATTCTATTCCTGCTTCTGTAGCAGTTTTTTTCATGTTAATGCCCACTGCATGCTCTGGAATACGGGCTAAATTCGGGTGGATGCATATCCCGTTTTTCAAGTTGCAGGATTTACATAATCTACATGAACCATTGACAAATGCTAATGCAAAAGTGTAACCATTATTGAATGCTTCTTTCTCTAGCTCAAGCATTTTTCGATGAATATCCATACTGTGCTTAAAGTAATCCGACCAGAATTCTTCTGCTTTAACTTTCAAATCCACTTCAACCGTAGGATCAAGCCAATTTTTGTATATGGAACATACGGTTTCATGATCCGCCTTTGCAGGTGATTTAAACTTCAAAAGAAGGGCATATCTATATTCATTTAAAATTTCGCGAAATTCGTCTGCTGTTGGAACGTATGGAGGGCAAGTTAACTTTTTCCCATATCCTACACATCCCACTTGACATTTTAAGGTTACTCTCTTTTCTACATGAACATTATCAACCGATATTATCTTACTATCAGCAGCCCCCAATTCTAGAGCTTTTTTTATTAAAAAATCGAATTTTTTAATCTCATTGTTATCAATTAACATATAAACTCCATGAAAACTAAAAAAAATGATTATTCGAATATGTAAGTTGTCCCTACACTATTCAGGATAACCTGATCTGGCATTTCTGTTTTAAATTGGTTAATAGCGTCCCATCCAGTGCAGTGCATTGGCACAACATAATCCGGATTTATTTTTTTCATTTCTTCTATTGTTGGCGGAATTATTGATTCAAATAAAGGGCCAGTGAGGTGAAAACCACCTAAAACAGCGTGAACATTATCATTTTGGGCAATTTTTTTGGAATAGTTTATTGTATTTATAATTCCAGCATGTGCACAGCCACTTATAACAATCAGCCCTTTGTTTTTAAGATTTATAATAATTCCCTGATCGTCATTGAGTGGATCTATTGCCCATTCACCATTAATTTTAGCTTCAGCCCATGGAAAACCTTTTTCAAACGGAGTTTCTCGTTCCACTTCTCCTGTGACCATTATTAAATCAGAAGCTATCAAAGAAGGGCCTTTCGATTTAATAATTTCAGCTCCAGCTGTTTTCAAAGAGGTAACTTCAAGTTTAGGCAGGTCAACAGGACCCACAATGGGATTATTTAAACGACGTTCCAAAAAGGCATCAGGGTGAAGTATGAGTGGAAGCCCATTAACGTGTTCCATAAACTCAATAATACCACCTATATGATCAAAGTGCCCGTGACTTAAAACAACCGAATCAATCTTTTCCAAATCAATATTTAAAGCCTTTGAATTGTGTAATAATGATTTAGATGATATTCCGAAATCCATAAGTATTGCATGCTCAGTGGAACCTTTAAAAACTTTAATGACACATGCCAGTCCATGCTCAGCAATACATACATCATTAGCAGAAAATGCAGGTCTCCGATCTATATTAGTGTTCTGGGCTAAAAAAATATCAACATAATTGTCAACCACAGCAGTTATTTCTACTCTATCCACAGATATTAATTTTGTTTCAGTTATTAAAATGCCTCCAATCATTTATCATCATATTAATCTATGAAAATTACTATTAAGTAATCCATTCTTTTTAAATAAATTGAGGCCGTCCAATATTTAACTATTTTTTGGAGCTTATTTTTTTCGAGTTATAATTTATATTTGGAGAGGAAATATCTTTTATTTAGTCGTTTGTAGTTTCCTAGTGGTGTTTTTCATGACTTTGAGTGAAGATCGTGTTGTCAGAACACTGGTCATAGGAGGAGGAGATATAGTTTTACCCCAGAAGTACTCGGGAAAGGAGTTAGTAAGAGCTTCTCTGGTTCTAAATTCATCCCTCTCCCAGGAGCACATATGGCATATTTAGTGAGCACTGAAGCATTCCAAAAATAGGTAATGGAATTTCTTACATCTTTGGATGATATTCCATCTTGAAACTGTTTATAATTTTTATTAAGAATTAGAAAATATTTTTTCTTTTTAGAGAGGTTTAATTGATTTTTTATTATACACCCCTTATTCAACTCTTTAAACTTTTTTTGAAATAAAAAGTTATATTATAAACTCATAATGCATAATAAACTAGTAGTAATATTAGAATTATAGCCATATAGGTGTGAAAGAGATGGCAATCACCAATAGAAGGAATCGCCAAAAAGATAAAAGACGTAACGAAATAATCAACGCCGCCGAGACTCTTTTTTTCTCCAAAGGTTATGAAAACGTTTCCTTGGATGAAATCGCCAGAAAAGTTGACTTAGGAAGATCCACTCTTTACCTATACTTTGAGAATAAAGAAGAACTATTTTTCGCCATTGTACTTCGAGGAACTGTTATTTTATATTCATTTATTGAAGAAGAAACGCAGAACGTAGAAACAGGTGTTGAAAAACTTGCTGCCTTCAGAAAAGCCTATTACGAGTTTGCAAAAAACTACCCTGACTATTTGAAGAGTTATAATTATTTTCTCTCTGGAAGATTTGACATCTCCAACATAAACAATAATGAACATAAAATTGGACAGATTGAGCACAGTAAATACTATTTAGAGTATAAAAAACTCATCGAGGACAATAATAGTTTAGCTAATTTTCCAATACCTAAATTCACCACAGGAGAGTACATTAAAGAAATCCTAACTTTACGAAGCGACATGTTAAATATACTCTGTAACGCCATTAAACAGGGAATAAATGAAGGAAACATCCGTTCAGATGTTAATCCAGTTGAAGCAACTGCACTCCTGACACTAATAGCCAATAGTCTGGATAATATGCCACCTGACTTGAATAATTTGCTTGAAAGCCAGAATATCAGTCAGGATCAATTTTTAATGGATGTTGGAGACTTTATAGGCTATATGGTTAGTAGTAAAGTTAGTAAAAAGCTAGAATGAACTTTAATTTTCTTTAATATCTTTCTCTTTTTAGTTTTTTCAAGGAAAGGAAAAACTATTTATATATAATGACACTATGTCATTAAATGACATTACGTCAGTTTATCAAGGGTGAATATATATGGAAAAAAATCAAATTAAGGCCAATAGAGAAGGACCCAGTCAAATGGCAGAAGGCATTGCCATGCAGAGATTTGCAGAGTCATCCAAGGGAGAAGATGAACGTATCTGTTACGATCGGTATGCTGTGCATTTTATCAGGCCAGAAGTAATAGAATTTGGAAAAAAACATCCAGAAGAAGCAAAAGAACTTATTGAAAATACTGAACGCCTTTTTCCAGGATTAAGTAGCTCAATAATGGCCAGAGTTAGATATTTCGATGATTTCGTCAAAAAATCGATAGAAGATGGCACAGAACAGTTAGTCATACTTGGTGCGGGCTATGATACACGAGCCTATCGAATTGAAGAATTAAAAGAGAATATGAATATCTTTGAAATGGATCACCCCAACACTCAGGGTTATAAAATAGAAAAAATCAAGGAGATATTTGGTTCTACTCCCGAAAATGTGGTTTATGTGCCAGTAGATTTTGAAAAGGAGAAAATTGGCGAAAAATTAATTGAAAATGGATTTATTAGTTCAAAAAAGACCCTTTTTATATTAGAAGGTCTGGTTATGTACATCCCTCCAGAATCTGTTGCTGAAATATTTTTATTCATAACAGAAAATTCAGCCAAAGGAAGTACGGTTATTTTTGATTATTATCCCCAATCAGTGATTGATGGGACCTCTAAGCTTCAAATAGGGCAAAATATCAGGAATCATCTGATAAAAATAGGAGAACCATTACAATTTGGAATCAAAGAAGAAGAGATTGAAAATTTCCTTAAGGAATTTGGATTTTCCAGTATCGAGAATGTTACCAGTGAAGACTATAAAAAAGCATATTTCCAAGGTAAAAATAAAAACAGAGATGTATGTGAGCTTTTATACTTTGCCCATGCAGTGATTTAAACTAGATTTTAATTTAAAAACATCGGGGAATGTATCTTAAAAGATCTGTAGCAGAAAAATTATAACCATATTCTTCTGCTGCTATATCCCCTGCCTTTCCATTAATGTACGCCCCTAAAAAGGCTGCTTCAAATGCATTTTGACCCTGAGCAAGTAGCGCACCTATTAAACCAGCCAGACAATCCCCAGTTCCACCTACACTCATTCCGGGATTCCCAGTACTGTTCATTTTAAGTTTATCATTACCGGCTATGATATCCACTGATCCCTTTAAAACTACCGTGGTTTCAGACTCTCTTGAAACCTCACCAACCACCTTAATTTTATCCTGCAGATCTTGAGGAGGAGTTATGCCTGAAAATTCACGAAACTCTCCGGCATGGGGTGTGATCACAGTTTCATAGATTCTACGGGGTAAGACCCCTGGTCCCAACATTTTCAGGGCATCAGCATCTATTACCATTGGTTTTTCAATTTCAACTGCCAGATCATTAACTGCCAGAGCGGTTTCCTCTTCTCTCCCTATTCCACAACCCAGTACTACTGAATCAAACTTTTCTGAGAGTTTAATCAACTCCTCAGTGTCTTTGGGATTAATAAAATCATTTGATAACCCATGGACAATCAAATCAGGAGAGTAAGATCTGATAACCGATGATAACTGTTGTGGACAGGCTACAACCGCCAAATCTGAACCTGCAGCAATTGATGACATTGCAGCTAGAGCTGGTGCACCCGAATACTCTTTACTTCCCCCAATTATCAGTACTTTTCCATTTTGGCCCTTGTGAGATTTTTGATCCCTTTTTTCAATACGCAGTAGATCTCCCGGTCCGGTGAATAATTCTGCTTCTTTAGGGATTCCAATATCACAAACTTCAATACTTCCAACATAATCCACACTGGCAATGTTCAATCCTACCTTCACTTTATGAAAAGTCACCGTTACATCAGCCTTAACCGCCTTATCAGCAACCATTCCTGAACCTGGATCAACACCCGTAGGAACATCCACTGCTACAGTGAATCCTTCGGACTGGTTGATTATATCCACTGCAGTAGATATGGGTTCACGGAGATTTCCCCGGACACCCGTGCCTAGAAGAGCATCGACTATCACTTCTGCATCAGTTTTGTGAAGATAAGAAGAGTCATTGATGATGTTAAGTGCGAGTGGATTGGTTCCTTTACTCATCTGTTCCAGAACCTCCCAGTTCATCCGGGTTTCTGATGATTTGATGAGGGCCGGATCAGATAAAAAGAACACCTCAACTTCAAAACCATGGTTTATGAGATATCTAGCAGCTACAAATCCATCACCACCATTTCCACCATTTCCAGCAAATATTGTCACTTTACAAGGGTTCCTGTTATTGATAATTCTTCTGGCAAGGCAGCTTCCAGCGTTTTCCATGAGAGAGGTTCTTGGAATGCCCATGGCCTCAGAGTTGGCATCTGCAACCATCATATCCTTAGGATTCATGTTATCACTAGTTATAATTATAAGAAAGATGATATTTAACCATACCCATAACATTTAAGGATTCCAGATAGTAAAAATCATTAAAATTGATTATAATAAAACTAGAATTGATTATAATAAATAATGGTTGCATCACGGTGATGACTTGCAGACCCCTAGCCCTTCAATTCCCATAGTTCCTTCAATTCCTTTTTCAGTAATTAAATATCCAGTAATTGCTGTGGTGGGATTGTTAATCTATGGAATAATCGGATCAACAATTATAATGCAACTTGACCCGATAAATGCCATTTATTTCACGGTTATCACCACTGCCACTGTAGGTTATGGTGATATAAGCCCACACTCGCCTTTACAAAAATTTTTTGTGATTACCCTGGTACTGGGAGGGGCCAGTTTAATTGCTTATGCATTTACTTTAATAATTATGGTGGTTTCCATGACTGTAGAAGATATTACATCAGGAGCAAGACACAGGCGGATGTTAAAATCCGTTAAAAATCATTTCGTACTTTGCGGCTACGGGAGAGTAGGTAGCGCAGTTCATAGCGAACTACTAAAAAGAAATCAAGACGTTGTTATCATTGAAAAGGATCAGAAAATCGTTGAACAGGAACTCTGGGAGGAACCGGATTTTCTTGCCATTCCAGGTGATGCAACTGACGAAAATATAATGAAAGATGCCGGTATCGAAAGGGCCAGGGGAGTTATAATAACCACCGGGGAAGATGTGGATAACCTTTTCATTACCCTCACTGCCCGAGAAATACACCCTGAAATATGGATCGTCACCCGAGCCAGTAAAAAGGTAAATATCAAACGATTATACCGTTCAGGGGCTAATAAAGTAATTTCACCCGAAAGTAGTGGTGCTGAAGACATATACTTCGCAGCAATCCAGCCAACCATCATGAAGATCACCATGATGCATGATGTGAGACAAATCAGAAAAGAAGCTGAAATAATCTTAAAACACGGCTGCACCCTTGAAAACATTGAGTATCATCTACCAGAATTCAAAGAACCACTGGCCAGGAAAATTGGGGTTAGTGAGATAGACCAACTAGACCACTTTCTGGATAGCCTTGATAAATCCCCTGAAAGAAAAAAGTCCCTAGAGCGGATTTACGAATCAGTGAGTGGTATACACTCCCACTGGATATCAGGACCGGATAAAGAAACCCTGGAAAAAGTGGCAGAAGATCTTAAAAAGGAAGGTTTACTTTTGGGTGTGGACCTTGATGAAGAAGAAATTAAGGAAGTGGCTCGTAAATACGGGAGATTGGTGGAAGTAGTTATCAAACCAGAAATTAAGATCACCGAAAGCCACGATGTCCTGGATATTAGGGAAGAAGCAGAAATCATCTTAAAACACGGCTGCACCCTTGAAGATATAGAATACTATTTACCCGGATTTCACGAACCCTTAAAAAGGAAAGTTGGGTTAAAGGATACTCAGGAGATGGATAGATTCCTTAAACGATTGGATGAAGATTCTGCCCGGATGGAAGCCATGGAACGGCTTTACATTCTTTCAGGCGGGGGAATACACTCCCACCGTATAACTGGCCCTGACACTAAAAGTCTTACTAATGTAGAAAGTGAGCTTAAGAAGAAAGGATTCCTTTTGGGAGTTAATCTAAGTCAGGAAGAGATTTTCCAAAAGATCAAAGAATACGGAAGGGTGAGTGAACTTTTACTGAGGCACGAACCTGGTGTAACCTCTGACAAAAAGATTATAATCAGTAATGGGGGAAGAATACTGGATTCAAAACATTATCTTCCAGGTTTAGAGCAGGTTGTCACTAGAAAACTCTACCTAAAAGATTATGATGACCTTAAAAGATGTGAAGAGGAGTATAAGAAACCAGATGCACGAAGATCGTTGGATGCCCTGTCTCAGATCTCTCGAAATATACACTCCCACACTGTCTCCGCAGCGGATGTTAAAACCATTAAAAAAATCACAAAAATGTTGGATAAATCCGGTTTACTTTTAGGGGCAGATCTACCTGAAAAAGAAGTTTGGGAGATAGTAGAAAGTGCAGAACCGGCTGGTTTCTGTATAGAATAAAATATTTCGATGCAGAACAAAAATGGTACGAATAAAAAAAAAACCCCTTAACTTATCCCAAGATCACATGAAGAACACGTGAATAATCAAAATAAATGTTTAAGAATTTAACGTGTTTAATTGAAGTTGTTTGAATTAAGGTGTTAAATGAACATATTTGAATTAATAATGTTTAATTGAAGCTGATAGAACTAAAAAGTGTTTAATAAAGTGTTTAAAATTAATTGTGTTTAATAAGAAGGTTTTTAATAAGAATAAAGGGAAAAAATCCCTTTAAACTATATTTTTCAAGTAATTAGAACAGATCTTGCAGGCTTATTTTGAAAGCGCCCAGGTCTCCACCGAAGTTACCGGCACTCATTTTCAGAACACCAGGAACCTGTACTGCTGCTTCTATACCTGCTTTCATAGCTGCTTTGACTGCTTCTTCATCCACACCGTCAATAACGATTTCGTAAACTCCGTCTACGTTGGTGGGGATCTGGCATCCTTCCACATCATCCTTGAGGGTTACGCACATTTTCTCGTTGGTGGATGCACCCAGGAATTTGTACTTGTTGGAGCCCACTTTGGAACCTGATGCAACTATTCCTCCAGGGAATGGTGTGATTGTTCCAGGGATTGATTCAATGGCATTTACCACTGCTTCTGCAGCCAGTAAACCTGATGCTGGTGCATCAGCCATTATGAATAGGTTTCCTCCAGCAACACCTGATTTGATTCCCAGTTCTTCTTCCACCAGGAAGTCTCCAGCCATGAGTGGGATGGAGTGTATGGTTCTTCCATCAATTTCAGTAACTTTCTCATAACCGTCTCCGTAGAATTTGAGTTTTTTACCGGTGGTCATTTTCTCTTCAGGGTCTTCCATGGCATCGAAGACTGCGGTGGTTGCTGCGGTGAGGATGCACATTCCCACACGTTCCAGTAATTCATGATCCAGTTTCTTCTTGCTCATGTTACAGATCATAATGATGTAACCAGGCCTGCCATCAGGGGTTTCTTCTGGTGGGACGTAACAGTCAATTCCGGCCTCTGCTGGGCATCCAATTACTGATGTTCCGTATCCTGTGGCTTCAGTAGCTGCGATCTTCGCCAGTTTCTTGGTTGCTGCGGTTACCAGCAGTCGGGATACATGTATACCGAATGCTTCTGCAAAAGTGTCTTGTATTTCTACTCCGTTTATTTCCATGATAATCACCGACTTGATCTAGTGCTGGAGGTTTTATATATTTTTCCATTTGTTCTTAGGACAATACAGCTGATTTAAGAGATTTTAAGAGTAAAAATAGTTTGAATTTGACGTATACCCTAGTTAAACCAATTCCAGACTATAATAAATCATATATCAATTACTTACCCGCAATGAGATAACATATTGATGTGCCCACAGGATAGGTTACAGTTTTTTTGTCATTTTATCCACTGCATCGGCACCGAAGTAGGGTAAAACTGCCACTCCTAAAATTGTAGTCATCCAGAATGATATCAACCGTTCCACCAGGGTGGCGGCCGCACTTATTGATGGAGGTATGCCTGCATAGGAGTAAAGGAGGATCATCATACCATCCACTGCACCTAAACCTCCTGGGAGTAATGGAATCATTCCTATAAGGGTTGAAATGACAAAAACTGCTGCTATGATCTCCAGAGGCGCGTTTATATTTAAGGCCAGGAATACAACGTAAACCCTCATGATTTCAAGGCCCCATATCAAAAAAGAAATTGGTATTCCATACAGGAGAACCTTACGGTCGGTGATCATCACCTTCATACTATCCTGAAACCCTCCAACCGCATTGATAGCTCTTTGTTCTATTCTGTCGTGCATTTTACTGGAAATTCTTTTTAAAACCTTTAAAAACCAGCGTACAGCCCGGTCACCAAAATCACGGTTTATAGACATGTAAAGAGCCAGGAAGAAAACAACTATCAATATTATAAGGCCTATTACCAGGGTGATAACCATCCACTGTGGTAGGTTTATGTACAGGATAGCGGTTATTATGGTTATTATGGCTAGAGCTATGAAAGGAAAAGTATCAAGGCCCCGATCAGCAATAACCGTTGCAAAAGCATTTTCAAATGGTGACTTTGAATATTTGCTGAGTATATATGCCCTCACTGGTTCTCCACCGCCCCTCCCACTGGGGGTGATGTTGTTAATGGCCAGTCCCACCAGGAGCATTGGGAATAGGTGTCTTCGTTTAATGGATATATCCAGTGAAGAAGTGGTAATTGACCATCTTTCAGTCCAGAGACCATATATGGCCAGTTGAATGATAACTGCCAGTGCCAAGTACCATGGATTGGACTGCTGAATGGCACTTTCAATCTTTTCCGGGCCGATAAATAGCACCATTAAAGCCAGTACTCCAACACCTGCCAGCATCAGAATCAGCGTTTTATGCTTCATACCGATTCACCCGTTGTGCATTAATTTTTATCAACCATCACCACTCCACTGGATACCGATTTACCAAATTCATAAACCTAAATTCATTGAATAAACGAAATCAAAACCTATAGCGAATTTATTATCTTAAATTAGATTAGGATACCAAATCACTGCCAAGTGAATCACTCACAATCCAGTAATAACTGTATCCATTATTAATCTGAATCAACTGTAATCCACCGGAATCCACTAATCTATTAAAATAACTATTTAAACTTTTAAAATGGATTAAAGTCGCACTTTTTCCCAGCTGAGATCATGGGTGTTCAGGAGTATCACTGTTTTCACACCAGATACATATCCACAGGTTTCACCGGGATTAATAACCATTGTTTCGCCTTCTGCTACTTCCATCTGATGAGTGTGGCCCCGTATAACCAGGTCATATTTTCGGCTTTTGGTAAGTGCATCCACCAGTACTGGGTTTGTTCCATGGATGACTGCTATTTTTCTCCCATCAACTTTTAATTCCTTGAAATCTTCCAGTGCACATAGTTTTGCATATGCTGCCCTTAATCCACGCCTTTCACCATCGTTATTACCAAAAATTGCCTCTAATGGCGCTTGAAGTTTTTCAAATTCCTTTGATGTAAATGGAGATATGAGATCACCGGCATGTACCACCAGTTCAACCTCTGACTGGTTAAATACTTCCACTGCAGCCTTAATTGCTTTCAGATGGTCGTGGCTATCTGACATTATACCTATCATCCTCATCACCCTCAAACAATAGAATTATATTAAAAATCAGTAAATGAAATCACATAAATATTATGTTATGAGAACATATATAACTTTCCATAAATGATAAAAATGGAAAATAAAAGATTAAAGCCTTTTATTAACATTTTTAGTTGATATTTAATTTTAATTGATTTTTTTAGGTGAAAATTCAATGCTTCAAAAGGTTTAAAGAAAGAAATTTAATTATTTCAAATTAAAAATAGTAATAGTAATTACTATGAAGAGTTAGGCTCAATCATTCCCATATTAAACTCATTTTTCATTATTATTAAGACCAGTAAATTTCTAAAACATCACAGGCCTCTGATTTATAAAAAAAGAATTTTTACTGCATTTTCCAGATTTCCCCCACTTATTAATCCTTACACCCTTCATATGATTTATTAGGCACTTGGACAATATTATTAATAGAAAATATTTTACAATCAGTACCGGAGGTTAAAAAAGATGGATTTATTTACCCTGATCATAATTGGCATAGTTATATTGATTATACTGGGACTTTCAATAAGAATAGTCAACCAGTACGAAAGAGGAGTTGTTTTTAGATTAGGAAAGGTTATTGGGGTCAGAGACCCGGGACTTCGCATTATAATCCCGTTAGTAGATAGAATGGTTAAACCATCCCTGCAGATCGTTACCATGCCCATCCCTTCCCAGAAGATCATAACCCAGGACAACATCTCCATCGATGTGGCTGCAGTAGCTTACTTCAAGGTGGTAGATGCTTACAAGGCAGTGGTTGAAATTGAAAATTACAACCGTGCAGTTAACCAGATTTCCCAGACCACTGTCCGTAGTGTGGTTGGACAGTTTGCCCTGGATGAAATTCTCTCAGAAACACCTAAAATTAACCAGAAGATTCAAGAAATCATCGATGACCACAGTGAACCATGGGGTATCAAAGTTACCAACGTGGAGATCAAGGATATCAAATTACCAGACAGCATGCAAAGAGCTATTGCCCTTCAAGCTGAGGCTGAAAGGGAGAAAAGGGCCAAAATCATATCTGCTGAAGGTGAATACTTGGCTGCAGGTAAACTGGGAGAAGCTGCAGACATCATCACTGAACACCCTGTGGCATTGCAACTCCGTATAATGCAGGTTTTAAGTAACATCGCTGCAGAGAAAAACTCCACAATAGTCTTCCCTGCCCAGTTACTGAACAGTATACGAGATATTAAAGATTTCCTGGGATCAGAACTGGAAGTTATGGAAAAAGATAAAAAATAACTCAATCCGTAGCAGAAATGGAATTTTAGCTGCCCATCACATATTAAGAGTGCCCATAGAGAGTGATCTTGATGCTAACAAGCAGTAAGTCCATTTTTTTCTTTTTATTTTTTTCATGTAAAAGCACATCATACACAACCCCATCTGAACATCCCAATAATTTTTTATTCATGTCATGAAACCTTTTCATGAGAATATACTTCATATGAATATTTTTTTCAAATTTAAAACCATTAAAAGACAATTTAATTCTAAATCTGTCCTTAGTGAGATTTATATATGAGATTGACCATCTTCTGATTATATGAGAAATTATCTGGGGAAGAAGGATCTAATCTTAATTGCCAATCCTTTAGGAATGATAATGCAGGGTACCGGTATAGTGGTACTCATACCTATAATAATAGCCCTGATCTACGGTGAAAACGAATACGTTGGTTTTCTAGCCTTTGGAGCCTTTTCAATTTTAATAGGAGCTTTCTTAAGAAGGTTGCCTGCTAATTTTAACCTGTTAAAGCTCAAACATGGAATGATCATTGCATCCCTGGCCTGGCTTTGGGCCGCTCTTATTGGCAGTTTCTGTTTGATGTATTCAACCAACATAGATTTTTTGAATGCTTATTTTGAAAGTATGTCTGCCTGGAGTGGAAGTGGATTCAGCATTTACGCCAATGTGGAAATCCTACCCAAATCCATTCTATTTTTAAGGAGCCTTATGCAATGGGTTGGTGGACTTGGAGTTGTGATTGTAGTTATAGGTGTTTTAATAAGGCCCGGAACAGCTGCAGCCAGGTTATACAAATCAGAAGCACGTGAAGAAAAAATAAAACCCAGTATAACCGGGACAGTGAAAACTATCTGGTGGATATACCTTTTATACACCATTTTAGGTATCGTACTCTACGTGATCGTGGGGATGAACCTGTTTGATGCCATTAACAATACCTTCACCAACCTCTCCACCGGAGGCATGTCCATTAAGAATGATAACATTGGGGCCTATGGCAGCAATGCCATTTATATTGTCACCATGATCCTGATGATCCTGGGTGGTACCAGCTTCCTGGTTCATTACAAAGCGTTAAAGGGACGAGTTATTGATGTGTTTCATGATATCCAATTTCAGGCAATGATAATTATAATTAGTGTGTTTTACATTCTTTTAATTGTTAACGCTCACTTCACATCCATGGATTCTGCCTTCTTCGTCATATCTGCTTTGAGCTGTACTGGATCTAATATTCAACCAGTAAGCTCCATGATCAACTGGTCGGACTATGCCAAGGTAATTCTTTTAGCAGCTATGATCATTGGTATGTCAGCTGGTTCCACCACCGGCGCCCTTAAACTGATAAGGGTGGTTACCTTAGCTAAAGGACTTTATTGGGAGATTAAAAAGATATTATCACCCCAGGGTTCAATAATCCCCCGTAAGATCAGTGGGAAGCCCGTGGGAGATGTGGAAATCAGAGAAGCTGGAAGTTACACCTTTATATACCTGTTTTTTATATTTATAAGCTGGTTGGTGCTTATGAGTTATGGTTATGGTGGGATCGATTCCTTGTTTGAAGTTGCATCTGCCCAGGGAAATGTGGGGCTTTCCATGGGGATAGTATCTTATGACATGCCAGATGTTGCAGAGCTTTTCATGATATTCAATATGTGGATTGGCCGAATTGAAATTATACCAGCACTGGTACTTTTAAAAGGTTTATGGGATGTTTTTAAAGGATAATTTTTAAAATATAATACAGTTTTAAAGGATAATACAGAATATCTAATGGATAACTGATTTATGAGATTTTTAAGGATAAATAACTTGGGAGAAGTATTATTATGGATTTTTTCACCCACTTCATCGTGCCCTTTGCTATTTTGACCCTTCTCAAGGTCAAAGGATTCACTGTTAAAGACCGGCTTTCAGGAGGGTTTGGAGGAATATCTGTTGATTTTGATGTGATACTCTTTGCAGTTGGTTTCCTGGCCCCTGAACTTTTCATATTCTCCCACAGAGGAATCACCCACAGTTTCATCTTTGGACTGGTAACTGCCATCATATTCATTTACATTATTTCTAGACCATCGGTAAATGGTTTTATCAGTCATTTAATCCGAAGAGATATTAAAATCAAATTCAATAAGCGAAACGTGCTTTTAGCATATTTTGGAGTTCTCACTCATCTTTTCCTGGACTTCCTGACCACCGGGGGCATACCCCTATTCTATCCATTTTCCCTGACCCGTTACACTGCCAACCTTTATTACTACACTGATCTGGTCACGGCAATTGTTGCCCTGACTGTACTCATCATCCTTTACATGCGTCTGAATCCCAAATACAAAAAAATTGCATTGATAGGATTTATGATTATGCTCATCTCCTTTGGTGGAATTCGTGCCTATGAAAAAATGGATACCCTCCAGAGTCAGACCCTAAGTGATGGTTACACCCAGATAACCGCTTATCCCACCTCAGACATGTTCACCTGGACTGTGGTGGAAAGTGACGGAGGTAGTAAATATCAAGTTTTCTCCTACAACACCCTGCAAAAAGAGTCTTCCAATTTAAGAGAGGTTAAAAACCTCACTGTTAATAACGGGAGCTATGAATCTGCACAGGAGGCTATAAAATATGCCAATACCCTCCCTGAGGTGGAAAAGTTCCACTGGAATTTTCCCCACACAACCATAAACGCGACCAAGACTGATTCTGGGTGGAATTTGACCTACTCTGATCTTATCGGGAACCATTATGAGCCCGGTGAGTTATCAGTGGTTGTACCTTAAAATAATAAAAATATAATTTAGGGATGTTACATTAAAATTTAGGGATGTTACATTAATTTAAGGATAATTACATCCATTAAATGGTAGTTACATCCATCCAAATTTCTTTTTTAGTATACCCTATTTCTTCTAAAAATAAATTTTATTTAAAATAAATCCTTAATAATATCCTGTGGACATTTCACAGGCCAGTTTAACATGCCGGGCCCCATCCTCCACTGCTGGGCCATGGCCAGGTAAGAGGTATTTGATATCCAGTTTACTAAGTCTTTCCAGGGATTTTCTCATGTCATCCATATTTCCACCCAGATCCACACGGCCAAACCCCCCACCAGAGAACACAGTGTCCCCTGAAATCAGGGTTTCACCATCGTAAAGACATATACTACCTGATGTATGACCCGGGGTGAGTAACACTTCAAAATCATGAATTTTATCCCCTTCATTTAGTTTACGGCTTACTTCCATTTTTTCCATGGTCTTTCCAAACATGGTGGCCAGGAGAACATCTTCATCCCCTTCTTCTAAGGCCCGTGCATCATTTGGGTGCATAGCCACTTCCAGATCCAGGTAACGGTTGCCACCGACATGATCGTAGTGGTTGTGGGTGTTTACAATAAGGGATAAATCATCAACACTGGATCCTGATTGTTTAATGGATTTTAAGATGTAATCCATGTTCTGACCGGTTCCAGTATCCACGATGATATCTTCAAATACATAGACATTGGAGTCATTTCCCCTTCCTTCAATTACAATGATGTCGTTGATTTTAGGCAACAGCTTCACATCCTGATAATATTTTATCCTGATATAATATTTTAGAATATTAAAGTTAATTTACAATACAGAGAATATAAAAAAAAGTGAATGGGGTCACCGGGATTTGAACCCAGATCCTAGGATTTCTCTTGTCTCAGTACTCCAATCGATCATCATCCGATTGTATATACCTAACGTCAGAGCGCGCGTTTCTTCAAAGACAACTGGAGTCCCAGATGATAGCCAGATTACACTATGACCCCTAAGGGATTGGCCTTCTTAAAAGACCTTTTAAATGATTTAAAGCCAAGGGAGAGATTTGAACTCCCGTGTAATGGATCTGCAGTCCACCGCTTCGCCTCTAAGCTACCTTGGCGCATTAGATACGTATTGTATTGTTGCTATTTAAACCTTACGGAGAACATATCCACAGTTTGAAAGAGTAGTTGTAAGTAAACACATCCAAAAAGATTGAAATTTTTGTCCGCTACACATACTACCCAAATCAGTGGATATCTAGTTTATATTACCTTATTAATTAAATAAAGTATTTAAAAAGATTAATCGAAATACACATGGCTTTAAGAGGGAATAATCACAATTTCTTTGGCCATGGTCTGGGGCGGGTAGGAATCTACGAAGGGTCCGGTGAACATAACCGCCACCTTATCACCAGTTTTTAGATCGGTTGAAGAAGCATTTTCACGTTGATTTCCATTCTTCTTAACCACTACTGTTTCTTTGTTGATTTTAACCGATAAGTTATGGTTTTGACTGTTTCCAGTGATCAATCCTTCAACTAAAATAGAATCCTGAGTATTATTTTCATCCTGAGGATCAGCGTGACATATACCGATTATTTTACCATTCATATCTGCTTTTTCTTCTCCAGTTGCAAACATAACCCCATAAACTACCCCCATCATTAACACGACTAATATTGCAAACAAGGTTATGATCTTCATCTTCTCAAATCCTATACTTTGACGATTACTGGCACCTTATCCCAGTTCTAAGAAATGTATAAGTTAATTCTACTATAAATGATTTATTACTCATCATCCACTTTCTAGGTTATCAAAAAACTTATTAACATTTCCAGAGATAAAAATAATTTGCATAGGAGGTTCCATCATGACAATAATCCTGGATCCAGTAACTATTTTGAACCTGATTTTCTGTATAATAATTGTTGGCTTAGGTTACTGGGAGTATCGTAAAAAGGAGAGTTTGATTGCCTTATATATAGCCATAACTTTTGGTCTTTTTGGTATAGCTCATTTAGGTATCATCCTAGGAGTCAATAGCTCTAATATTTTCATTCTGACCATTAGATCAATTGCTTACCTGGTGATTATTTACGCACTTTACAAAACTGCATTAGGACATTGGAAGAAAGAATGAATCCACCGCGATATCATAGCAGTAAATCTTCTATTTCTAACATCTTTCTTGGAGAAGTTCCTCAACAAGATACCCAATGGGAGTAAAGCCACCACATAAACCCCATCCAAACAACCAATCAACCCAATCCATCACATAAACCCATCCAAACAACCAATCAACCCAATCCATCACATAAACCCATCCAAACAACCAATCTATTCAATTAGATCATATTCATCATTCAATTGGTTTTCAAGCTTTTCATATTTTTTCAGGGTAATTTCAAAGAGTTCATCAAATACGTGGGGTAATCCATGTTCCAGCACATCCAGTCCTTCTTCGGTGATGCCTCCACGGGTTGCCACCTGGGCGATAACATCCTCGAATGCCATATCTGTTCTCTGGAGAAGTTTGGCTGTTCCATAGAGAGTTTCTTTAACCATTTCCTCAGCCTCTTTTTGGGTGAAAAGTCCTTCTTTTAAGGCAGATTCTGCAAATTTCATCATGATGAAAGATATGAATGCTGGAGCAGAGCTGGTTAAATTAGCTCCCAGTCCAAACTGGTCTTCTTCCACTATTCTAACTTTCCCCAGGGCTTTGAAGATTTTCTCCACAAATTCTGCCTCATCAGCTTCTACTTTCGAATTATGGGCTACCAGAGAGATTCCATCCCCTACTTCGGAGGTTAAACTGGGAATTACCTTACTTATCCTGCCTGGAAAAATCTTTTCAACATTTTCCATGGTTAAACCCGCAGCTATGTAGATGATGTGGGTGTTATGCAAGAGATGATCCTTTATTTCTTCCAGTAATTCCTTAACCCTGCCTGTATTCACGAAGATGAATAGTTTCTGTGATTTTCGTGCCACAGTTATGTTATCTGGAGCTATCTCCACTAGGGGATATGATTCCTCCAAATCTTTCAATTTATGAAGGGTGCGGGTAGTGATGATGAGATCAGATTCTGATAGAACTCCAGATGAAAGGATACCTCTGATGATCATGCTTCCCATGGCACCGTAGCCAATGCATCCAATTTTTTCCATGTATTTTCTTCCCTTTTTCTTCGATTAATTTTATTTAAATGGGATATTAATTCACTTTCTTTTAATTAATCCATTAATTTTAAATCTATATTTGATTATAATTTTCAATTCTATGATTGATTATAATCTATGATTTGAAACTATGATTTAAAAAATAATATTCAATTATAGCCAGTTTCCAGTTGATTGCCTGAATTTATTATTTCATTCCCCCGTAGATGGAGAATATCCCATACTTGTAATAACAATCAACACGAGAGAATCCAACTGATTCCAGCGCATCTAACTGCATTTTCAGAGTGTCTGGGTGATTGTCAGGGTTATCCTTGTACTGCTCTGGTAGATATTCAAAACTCTTCTGGGTATCCAGCTTATCCTGGTTTTCACATATCCATTCACTCCAGAGTACGCGGTACCACTGTTCTAATTCATCTACAGGGGCCTTTACAGTTTCAATGTTTAAAAAGAATCCTCCTGATTTCAGATGGTCATAGATGTACTGGAAAAGTGATTTTTTTTCTGCAGTAGCGATGTGGTGAATAGCCAGGGAGGAAACCACCAGATCAAATTCACCGGAGATGATATTATCCTGTGATCCATTATCCTGCGATGCTTTATCCTGTGATTCATTCTCCAACAATTCTTGAAATGTTTTATGGATAAAGTTCATGTCCTTATAATTTTTTAGATTATTCCGGGCATTTTTAAGCATTTCCAGTGACCCATCCACCAGAGTGGCATTGATTTTATTATCTTCCTTTAATAACTCCATGGTAATTGCTGCATTACCACATCCAAGATCCAAAACCTTAACTGGCTTTTGTGATCCATTATTGCCTAAAAAATACCGATAAAATGATTTTAAGATTTCAAATAACCTCTTTCGTTCCAGTATATAGATATCTGCATTTTCCATGAATTCCTGTGCATGTTCTCTTTCAGACCATTCTGATTTCTCGAATTTACTCATGTTAATCGCCTTCTACACTTATTAGAATATGATGAACAATGGATATGAACTTTGATCTAGTTAATTAAAAAATGATATAATTAATAGAAAAATCTTGATTTGATTGATTTGATATTAGATCTTGATTTAATAACTAATGGAAAAATTAGAAATTTTGACATCAAGGGCATTTTTAAAAAAAGTTGATTATAAAAATAATAAAAAATAAGGATTTAACTTGGATGATTTAACTGATTTGTAGCCAGTTGTTAGTTATATCTACTTTTTAGCCGTTCCCTTGAAGAAATTATAGAAAAATGTTCCAGATGGTTCTGCAGACCGGTGAAGGTCCTGAATTCCTTTATCCCATGCTTCTGGAGTTATGAGTCCAGAATCAATGGACTGGTCTTTAACACCCTCCACCATGGCAATAATGGTCTTTTTAATAAATCCATCCACCAGTTCACCCTTGCTTTCATCCACATAAACCACCCGAGGATCTATCTGGATATCTTCAAACCAGCTTCATTTAAGAGTGGGTAAAGTTCTCTTCCCATTAATGGATTGCAGTTTAGGTCTGTTTGAACCTTGATAAGGCATTGCCATGCTTTAACTGCCTCTTCAGTTTCAGGATGAAAGTAACAGGACCCATGGTCTCCTTCAATAACTGTGATGGAACCTCCTTTCTTGAGAACCCTCTTTAAACTCAAAAGAGCTCCTACCGGGTCCGGGAGATGTTCCAGGACAAAGCATATAAACACGTGATCAAAGGTTTCATCTTCATATGGGAGTTCCATGATATCTGCAGTTTGAAACTGGACGTTTGAAATTCCTTCACTTTGAATTAAAGCTTTAGCATGATTTAGGGATGGCGTTGATATGTCTACTGAAGTTATCTCTGCCTGAGGACTGTTTTTAGCCAGGGTTATGGTCTGAGCACCCACACCACAACCAGCTTCCAGCACTTTACTCCTCTCCGGATAACTGGTGTCGTGATGCATGAGGGGAGCCAGTGTTTTTGCCTGATTAACCAGCCTTACTGCTTCTCTTTCTGAATAGCCATGAACGTAATCATCTCTCATTTGAAATAACCTCTACTACTCATTTAAATAACTCTGAAATTACCTCTATTGAAATAACCTCTAAATAATTACCCTGAATTAATTAATTTGATCACTGCGATATCGCTAGACTAATTTAAGTTATACAATAAGTTAACGTTGGAGTACTATTTAAAACTTCATAGGATAAATCTGTACATTTAATAGTTGTAAGCCAAAAAAAGGAAACTCTAAAAAAGGACCTAACTAAGAATTAACCTAAATATTAACCTAAGAATTAACCTAAAAAAAGAAGCCCTGATAAGAGGACTCGATAAAAAGAACTAATAAAAAAAAATAAAAATCACTTATCAGTTTTATCCGCTAAAGGGTAGTGGGGATAGTGTTCATAACCTCATCAACACTCCCCAAAGTACTTAATACATTTACAACTCTTTTATCTGGTTTAGAAAATATATATGGATAATCAACTTCTCCTTCTTCCAGGGTAGAAAAAGCCAGTTTCTCTTTATCCATAGAAAATTGGGCATCCACATCATCACGGTTTCCACGGGCATCCAATCTGAACCATTTACCAGTTAAGTAAACTACATTAAGACCGTGAAGGACGAAAACATCTTCATGAGTCAGTGTCTGATAGCAGAATCCAGTGGGGATCTCCACGAATCTTAAAAATGCAGCTAATAAATTTGATTTTGAAAAACATAAGCCATGGCCTTTTTTTAAAACATCTGATGCCCGGCAGGTCACTTCATCACTCCCAATATCCAGGGAATGGCCAATTTCATCCCTTACAAAGTGATAAATAGTTTTTGCCATTTCAACCTGTTCCAGACCCTGCGCCAGTTCCCTAGCTTTCAATTGGATTTGGGGATTATTGTAATCCACCACTTCTGAAAGTTCCAGATACGCATTTAAATCGTCTTTTTGTATTAAAGAAAGCATTTTAGTACCCATACTTTTTACTAATTATTTACATCCAATTTTACTCGTATTAATGTTTACAATCCACCTAAAATTCTATACATCATCTAAACAATCCACTGAAGATTCAGTAACCATCATTTAAACATCCCATTGAAGATTCTGTACCGGAGATATATGATATCATCCTTAATTTTCTCCACACCCTCCAGGGATAATTTGATGGGAGTCTCTCCCCCATCCAAATCGGATTCCTGAAAAATAGAATTGATTACAGTTCCACCCACCAGTTCAGGGTGTAACAAGAGGTGTAATTCATCCACCAAACCCTTCCGGAGCAATATTCCATTTAAAACACCACCACTATCGACTCTTACCTTCTTAACCCCAAATTTGGTGATAAGTTCTTCCATGGCATTTTCCAGATCCACGTGCTGGTATCCCACCACCAGATAATCAATGTAACGTTCATCTAAGAAGTCCAGGTACTCTTGAGGAGTAGATCGGCTGCATAACACCAGAATATCCTTGATGTAGGGCATTTTAAGTAATTCAATCCAGATGCGAATCTGTCCTCGGCTATCCGGAACCACCAGTAAAGGCTTATCATCCTCAGGATCCCTCACCCTTGGTTGGAAGGCATCCTCAGATTCTGGAAGTGTTTCTCCGGGTTTGACACCAAATCCAGTTAGTACGGTGCTGCTGCCCATTAAAACTGCATCCACATTCCACTTAGAAGCTAACTCATAATAAAGCTCCACATCAGCAATAAAACCTGCTATTCTCCCGTCTAAACTCACTGCATTGTAAATGGTAACCAGTGGTAGCATAATAAAACCCCTTTTTGATTCTATAACCTTTTGATTATTATTATAATTTATTTTATAATTAATTGTCAATAAATTTACTCAACTTAAACAAGTTTCAGACAATAGCAAAATTAGGATTCACTACTATTGATTTTTTTAACAGACACATTATTTTATAACAGTGACTATCGATTTTATAACAAATCATTCAAATCCTCAACAGAATACAGATCACCATTTTCCAGGAGTTTTTCCATTTCATTCATTTTAACATGATTAAGAGCCCTTTCCATACCTTTTAAACTGGAATAAATCAGTAAACTGGGTAAACTTACCCTTGCTACACCAAACCTTCTCAAATCATCAATAGTAAAGTTGTGAAGGTTATAAGGCATTCCTGCAGCAATGGTTACCGGGCCTTTGACTTCCCGGGCGATGGTCCGAACTTCTTCCAGGGTGGCCGTGTACACTATGAAAGCCAGAGTGGCCCCAGCATCTAAATAAGAGTTAGCCCTTTCAATAGCCACATCCAAAGCCTTTTCCCGATCAGGTTCTGATTTGAGGGCATCAGTGCGACCATTTATGACCAGATCAGGATTCCCCTCATGTTCAGCTGTCTCCCTGGCTCTTGCAATCTTTTCAACCATTACCTCCTGGCCTACAAGTTCCATTGGCCCTGATTTTCCCAGTATCTGGTCTTCCAGGTTCAAGCCGGCAACCCCTACCCCCATGAACCTGCGCACAGTTTCAGGGATAGTTCCTGCGTCCCCGTATCCGTCTTCAGCATCGGCCATCACTGGCACGTCCACTGCATTCACTATCTGGCGAGTCCATTCCAGGTTATCCTCCAGAGTAACTTCACTCTCCTTTGAATAAGCAGCCCTAATGGAAAAACTGTATCCAGAACACTGAACTGCCTTAAAACCCGCATTTTCAATCATCCGGGCACTGATGGGGTCGAAGGCATTGGGCATTATGAGAGTTTCCCTATCCAAAATAAAATCTTTTAATAGTTTACTTTTGTTCAAATATTTTCCCCCATTACTTGATAGTTATTTAAAATGATTATATTTGAACCTTCTTTTAGGATGGAAGGTTTATTTTGGAAATATAATTCTTTTAATAGTTATGTTTGCAATCTATAAACTATTACAAAGAGTTTTAACTATGCCTTGAAAAGACATAACTGATGTTATCTAAATAGTAGTAATTATAAGGATAAGAATACACTTTTCCTGAATATGAAAGGTGATTGACTGTGGAAAATGATAATAGAAATTTAAAATTTATATTATTTCTTATAGGCATTGGGATAACACTTTTGTTTTCAGCATCTTTTTCACAGTCTAACTCTCCTTTAGACCTATTACTCATTACGATGGGGATATTAATAATTATCAATGGAGTTTATAGTCAAAATGAAAAATTTCTTGAAAAAATTACTTGTTTTTTGGCTATGTTTGGTATTAACTTATTCCAATGGTTACTTGTGATTAATGTCTTATTTATCAGTCAAATTCCATTAACGATCTATACACTTTTTGTTTTGGCCATTGCTCCGGTGATGAGCATATATTTAATTAAAAAAATTCTCAAAAGCGACTTAAAATACCTTGGAAAAAATCAAAATAATCTGATATTGGCTGACAGGATAAAAGGGATCATGATAGTGATAGGGATCATAATAATAATCATTTGTTTAACAGGATTTGCACTGTCCATATCACCCATATATTTATACGGTAGTTCTATTGGCATGATAGCTATTTTATATGGATATTATCGTGAAGACAGAAAATTAAATATAACACATAATTATTTTTTGACCATGTCTTTTTTAATTTTACTCCAATGGTTGATTTTAATCTTCTTAATGAGGCCAGTTAATGCAGCTAATGAGACTCAATATAATTTTTCATTCGCATTTTCATTGTTACTTACTTCCTTTTATTTTGACCAAATTCGTAACAGCCGCTTGATTAAGATAAACTGGCAAGGAATATTCATCGGCAAGAAAAAAATATTTTAGACACATCACTGAACTAAAAAATATATTTGGTTTAAAATCATCTATAAAAGAAAAATTGTTGTATATAAACTTAATTTGTACGCTCAATCTACAAATGAGAGGTTAAATTTCACCCCTTCGGGAAGTAGTTGTTAATGGTTTCCTTAACCTCTTTTAACCATGAATCACGTTCCTTCACAGTGCTGCTGGCCACCACGCGGAACATTTTCCGGTGGAACTTCTTTATTCCACAGAAATCGAATACACAGTCCTTCCATATCCTCTCCAGTGGGTCGCCAAAAATTAGTTTCTCCCTTTCTCCAGGGGTGTTGGAAGTGTTAAATACAATGGCTGCTTCTGCTACCAGTAAACCTTCTGGTACTCCTGAACCATCATCCCCCTCTTCAAACTGGTAGGCCACACCTGATCTAAGCACCCGGTCTGTCCACCCTTTTAATATTGCTGGGGGCTGACCCCACCAGTTGGGGTGTATGATAATAATACCCTGGGCCTTTGTTATCTCATGACGATGTTTTAAAACCAGGGGGTCGGATGTTTCCCCAGTGGCAAGTTCAGGACCCTCAAGGAGAGAGTTAAACCCTTCTTCATAAAGATTGTGGGGATGAACCTGGTGTCCGTTTTCTTTCAAACAATCCAGAACTGTCTGGTAAATGGCATGGTTAAAGCTTTCAGGGTAAGGATGGGCCAATATAACTGAAATTTCCATAATCTCCCTCTCTACAAATTAACATAAATATGTCTTGGATACAGTGATGTCTTTAAATTAAGTTACAATATTTAATAAGATCCAAGCATATTCAAATTTTTTGATAAACAGTGCAGGCCCATTTAAAAAAAATCGAGTATTTTCACAGGGCTATCCCATGTACCCCTGAAAAATCTAAAAAAAATAAAAAAAAATTAATTACTGATTTTACCATCTCTAATCCTGTAGACCCTTGGAACTCGTTCAATGATCATGGAATCATGTGAAGAAATTATGAAAGTCTGACCTCGTTTTTTATTTAAATCTTCCACAAGATCCATAAAGTTACTGGAAGTATCTGAATCTAAATCTCCAGTAGGCTCATCAGCAATTATTATTGAGGGATTATTGGCTAAGGATCTTGCTATAGCCACTCTTTGCTGTTCTCCTCCACTTAATTCTTCAGGTTTATGATCTACACGATGTCCTAAACCCACAAGTTCCAGTAATTCAACTGCTCTTGAATCCCTTTCAATTTGCGGGACGTTAGCTAGTATCAATGGAAATTCAACATTTTCTTTTGCAGTTAATGTTGGAATAAGATTAAAAAACTGGAAAACCAGCCCAACATTTTTTAATCGGAAGTCTGAAAGCTCAGTTTCGCTCATTTTTGTAAGATCATTACCATTAATCATGATCTTGCCTGAAGTAGGTTTATCAACACCTCCCAAAAGATTTAAGATTGTGCTTTTCCCTGATCCTGATGGTCCTGCTAGGCAAACTATTTCCCCATTTGTTATTTCCATATTGGCGTCTTTTAGGGCATGAACATCTACTTTGCCCCTTCTGTATACTTTGCATAGATCAATGGTTTTTAAGATATTTTCAGACATTTTTAATTGCCTCCACAATATTCATTTTGGAAGCTCTCCAAGCAGGATATATCCCTGCAAGGGCACTCACCATAAGTCCAAGTGCCATTGAAATCCCTATAATTGATGGGCTAACCATAGGGGCCATGATATCATCTGTTAAAGGAAATACGTATATTATTATAATCCCTAAAACACAACCCACTGTTGAGCTTATCAATCCAATTAGTATTGCTTCAATGAGAAATATTTTCATTATTACGGAATTTCTAGAACCTATAGCTTTTAATATACCAATTTCGCGGGTTCTTTCATAAACTGACATTAGCATAGTGTTTATTACTCCAAAACTTCCTGCAAGAAGGGCAATGAGTCCAAGAGAACTGACAAATACCTGGATAGTGTTTAACATATCGGTCATTTTTTGAAGTATTGATTTTTGAGTGATTACTTTGACTCCCTGAATTTTTCCAGGTATTAGATTTGCTATTTCATCTACCTGCTTTGGATTCTTTGTTTTAACCTGAATATTGGAGATTTTCCCTTCTTTTCCAGTTAGATTTTGAGCAGCATCTAAAGATGTGTATCCTGCAGCATCCATTATCCCCATTCCGGTTTCATAAATTCCCACAACTGTGAATTTTCGGGTATCGTTCTCGTTATTGCCAAGGGAAATTTTATCATCAACTCCCACTCCCAGAGCATCACTCACTGATTTTCCAAGTACAACTGAATTATCATCACCCGGTTTTAGTGAAGAACCGGATACAACATTTATTCCCCCTGACACATAGTCATAGGAATCTGGTTCAATTCCATTTATTCGCAGTTGAGTAATGTTATTGGAAGTTTTTGCAAATCCATTGGAAGTTAATATTAAAGATACTGCATCAACCCCGGAAATATTTTTAACAATTTCAGCATCTGCTTCATTTATATTATCGTAAGGCTGAATTACCATAGATTGAGGTCCCTGTCCTTCTCCACTTTGAGTGGTGGAGTTATAAACTGTAAGATCGGCTCCAGTTAGTCCCTTGACTTGTTCAGTTAGCCTGACATCCATACCATTAAGCATGGAAAGTAATACCACCATTAAAGCTATTCCAATCGCTATCCCCGATATTGTGAAAACTGTGCGTAAACGACGCCTTTTTAAATTTCTAAAACTCATTAACCAGTTAGACATTTATTTCCTCCATGTTTATTTTTAAATATTTAACCTCTTTTTAGCCAAACATTAAGACATGATTATCATCATGGCCATTTCTCTTATTCCATGATTATAATAATCTTATAATCAGTAAAAATAGTTATTTCAAGTTTATATCCTATTCTAGACTAGATTAATCCAGGATTGATTCCAGGTTTATTCCAGATCTATTCAAGATTTTATTAAATAAATTCAAATAAATAATATTACAGATTATATATTCAAAAAATAGCCAAAATCATATTTATCTCATTAAACGGCTAGATATAGCGCATTAAGACGCATTTTAATGGATAAAAAAGGATTAAGAAACTGACTAATTAATAATCAAAAATAAAAAATTCATAATTTTAATTTCCTTAACCATCCCTTTAAAAAAAGAAGGAATTAATTACCAGGTGACTTTAAGCAGTATTGATAGTGCGATAAAGAGTGCCAGATTATTAATAATTAAAAGCACTCCTGTTCCACGGGCAAAACCTCCATGAAACAGTATGCTCAAAGTTAAAAATAGACTCTGGAACAATAGGAATACTGCAAAGAATAAAAATCCTAGGTTAAATTTAGATTTTATTTCACGGTAATTTTGCCAATAAATGTATAATAATGTTAATAAAAGACAAACACATCCTATTCCTATGATTGCTGCTATATAAAGTGTCAATACATCTGTTGTACTGGCTATTGCCATTTTTATGCCCCTTTCGTTTATTGATTTTATTTATAAATTATTATACAGTTAGTCAGTTTTAGAAAATTATTTGTTTACCACTTCTTCCCATATCTCTAAGAAAGTCTGGTAGTTTTCTTCCATTTTACTGGTTAAAAAGTACATTGTACCGTATTTCTCCCCGGCTGGTGTGACTATTTCATTTTCTTCAAGAACATCAATGTGGTACCTTATAGTTTTATAGTCCACACTCAGCATTTCTGCAAGCTGGTTAACATTATATGGCCTCTGGTTCAGGAAATTTATGATTTTTGCCCGATTTACACCACCCCTGGTGCCTGCAATCAAATACCATAGCATCCGTCTCATGTTAACCTCTTTTTTAAAAAACCCTAATTTTACCTATGTTTTATTAGAGTTATATTAAGGTCATCGGATTTATGTTTGCACATTCCCATTTGGATATTTAAGAGGCTTAAAAAATAAGCCTCCCTCTTTAATACTGGTCGGAATAATGGAAGTATATTAAAAGAGCACTGATAAACAAGCCCGCGTATACCAAAATAGAGATCAGCGGATAGACAGTGTCTATATTATTTAAATATCCTGCTGCTTTTAACACTATTACTTCCGGAACACCCCATGGCGATAGATAACACTTATCCCAGTGATAAACCGCGAAATTAGGTATTGTTCCTGCAACTGAAATTATCATTGCGGGAATAAAACTCCTGAATACGACAGTTAAGAGCAGTGCCAGTGGCACAATTACCAGGGTGGTTACCCCCGCCAGCATCAAATAACTGGTGTAATCAATTAATTCCGTGTTAGTTATAGTGAAACCCAAAATAACAGCACAGATGATGTTAGTTACGGCCACACAAACGTAAAATCCAATTACCAGGAGAGATACATACCCTAATTTCCCCAGAATAATTTTTAATCGCGAATATGGAGTAGTTAACATATTTCCCATGGTATGGGACTGGTATTCATGTGTAATCGCGCTTATTGCAATAAATGAAGTAAGCAGTGGTCCAATTAAATACACAAAAAATGCTACCAACCTTCCAAAAAAGGAGTGCCAGGTATAAATTCCCTGAGTAATCAGGTCATCCCTTACCATGAAGGTACCTATGGCAATGAGGATCACCGGGGATATCATCCCTAAAAGTCCTAAACTGTAAATATAAGTGTTTTTATACTTCTTATATTCAGATTGAAGCAGATCTATCATACTACAAGCTCCTGTGAGTTTGTAATTCCTAAAAATCTTTCTTCAAGTGTTTTAGAAACTGATTCCAGGTTGTAAACGTTTATTTGATTATCCACCAGTTTTTTATTTATTATTACATTTTCTTCACGATTACAGAATATTTTAAACCCAGTATCTATCTTTTCATAATCAAAACCTAGAGATTTTAGTAGTTGACCAGTTTTCTGTAATTTGTCAGTTTCTAAGGCCAGGAAGCTTTGTTCATTGGCATTTACAATATCGATACTGCCTTCCTGAATCAGCTTCCCCTGATCAATAATTCCAATATAATCGGCGATCTGCTGTACTTCCAGGAGTAGATGGCTGGATACTAATATGGTTATGCCCATGGATTGGGAGAGATGGCGAATTAGCTTCCGCATTTCTATGATTCCTGCAGGATCTAGACCATTGGTTGGTTCATCAAGGATGAGTATTCTGGGAGAATGTACGAGGGCATTGGCTATGCCTAAACGTTGTTTCATCCCCAGAGAGAATTTTCCCACTTTTTTATTATTAATACCAGGATATCCCTTCAATCCAACTGTCTCCAGTGCCTCATTTATCCGCTCTTCAGGGGCTTTGAACATTTTGGCAGTTATCTCCAGGTTCTCATAGGCTGGGAGGTTGGGGTAAAATCCTGGAGTTTCTATTATGGCCCCTATATCTGCCAGATATTGACTGCGGTTTCTACCGATTTTACGACCAAAAATCTTAACATTTCCATTATCCGGCCTTATGAGACCCATTATCATTCTTATTGTTGTGGTTTTTCCGGATCCGTTTCTTCCCAGGAAACCGTAAACCTTTCCTGCTGGGACCTTAATTTCCAGATCATTAACTGCATTAAAATCACCGTAATTTTTGGTGAGATGGGCAGTTTCAATTGCATAATTCATAACACACCTCATTTTAGCGTTTAGATATATGGGGATTCATATTAACAAGGAAATAAATTAAAACTCCTTATTAAATATTTTTTTACCAATCCCTAGCTAAAATGAGATTTATTTAGAATAAAAATATTTTTCCAGTTCTTTTCTGGATCAGTTCCAGGTTTATTCCAGATCTTTTCCATATCAATGTTAAAAATAATTACCTTACAAATCATCCTTAAATTAAAAAAAAATGAGCTAATTATCCTATAAAAAATGATTTAAATTCTAGAAAAAGTAAGTTAATTATCATTTATTTGATTCATTCCCTGGTTATCTTAACCAGTATAGATAGTGCCACTAGTTGCACCAGGTTAATCAAAAATAGAGGGAGTCTTGGACCATGCAATTCCGAAATGTGAACATCCATAGGAATTACAAGTAGTAAAGCAATGAAAATAGTGGATACTATGTTCTGGAGGATGAGAAAGGATGAAAAATACACCAAACCTATGGTGAATCCTGATTTTATTTGTTTATAAGTTTTCCAGTATGTTTTGAGTAAAAACAGTAACAGAATAATGTTCGCAATTCCAATGGCAACTGCCACAATAATCAGGGCTAAGCCAATTTCTCCGGTTATCATTGTATCAACCATGAATCATGAACTGTAAATAAAAAAATTGAGGTGAATTCCATTGGAGGCAGAAATTCACCTTTCACTCGAGTTATTTAATCTAATTAGTTATCTAACTAAATCTTAATTTTCCCATCAAGCACGTTTACAATCCTTTCAGCCATTTTTCCCACGTATGGTTCATGAGTTACCATGACCAGGGTTACATTTTCCTTTTCATGCAAGTCACGCAGGAGTTTCAGGATTACATCCCCAGTCTGGGAGTCCAGAGACCCGGTGGGTTCATCGGCCAGGATTATGGAGGGGCGGTTCACCAGTGCCCTGGCAATGGCCACCCTCTGACGCTGCCCACCTGAGAGCTTGGTAGGTATCTGATCTATCCGGTCCTCCAGGCCTACTGCCTTTAAAAGTTCCATTGCCCTTTCCCTCATCTGTTCACTGGATAAATCTGTTTCATACAGGGGTATTTCCACATTCTCCAGGATAGTGAGGTTCGGTATCAGGTTGTGCATCTGGAAGACAAACCCAATCTCCTGGGAACGAAATTTACTCAGTTCTTTGGTCTTCATGAGGTCAATACCGGCCACATGAATCGATCCTTCATCAGCCACATCCAGGGCTCCGATCATGTTGAGGAGTGTTGATTTCCCGGAACCAGAGGGTCCCATTATGGATAGAAATTCACCCTTCTTCACTTCCAGGTTGAGACCGTTTAATGCTTTTATAGTTCCATCATCGTAACTTTTTTTAAGATCGTGGATTTCGATGATGTTCTTATCATTATCCATAGTTCCATCCTCAGAGTATTGATTATTCATAGCGCAGCGCCTCGGTTGGTGATAGTCGGGATGCTCTGTATGCCGGGTACAATCCACCGATTATTCCCACTACAAATGCAACCACGAATGCCTCCAGGAATATTTCCGGTGCAAAGGACGGTTGTATGGTTCCTCCGAAGGAAAATGCCAGTAGTACTACCACTCCCACCACTGCGATTATGGTTCCCACCACTGCGGCGATGAGGGTTAAAACCACTGATTCACCCAGGATCATTCCCAGGATTCTCCTTTCTTTCCATCCCACTGCTTTTAATACACCTATTTCCCTTGTTCTTTCAAAAACAGACATTATCATGGTGTTTATCACTCCCACACCACCGATTATAATTGCCAGGAGGGAGATGGCCCATGTGGCTGCATCTATGGTGCCAAGTGCACTGTTCATCCTGCTGGCCATTGCTTCGGCAGTGGTGGTGGACAGTTCATTGGGATAAGTATTTTCAATGGATTTACTTACCTCAGTGGTGTTGGCATTTTCATTGAGCTTCACCGCTATGGTACTCACTGTGTTTTTGTTGCTGGTGAGGTTCTGTAGGGTGGTGAGGGACATGAACACTCCACCATCAGTCATGAAGCTTCCAGTCTCGTAAACTCCAGTGATTGTGAAATCTTTCCCGAATAAGTTGATTGTGTCTCCCACAGTTTTATTAAGATTTGTGGAAGCAGTTTTGCCTATTATGACTTCATTTTCACTGTTAGTTGAGTATAACGATCCAGTTACGTTCTCAATTCCTGCAAGGCTCAGTTTATCCGGGTTCATACCGGTTACTGAAAGTCCACCGAAACTATTTGGACCCCCTGATCCTGCACTGGCAGTTCCAGTAGATGTCCCAGTAGAACTAGTGGATACTGATGATCCGCTGGTAGAGGTGTTAGTTGCCTTCAGTAGTCCGGCAGTTTCCTTAACTCCAGACATGTTTTGTAAATCCGTGACACGGGTCTCATTGATCCTTCCTGATCCAAAGTTACCAGAACCAGTCTGCATTACATTGATTTCAGCAGCTCCTGCTTTGAGGGTGCTGGTTGTTGACATTTTAAGGCCACCAGTGACCATGCCCAGAGCCACTATGACCATGATTCCAATTGCAATACCCACAATTGCAAGGGCACCTCTTGTTTTATTCCTAAAGGGATTTTTTAGGATCAACTTTAAGTACGACATAGTTATTTTTTATTTAAGTTGATTATTAAATGATTATGCCGAATTCAGGCATTAAAGAGGGGAGAATTATGCACAAATTATGCACAAATTCACTAAAATCTAACATTCACTAACCAAAAAATCATCACTAAAATCTGCTCTGAAATCACCTATTCACGAGTAATTTTGAAGAGGATTGATAGTGCGATGAGCTGGACTATGTTGATTAAAAATAAAGGTAATCTGGGCCCGCTTATCTCTGAGCCATGGAATTCTATTGGCATGAAAAGAGGTAATGCCAGGAATATGGTGGATAAAATATTCTGGAATAGGAGGAAAGTGGAGAAATACAATAATCCTATTGTAAATTGGGATTTAACCTGACAATAGGTCTTCCAGTAGGAATACAATAATCCAAAGAGCAGGCAAACGTTTGCAATTCCAATTGCCACTGCCACAAAGATTACTACCCCACCAAACTGCCCATATTCCGCTAAAGTCATATTTTTTCTCCTTAAACCATTTATACAGTGTTAATCCTTAAACCATCTATACTGCTTAAAAATTTGTTATTCTTATTCTCCAACTGAGTTTTGTCCCAGTTCTTTCCAGATATCCTGAAATGTGTTGTAATTTCTTTCCATCTCATCAGAAAGGAAGTACATTTCACCGTACTTCTTCTTACCCGCGGATGTGATGACGTTATTCTCTTCCAGAACTTTAATATGATGCCTTACAGTCTTATAATTTAAATTAAGAGCTTCTGAAAGCTGATTAGCATTATATGGACGTTGGTGTAATGTCATGATGATCTTAGCCCGATTTGGCCCTCCTGTTGAGCCAGCTATCAGCCACCAGAGCAGTTTTCTCATAAGATCACACAGTTCCTTGCATTAAGCAAAACTATTAGTTAAATTTATGATTTCGACAACTAAAATAACATTCTATGTTCATCCATATGCATGTTTATTCGTCATAAAAGGCCAATAATATCATTATGACTGATTATGATTACATACAGTGTCATAAATACATTTCACCATATTAAATAAATTAAGATTTAACTGATTTCATTCAGGACTACCTTTAAAAATAGGGTTAAAACTATGAATTCACAACCCAAAAATAATAAAGGCACAATTGCATTAATGCAATTTTTAGGCAAATATAATGAGAAATAAACGGTAAAAAGAAAGTTCTGTGCCATGAACAGTAAGAATAACAGTACCAGAATAAGGGTGAATTTTGATTTAACTTCCCTGTACTGCCCCCAGTAGATGTGAATGATCATGGTTAAACAGATCATGTTTGCAACGCTGGTTACTATGATAGCAAACTGAAATATGCGCGGTGAATTTAGCACTGCCTGGAAAATCACCTCTGAAATCATGCTAAAGACTGAATTTAATGAATTAGTATTTAAATACATATTTTAACCTGAAACTTAAATTGTAAAGATTATAAGAAGGATATCCAGATCTATTATCTTTTATTCAGACTTTATTAGAGAGAAAAAATAATTAAAAGAAGTTAATAATTGCCAGTAGCAATTAAAAACTTTATTTTTCATCTACTTTGATCTTACCATCCTGCATTTGAATTATTTCATCAGCAAAATTAGCAGATGCCTGGTTGTGGGTTACGATTACAATGCTCACCCCATCATTCCGGTTTAGATCCTGCAATACCTGCATTATGGAATTGGCATTGACAGTATCAAGTTCTCCAGTGGGTTCATCAGCCAGGATGATTGAAGGATCGTTTATAAGAGCTCTGGCAATTGCAACTCGCTGTTGTTCTCCACCAGAAAGCTGGTTGGGGAATTTATGGTACTTATCATGCAAGCCCATCTTATCTAAGATCATTTTAGCTTTTTCAGAATCCTCATTGATCATGGGTAAAGTGACATTTTCCAGGGCAGAAAGCTGAGACAAGAGATTGAATCTCTGGAATATGAATCCAATCTCATTTCTCCGAAGAATTGCCTGCTCTTTGACCGATAATTCACTGGTTTGCCTTCCGTTTATCCGGAATAAACCTTTAGAAGGAGTATCCAGTATCCCTGCCACGTGCAGGAATGTGGATTTACCAGATCCAGAGGGCCCCATGACTGCAGTGAATGAACCTTCTTCCAGGGTCAGGTTTAAACCTGCAAGGGCATTTACATCCGAATCACCCATGTGATAGGTTTTCCAAACATCTTTAAATTCAAGTATATGATTAGTCATTCCTTAACGCCTCCACAACCTGTAGTTTTGAAGCTTTAGTGGCTGGGTAAAGTCCTGCTAGTACGCTTAAGATTGTAGCACCGGCAATAACTCCTAAAATTAACCATATTGGCATCATTCCAGGAATATAATCGGCTAGTTTCAGTGCATTGGCAACCCCGTATATTCCAATAATTCCCAGGATTACACCGATAACTCCTCCGAAAAATCCTAAAAGGCCTGATTCAAAGAGTATACTTCCTTTTATTTCCCAGTTAGTGAAACCAATGGCTTTTAATACTCCCAGTTCCCTGGTTCGTTCCATGACACTGATTAGCATGGTGTTGATCACACTTATAATTCCCACAAGTAAGGCAATACTGGCTATAAATCCCATGAATAGCAGGGCCTGATCAGCCATTTCCTGGATTTCCTTCACCTTATCGGATTTGGTCTCCACTGAAACTCCATTTACCTGTTTTTTAACCTGATCAGCAACGGTTTTTGGGTCTCCATCAGTACTGGCATAGATAACAGCTACCTGATCACCAGCCATTTGCCTGGCTGTTGTCTGGTCTATGTAAACGTAAGGCGCCTGTGCTTCTTTAGATATTCCAGTCACAGTTAATTCCTTGCCTTTGACTGTTATTTTACTTCCAATACCATAACCTAACTTTTGAACCGCTTCCTGGTTAACCACAACACCTTGCGTTCCGTTTATTATTTTAGCATCCTTCCAGTTATTGACTCCCTCGAAAAACAGTTTGGTGCTATTCATATCCTCCGAGAAAGCAGTTACTTCACGGAAATCGTGAAGATTTGACAGTTTCTCTACCTTGGATATGGTTTGACTATCCATTAAATAATTTCCAGAGGTAGATTCTGGAGAAATTGCTATATCATACATGTAAGCATTTGTTTCATCTTTAATAGCCGTGGTTGTCCCGGCAGTTAGCCCCAAAAGCACCATGAGCATTGCGGCACCGATTATTATCCCCAGCATGGTCAGGGCACTTCTGAGTTTTCTTCTTCTAATGTTGTTTAATGCCAATTTATAGAGATCCATCATTTCACCTCCAAATAATAGTCCAAATAATAGAATAACAATAAGGCCAAGATATTTGACCTAGATTTTGTTATATGAGACTATATGAAATTTAAATAGATTTTAAAGCTATTTAATCCATTAAAACAATTTATCACATATTTATTCATAAGTTCAATGTCCCTCTAGCAGGATTATATGAGGCGGTAAAAAGCGAATTTATATATTTTTTTATAAATCCTAAATCTCCACTTTCATCGGGACGCAACATCTTTAGAAATTCTTTATTATACCCAAACTTTCAAGATTACCTCCTTTTGAATAATTTCTCGTTATCTGTTAATTTAATAGTAGTTTAAACCTTTAAAAATAGTTATTCCAGAATTTAGTCCTAATTCCCCCGTTTTTAATTCTATTTCACCCTTAATTTCCTAAAAATTACACCCAAATTCACCCCTAATAAGAAAAATATGATCAAAAAAAATAATTCAAATGGAAAAAATCATCAAAAAGTCTTGTTATTTATAAAAATCAGTCATTTAGATAGTTAAAAAATGTAAAAAGATTTCAATTATTTTAAACTTAGGAAATTAAGAATGAATTGGAAGTTAAAACTAAAATTCTATCAAAGATGTGAAAGTTAAAAGTTTACTATACCTGCATTAAGACTGAAAAATTAACTAAACTGGCCATTGAAAAACTGAAAATTAAGGCTATTAAAAAAACTGAAAATTAAGGCTATTAAAAAAACTGAAAATTAAGGTCATTAAAAAAGACTTAAAGTTAAAACTAAAGTAAATTAAGACATTGTTAAAAGATCAAAAATACTGAAGATTGATAAGAAAAAAAATAGGTTTACGGATTTCCATACTTATACTCAGTGATGAACTACTCCTGCTGGAACATTATCCCCCATATGATAAACATTAGCATTAGATCCACTAAATTCTTCCCATATCTTCAGGAAAATGTCGAAATTTTCTTCCATTTTATCTGAGAGGAAATATAATGCACCATATCCTTTACCTGTGGAAGTCACTATACCATTTTTCTCTAAAACTTCAATATGGTATTTTATGGTTTTATAGTTAAGAGAAAGCCTTTCAGCGAGCTGATTTGCATTATAAGGTCTATTTCTTAACTCATCTATGATCCTAGCACGGTTCAATCCACCTTTAGTACCGGCCAGTAACTCCCAAAGAAATTTTCTCATAGATCTAACCTCCTATTCCAATTTATCATTTTAAAAATCCCTATCTCGTCCTTTAATAATTCTTAAATTCAGTTTCAGGTATTTGATCATTAATTCATAGAACCATTTAGTAATGTACGCCATTAACACTACTAAAATAATTCCTCCAGCTGTCATGCCGATTCCACTTAATACTACCACCAGAATATTCAAAATTTCATTACCTGGCGAATTGATAAAGGTAGGGATAGCTAATTGAGGAATAATAAGATGTAAAAAGGGTACTAAAACCCAATATATCCCTGTAAAGATAATAATAATTCCGGCCACAAATAAGATCAATATAATTACTGCAACCACCAGGACAGGTATTGCTACAAATATCAGATTAAAAAGACCTAATCCCATTGTTGCCAGTATTGCCCCAATTATGCTGCCAATTGATGGTTTATCTTGAGCTTTTTTAACCATATTATCTGCTTTAATCTGTTTAGCAACGTTTTTAGGGTTTCCAAGTGCCCTTGAAATTTCTTCTTCAGTTCTACCTTTTTCCAAACCAATTGCAAAGTGCTCCTGGTAATCGGAGATTATGTCTTCTCTGTCCTCCTTTGGAAGTGTTCTCAGAAGTTTGCTGAGTTGGTCAAGATATTCTTTCTTATTCATCCTTAATAGCCCCCGAATTATTTGTAATTTCAAAATTCAATAAATTATTCACACCTATAGAGAAGTTTCTCCATTCTTCAACTAATTTTTCCTTTTTTCCTTTTCCCAATTCAGTTAGCCGGTAATATTTTCTAGGCGGGCCGTTTTGGGACTCTTTTAAGTATGAAATCACAAACTTCTCCTTTTTTAACCTTTTAAGAAGAGGATAGATGGTTCCCTCGGAAATAGAAATGTTCTTCGAGATTTCATCCACCATCTCGTAACCGTAACAGTCTTTTCTGTCAAGGAGAACCAGAACACAAAGTTCCAGTACGCCTTTTTTAAATTGAGTGTTCATGATCATCACTGCATCTTACAAGGTACTGTATAATGCAAGGTACTATTTATAGTTTTAGACAGGATTATTAAAACGAATATGTTCTCCTCAAAAATGATTTAAACGCACTAAAAAGTCTCTTCCACGATGAAAAAAAGAAAAATATTCAAAAAATAATATTATGATGACCCCTGTGGACCCTAAACCAATATGTGCCGCAAAGATTCATCTAATGCAATTTTGACATGAACAATTACTGGCAATTCTAATATTCAGCTATAACCAGCATTTCATAATCTTCAGTACTCAGAGAATCATCACGACTGAATTCCCCCAGTTTACATCCATATATACCTATTTTACTAAAACCCAGGGATTTCAGTAGCCATGTAATTTCTGATGGTACATAGTAGCGTTCGTTACAGTTTAACAACATTTTCTGATCATCATCATCCTTAATTTCCAGCTGGTATTGGTCCCGGAAGGTTAAAAGGTCAAAATTGTTTTCACGATTTTCTTGAGAAGAATTGGAGTTTATAAAATCCTTAACCGAGTGAAATAGTGGAAATAGTCCATTTAGAGTGGTGAATATTAACTTTCCTCCGTTTTTATTTAAAGTACCAGCTGCACTTTCCAGGATTTGGTAGTTCATTTCATCGGTTTCCATGAGTGGAAATGCACCTTCACAGATCATGATGACCAGATCAAATTCATCCTGAAATGGCAGGTTTCTGGCATCTGCTTTTAGAAAATCTATTTCCACTCCAGCTTCTGCTGCCTGTTCCATGGCTTTAGCCAGCATATTTTCAGATAGATCAACACCTGTGACCCGGTATCCTCTTTTGACCAGTTCAATGGCATGCCTACCCGTTCCACAGCCCACATCCAGTATTTTACAGTGTTTATTATGATTAATTTCAGATTCTAGAAAATCAACTTCCCCTATTGTTCCCTGGGTGAATGATTCCTGTTCATATTTACAAGCATAGTTGTTAAAAAGTTTTTGATACCATTGTTCCATGATTATCCCCTTAGATTAAAATTTAACAGTATTAATCGATTTATATCTCCTTTTCCATTATATTTAACTCCTATTTATTAAATATCAGGGCTACTTGAAACCAACCATATAGGATTCTGTTAAGTTAATGATGATAATATAAAAATAGTAAAATTAAGTCAATGTTTCACGTTTAAATTTAAATGATTATTTGTCGTCTAAATCGTCAAAACGTGTTAGCCCTTCGGACTCTTCCAACATAGCCCTTACTTTGACCTCATATTCTTCTTGAGTGATAAGGCCCTTTTCGACTAACAGATCAACAAGTGAGGTTAGCATATCTTCTAACATTTCAACATCTTTGGATACCATTATTCCACCTTTTTGAGTATGATGTCTTTTCCATGTATTTCTAGTTCAAATTCGTCTTTGTGTTTATATCCTTGTAATTCTATGATTTTTTTAGGTAGTGCTATCCTGAATTGTTTACCTTGTTTGTCTGAGTACAATTTTACTTTAATTGCCATGTCTAATTATAGGTCGATTATTATATATAAATATATTCATATTTTTCTATATATCTTTCTATATACCTATCTGTATACCTTTCTATATACCTATATATCTACCTATTTTTAGACCTAAAATTATATATACTATTAAAACCAACTATAATATAGAGGGTGAAAAAGATGATGTGTAAAAATTGTGGATCTTCACAAATTGTCAAAAATGGCAAAGTAAACAACCAACAGCGCTATAAATGCAAAGAATGTGGAAAACAATTCATCAACAACGATAATTTTGCACGAATGAGAAACAAAAAACACATCATCGCCGTCTCAATGGACTTATACTATGATGGTCTTAGTGTACGTAAAATCCAAAGACAAATCAGTTACCTCTTCAAAGTCAAAGTATCACAAGTAACCATCCACAACTGGATAACAAAATACTCTGTACTAGTAAAAGAATACGTCGACACCCTCAAAGCTGATTTAAGTGATGTTTGGCACACCGATGAAACAGCTATCAAAATAAAAGGACAACAAAAATGGTTCTGGGAAATCATAGATGCCGAAACTAGATTCATGGTAGCTGAACATTTATCAAATACTAGAACTATCAAAGACAGTACAAAACTTTTCATGGATGCTCGGAACAGAGCACTCCAAAAACCAAAAATCATTTATGCGGATGGTTGCTTTGCATACCGTAAAGGATTCAAGAAAGCTTTTTACTCCAACAAACGATGTAACAGAGTTGATTTAGTTCAAAATGTTGGAATAAATGGGAGAGTACACCAAAACAAAGTTGAAAGACTTCATGGAACATTAAAAGACATGCTAAGAGCACGGAGAGGCATGGATAACTATGAAAAAACCGAAGCAATGTTAGACGGTTGGTTTGTATACTATAACTTTTTAAGGCCCCATAGTGCCTTAGGTGGTAAAACTCCTGCCGAAGCTGCAGGGATAAATCTGGACTTAGATAATAGATGGGAAAGTCTTATTGATTTAGCTACAAAATGGAAAATAAAATCTAAAGAATGAAATAAAAAATTAATTTAAATTCCCTATTCTTCCTTTATTTATAATTCCCATTAAATTTTCAGACTTATTTAGTACTTTATAATTTTGAGAAATAAGTTTTCCTTCTCTTTTTTTTGTTATTATCCTTTCAATAACATTACTAATCTTTTTTTGTTCTTTTTTTGTTCTAGGAATTGGTATTTTTACTTCTAATATTCTATTACCTAATGTAGAAATTGTTCCTTGTCTAAATGATTTGGATTCAATTTGGCGCTGTACTATCTCTAAGCCAATTAAAGCCAATAATAAATGGGGGGATAACTTATCTTTTTTCAAAACGGTAATTTTTTTAAAATGGCTTTGTATAATGATTTTAGTATCAATGTCGGTGATCATAGCACTTCTACCCATCAAGTAAGTCCCATCATTGACAATTAAAATATCTTCTGGTTTAATTTCTTGTTTATTTTTGTATAAATCATAAATATCTTCATGAACACAATGAGTAGGATCTGCAATTATTTCCCAATTCGCAACTTCTGATGTTCTGATAAAAGGTATGGGGCCAGTACCATAATTTTCGCTCCCAATTTCATTTCCCCTCATTATTTTAATTATTCCTTCATCTTGTAATTCCCCAAAAGATTTGACTGTAAATTCTCCAGATTTTTCATATTTTTCTAACTCATTTTCTAAATCAGGATTATAATATTTTGGTAATAATATTCTGTTTTCAACATCTTTAATATTCATTTTAAAGCCCAAATGACTCGTTTTTTTTGTTTCACCCAGTTTATCTAAATAGTTAGGTATTGATCTTATTTCATCTTTGAATACTTCTTTCCCTCTTTTATCATGTCCACAAGTTTTTGCATAACTCATGAAAAATTCATAATTTTTTTTAGGATTCTTTGCTTTTCTTAAAAATAAAAGATGTGTTTTGGTTGGAGTGTAAGGTAGAAAAGTGCTCTTTGGTAAATCTATGAGGCCAATTAATTCTGTTCTTTCCATCAAATATTGGATAATATATGCATCACTAGGGTTACTTAATACTCCATCAGGTAATACTATACCTAATTTTCCCCCATCTTTCAATAAGTCTAAACATCTTTCAATAAAAAGTATTTGGGGGGCTTCCTTAATTTTAATCTTCCCTTTAGTCCAAATATTAGTTTTTTTATTTTTACTCCACTTATGACCTAATGCATATTGGGAAAGCTTTTTTTCTCCACTAACTGATATTTTTTTCCCAAATGGGGGATTTGTAAGAACAATATCAAAAGTGCCCAACTGTACGCCACTTTTTGTTTTATTTTTCCAATCATTAGGATTTACTAATGAATCATCACAAAATATCCCCCCCCTCCCATCTCCCATTATTATCATGTATGCTTTGGATATTTTACTAAGAAAATCATCTTTTTCTATACCCTTTAAATTACTGTTTGCTTTAGCTATTTTTTCTTCATCGACAAGTTTTTCGGACCAATTATAAACTTTGCCCTTTTCTTCTATTTTTTCATGAAGATGTCTTAGACATTCGACTAAAAATCCGCCGGACCCACAAGCAGGATCTATTATTTTGTCATCGATGTTAGGATCTAAAATTTCAACAGCTGTTTTTACAACATTTTTTGGTGTAAAAAACTGGCCTGATCCTCCCTTCAGTGCTTTTTGTACAAAAACTTCAAACGCATCTCCAACTGCATCTCTTTCGGCATCCATTAAACAGTAATTTTGAAGTTCACCTACAACATAAGTAATGGATTTATCATCTAAATCAATAGTATCTTTAGCACCTAAAATATCTTTATAAACAGATTTAGCTGCATCAAATCGTTTTTTAACTCTTAGTGAAACATCTTTTGGAGATTCCCCTATCCCTGCCCTAAATTCAACAATATCATCGGGTTTTGTGAATTTTTCATCATATAACTTACATAAAACAAGATCTATTATTTGCTTTGCTAACTCTTCATCCCTAGTAGTTCCAACAGTATTCCCTGCTAAAAAGTTCCTAATAGATTTAAAAATTGATTTTAAGTTATGTGTGGATTTCAAATCTTTTCTTTTAAATTTTCCTATGTCTTCTATTCTCTGTCCTTTCATTGGTATATTTGGTATCTCTTCAAATAACACCTTTCCCGCTTTTTCGTATTTAAGAAGGAATATCCTCTCATTGCCATTGAACCATACTCCTAATGTGGCTCTTGAAAGTCTTAAATAATCTTCTAGCTGACCTATTCCATCACTTCTTGATTCTGATTTACATTCAACTATAATACATAAATCGTCGTCTTTTTTCATTTCGTTTGAAAAAACAGCAATATCAACAGGGTACTCTTTTTTTCTATCAGATGGTCTTGCTTTAACTCTAAATTGGGGTCTTGTTTGGATTTGATTTTTATCATAACCATAATCTTCAACTAATTGTCTTGAAAAAACTTGTACAGCTTCAACTTCTTCAGGCGTAGCTTTCACACTTATTGCCTGAAATATAATCAGTTATGTACCCTTCTTTAAGTTCAATTAATTCGTTCCCGATTTTTATTGCTTCTGACATATTATTCCCCATTTTCAAAATTTATTATTTTTGAATTGATAAATTTAGAGGGTGACTTCATTTGAGAAGTAATCCAACTATTATTTTCATTATTTGTTTATACATGAAATGTTTATATAAAGTTAACCCCATTAAATAACTTTTGATAAAAACGATAATATTTCATCTTCAGTAGAAATATATGTCTCTCACTTTCTTGGATGAAACATTGTTACATTGAAAACATAAACTTACAAATAATCGTATTATTTTTATCATCATTAACTTAACAGAATCACCATATAGAAAAGTTTAAATAATTAAACTTTTACATATTAATTTAAAGTGTAAAATGTAAAAGGGGAGATAAAAATGGATGAATTATTTGGAATAGGAAACATAAAAAGTGAAACTCGACCAGTAAACTGTAAAATAACAGGAACAACAGACGTTGCCACAACAGGAGCGTTATGCGACAGAACCGACTGTCCTTCCTACGGAAAATGGTGGTGTCCATTCACCGGCTGGTAAATACATTAATTTTATTGGAAGATCTACGCCAAACAGGGTTAAATCCTCAAAGATACAAACACAACCTCCCTATATGGCTGCTAAACCACCACATTTTATGTAGATCTTCCATTAAACTAATTTAACTGATTTAATGGTAATTTAATATTAAAAATTGAATAATTCTAATAATTAAAATAATTAAATAAATTTACACTAAATTAAAGAATTAATTTGAATTAAATTTTTTCTAACCACCCCTATTTTAAATATAAAAATATAATATTTCAGTACTTCTTTCCATACTTCATCATGTATCTGGAAGCAATTGAAGTAAAAAATTAATAAGCTATAAGGTTAAGTGTCATCTATGGTAAAAGAGAGTTTTAAATTCTTTTTCTACAAATTTATCAGGAAACATATTTTAACTCTGGCACTGATATTATTTTTAAGCTTTTTTACGCTTTTATTCTCTTTTATTAGTCCTTTGTTGATAAAAGCTCTGGTAGATGATGTTTTTGTAGGTAGAAACATCAGTTTATTCTTCTATATCATCTTAGGGATCATAGTGATGTACGTGGTATCTGCTGTTGCCAGTTACTTTAACAGTTATGTTGCCGGTAAGTTACAGTTAGTTTTGCTCAAGGAAGTATCAGAAAATGCTTTTAATGAAATCCAACTGGCCTCTTTAAAGGATACCCACGACTTTAAGGTGGGGGATCTTATAACCAGGATTATGAGTAACACTCAAATTGCCATAAACATTCCCATCCGCATAATTCCCCAGTTTTTCATGAATATAAGCAGCATAATCATTCCATTTATCATAATGCTATCCTTGAATTACCAGCTAGCGCTTATAATCATGACCCCAGTTGTGTTATTCGCAATTTCCTCATCCATATTTGGTAGGAGAATGGAAAATCTCCAAAGAAGATTCTTAGACATAAATGCATCAGTATATTCATTTTTAAAGGAAAATCTTGGCATAATCCCCTTAATTAAAGTTTTTAATCTGGAATCCTGGTCAAACAACCGGTTCCAGAAACAGATGGATGATTATTATGGAGTCTCCCTGAATTACACTAAAACTTCCGCCCTGAACTCTTCCCTGAGTTCTCTAATACTGGGAGTGCCGGTTGTTCTACTGATTATTTTTGGGGGGTACATGGTAATGGATGGAACTATAAGTTTAGGGACATTCACTGCTTTTTTATCTTACACTTCCATCTTTTTTTCTCCTATTTCGCAGTTATCCAGTTTATGGACATCTTATAAAAGTTCCCTACCTGCTTTTGATCGTTTAAAAGAGATACTGGACATTGACAAGGGATCTGCAGGAAACAAAGAACTCATCCTTAAAGAGGGAATTATAGAGTTTAATGATGTTTGGTTCTCTTATAACAACCGTTACATCCTGAAAAATTTTAACACCACCTTCAGTAAGGGCTTAAATTACATTGTCGGTGAAAACGGTACCGGGAAAAGCACCATCCTTAAGCTGATCTGCTCACTCTACCCTGCAGATAAAGGAAGTATTACAATTGACAACCAGGAGATTGGTGAACTTAAAAGGGACAGTCTTATTGAGAATATTTCAATGATATTTTCCGAACCGTACCTTTTTGATGAGTCAATTTATGAGAATATTCGAATTGGTAACCTGGATGCATCACAGGAGGATATTATTCGCGTTGCGAAACTGGTTAAGATTCATGATTTCATAGAAAGCACTCCTCTTAAGTACGAGACTCAGGTAGGGGAAGAGGGGATAATGCTTTCCAGTGGTGAAAAACAAAAAATCGCATTGGCCAGGGCTGTTTTGAAAAATTCACCTATTTTACTTTTGGATGAAGTAACTCGCTCCATAGATGCGGATTCAAGGGATGCAATCCACGCCGTGATTAATGATCTCAAAAGTGATAAAACTATCATTGTTGTTACCCATAATGCTAATGAAATTGAGTCTGACAGCAATATAATAAAATTAAAACAATTATAAAGATCATATTTTGATGTAATTACTTTTTTTAAATTTTAAGCGCTTAATTGCAGTTGATATCAATTTATATTTAATTATAATATAATAAAATTATTTTATGACATAATATGGTCTTTTTTTTGTTAAAATTCCTTATGAATACCTTTTTGTAGGTTGAATTAGCTGAGAGTATTACGATAACTTTATATATTTAAACTTTTAATTTTTACTTGGAACATTAAAAGTTATGCGTGTTATAAGATGATTAAAGAATTAAAGACAATGGCAATAATTCTCCAGGCTATTTTCTCCATGAGCATGATCTAGGGCCATTTACAACAAAAAAACAGCGATAAATGTTAAATCATCAAAAAAATCTCGATTACCCTTTTTTAAAAAATAATGCTCAAAAAATTCTTGAAAAAATCCAAAAGGATGATAATGAATGTGATATAAATGTGCGGTCTTTTTAAAAAAAAGGATATCGAGGAATGTTTGCACTGTAACAGTTCTGAAGAAAAACTTAAACGCTCTTTAGGACCTATCAGTTTGATAATAATGGGTATTGGCGCCATCATTGGTGCAGGGATATTTATAGTAACTGGTATAGCTTCCGCCACTTCAGGACCATCCTTGGTACTTTCTTTTGTAATTGCAGCCATTGCATGTAGTCTCACTGCACTGTGCTATTCTGAAATGGCCTCACTCGTCACAATAACCGGAGGAGTTTATACGTATACCCAGATCACCATGGGAGAATTATGGGCCTGGATGGTGGGCTGGACCGGGATCCTCCAGTATATAATTGCAGCCTCTGCAGTGGCAATTGGCTGGTCTTCCTATACCGTAGGATTTTTAAGTTCCATGGGAATCAATTTACCTTCATTTTTAACCTGTTCCCCACTCACCGGAACCGGATTAATCAATTTACCCGCATTTTTAATAGTAATTCTTATAAGTTGCATCTTACTTTTAGGGGCACAGGAAAGTACACGAGTTAATGCCACCATTGTATTCATTAAACTGGCAATCATCTTATTATTCGTTGTAGTGGGATTTAAATTCATTAACCCTGCTAACTATCATCCATTTGCACCACATGGCGTTTCAGGAATTTTTCAGGGGGCAGCTATGGTATTTTTTGCATACATTGGATTTGACACAGTGGCTTCAGCAGCAGAAGAAACCAAAAATCCCCAGAAAGCCCTGCCAATCGGAATCATTGGATCATTGGCCATCTGCTCAATTATTTACATTCTGGTCACCGCAGTGATGAATGGGATGGTGCCCTTCAGCATGTTTAAAGGCTGTGAAGCACCAGTAATGATGGCACTCCAGTACGTGGGAGTTGACTGGGCCACCACCATTGTTACCATTGGCGCCATTGCCGGTTTGACCACTGTGATTTTGGTAAGCTTATTTGTGGTTCCTCGCCTCCTTTTTGCCATGTCTCGGGATGAACTCTTACCTAAAAAATTAACCAAAGTACATCCTAACTTCAAATCCCCAGCAATTAGTATACTGATAGTGGGGGTGGTTACTGCTTTGGTGTCGGGTTTACTACCTTTAAATGACATTTTTGAACTGGTTAACATTGCTGCCCTTTCATCATTCATTTTTCTGGCTTTATCCGTACTAATCCTCCGAAAAACACATCCAAAAATACCACGGAAATTCAAGTGCCCACTGGTCCCAGTAGTGCCAGTACTTTCAATTATTGCGTGTTTAGCCCTTATAACTCAATTAACTCATTTAACCATTAAAATATTTGCAATTTGGACAGTAATGGGTTTATTATTCTATTTTAGCTATCGAAGATATAAAAACTCTAAAAAAGAGCAGGATAACTTTTTAGAACCAGATGAAGTTGAAGATGTTCCCCCTGTCGACTCCTCCTTCGGAAAATAGGATCAAATGATGACTCCATTGGTGTGAAAGTGAAAAGGAATATCTTTGGCAGGAAACCAATTAACGATTTGTTGGATGAGGATAAGGATGAAAATTCTTTAAAAAGAACTATTGGTCCATTAAACCTCATAATAATGGGTTTGGGATGTATTATAGGGGCCGGAATATTCATAGTTACTGGTGTAGCTTCTGCAGAATATTCAGGACCGGCCCTGGTTCTATCTTTTGTTATATCTGCAATTGCCTGTATCTTTACTGCACTGTGCTATGCAGAGTTTGCATCCATGATCCCCATATCCGGAAGTGTTTACACTTATACCTATGTTGCTATGGGAGAAATATGGGCCTGATGATCGGTTGGGTGTTGATGTACGAATACCTGATTTCTGCTTCTGCAGTGGCAGTGGGTTGGTCAGCATATACAATGGAACTTTTAAAGACCGGTGGGATCATTCTACCAACTGTAATCACATCACCTCCAGGCACTGGTATCATTAATTTACCGGCATTGTTTATAGTTCTGTTGTTAACCGGGATCCTGGTACTGGGAGTCAAGGAAAGCACCCGTTTCAACGCAGTTATTGTGACGGTGAACCTGATCATAATCATGCTGTTTATTCTGGTGGGATTAAATCACATAAATCCTGCCAATTACCATCCATTTATGCCATATGGTTTTAGTGGCGTGCTCCAGGGAGCAGCCATGGTATTTTTTGCCTACATTGGTTTTGATGCCGTTTCAACCGCAGCTGAAGAGACGAAAAATCCACAGAAAACCATGCCCATTGGGATCATCGGATCCTTGATCATCAGTTCTATTCTTTACATAGCTGTGGCCGCAGTTTTGAATGGAATGGTTCCATATAACCTGTTAAACACTTCTTCACCAGTTACATTTGCACTCAATAGTACTGGAGTCACATGGATAGCACCCATTGTTTCTTTTGGAGCTTTATTCGGACTTACATCAGTGCTGTTAACCAGTTTATTCGGTCAGACCCGAATTTTTTATTCCATGTCCCGTGACGGTCTCATGCCCGGGATATTCTCCAAACTGCATAAAAACTTCCAGTCCCCAGTTTGTTCCATTTTAATTGTGGGGGCCATTGCCTCGTTTATTGCTGCATTTTTCCCCCTTAACACCATTATTGAACTGGTGAACATTGGTACGCTGTCTGCTTTTATCTTTCTGGCACTGTCCATAATTATACTTAGAATCCAAAAACCAGATATTCCCCGAAAATTCAAATGCCCCTTTGTGCCAGTAATTCCAGTTCTTTCCATAATATTCTGCGTTTTCCTAATATTTCAGCTTTCAGCCACAACCCTCCAACGATTCACAGTTAGTTTAATTATAGGGTTAATTGTCTACTTTGCTTATGGCATGAAGAACAGCCAATTACGCCAATATGACACTGAAAATAATCCTAAAACTATATTTTCAAGGAGTAAACTGGTTGCCACACTTATAAACTTATTAAATAATATCAAGGGGATGAAATAATTCTAAATCATCCTAAAGGATTATATGTGCTGTTTTTTACTGAAATGTGGGAGCGTTTCAGTTACTACGGTATGAGAGCCATTCTATCATTGTACATGATTGAAGCTCTCCTGTACAACACTTCTTTAACATCAACGATTTACGGATATTACACTGGACTGGTCTATTTAACCCCACTCTTAGGAGGATATGTGGCAGATAGATACTGGGGAAACCGGAAATCCATAGTTGTGGGTGGAATTTTAATGGCATTAGGCCAGTTTTCACTGGCTTTGAGTAGTTATTTTTACTCTCCCTCCGCAGCTTCCAGTGCCACCTATTCATTTTTCATCTTCAACAATCAGACCATCTTCTTTTTGGGAGGATTATTTTTACTGGTAATGGGAAACGGATTCTTTAAACCAAACATATCATCCATGGTTGGTTTTCTGTACCCTGAAAATGATAGTAGACGGGATTCTGCTTTCACCATTTTTTATATGGGGATAAATTTGGGTGCACTGATTTCACCACTGATTGTGGGAACACTGGGAGATACAGGAAACCCCTCTGATTTTATGTATGGCTTCCTGGCCGCGGGTATAGGTATGATCATTGGCCTGGTTGTTTTCCTGGTTTCAAAAAACAGGTATCTGGTAACACCAGAAGGGGAAAACGTTGGCTCTAAACCTGCACCAGCTCAAGGGGATAAAAAGTGTTCCTCTGAATCTTTAACCCCTGTGGAAAAAGAGAGGATAGCAGTTATCTTTATTTTAGCATTTTTTGTAATCTTTTTCTGGGCCTCTTTTGAGCAGGCCGGAGTATCATTAACTTTCTTTGCCAATCAGAATGTGGATCGGGTTATTAGTGCACTGCACAGTTTTACAATCCCCACTCCCTGGTTCCAATCCATCAACCCCCTTTTAATAATGTTAATTGCCCCCATATTCTCCATAATGTGGCCAAAACTTAGAAAAAAAGGATGGGAACCATCCATACCTACAAAAATGGCCATAGGCCTCGTGTTACTTTCAATGGGATTTATGATCCTTTTACCTGCTGCTCAAATGATTGATGCCGGGAATACTTTGGTAAGTCCCCTTTTTCTGGTGGGAGTTTACTTCATGATGACCTTAGGTGAGCTATGCATATCTCCCATTGGGTTATCCATGGTGTCCAAACTATCCCCCAAACGATTTGCCTGTTTACTTATGGGGGTATGGTTCCTTTCCTCAGCAGCATCCAACATAATTGCCGGTCTTTTAAGCAGTTTATACCCTGATCCAGCTAAACCAATCCCAGTGATACTGGGAATACCCATTGATGGGTTACCTCTTTTTTCATGATCTTTGTGGTTATGTCTCTTTTAGCCTCATTAATTCTTATGATCACCAGAAAAAGGCTTTCCATGATGATGAATGGGATATGCTGAGGTTAAAATGGGATATACTGAGGTTAGATATTTTTGTAAATCATGACCCCAAGAAATATATACTTTAATTTTTAATTTTTAAAGTATAACATTAATTTATTGTAAAAAAAATGATGGGGATTTCCATGGGTTGTATTACACTGTGCATATCAGATGAGTTGGAAATAGCATTTAGAAGAATGGCCAGAATATCTTATGGTGAAAAACAGGGGAAAATGTCCCGTGCTGCTGAAGAAGCCCTTTACACGTGGTGTAAAAAGCAAATAGAAGAACTTGATGTGGATGAAAAAGAAATTTTTGATTGATTAAGGGTAAAAAGTAAAGGGGTTAAGAATATGGCAGGAACTGAACCTAACAGAAAAATTGATGAAGATATTTTCGGTGAAGTGGATAAATTTTTAAAAGAAAAGGAAAAGTTCATCCGAGAATCAGTTATTGGTACACGAATTATGGATGAATTAGAGGATTTTAATTTAGATGTAGGCCTCAAAAAGACATATCTTTGTGTAAATAAAGATAACGACCGAGTGTTTGCCGTGCTCAGTAAAGTGGTTGAAAACTTTATACAAGCCTATGGGGGGGCCGCCACTATTTACCCTAAAGGGGAGCAGATCTGTCTGGAATTAATAACACCTAAAAGAAGTATCTAAAAAGGTGAAGTAATGTCCGCTAAAATACTGGTTGTGGAAGATGAGAGAATCCTGGCTCTATCCTTAAAAAAGAAACTGGAAAAATTGGGTTACACCGTGACTGGAACTGTTTCCACTGGTGAGGATGCCATTGAAAATGCCAAAAATAATGAACCAGATCTGGTTCTCATGGATATCGTGCTTAAAGGGGAAATAGATGGGATAGAAACTGCTGCAATTATAAACGATCTGCAGGATGTGCCCATTGTTTACTTAACCGCCTATGCCGATGATGAAATTATAAAAAGAGCCGTTGATACCTGTCCTTATGGTTATATAATGAAACCATACAAGGATAGAGAAATAAAAGCCAACATTGAAATGGCACTTCATAAACATAAAGTGGATAAAACTCGTTTTATGGATTTTGAAGATGTTTACACCGATGTTACCAATTACATCCAGGAAAACGATGAACCAATCAAAAAAGCTCTTTTTAAAGAATATGATATTGAAGAACCATTGAACATTGATATTGGGCAAAACAAAATATACGTGTCTACTGATAGAACTAATAAAGAATTATACTCAGCATTTTTTGATTTACTTCCAAATTTAATGTCTAAATTTTCCAAATCAGATGTAAAACTGATGGTGTATTCTAAAGGAGATGAATTGTGTTTAGAATTTGATAAAACATCCCCTAATTAATTCATCCCCCATATTTTCTATTTTTAATGAAAACACCAATTTTTAATGAAAACACAAAAAAACAAACTAAATATTCCTTATAAAATTAAATTCTGCTTTTGCCATGACCTCTCATTTTATCAGAGTTAGATTGGACATTAAAATCATAAATATCTTCAGACTGATGGGAAACATGCTGATGGAGAACATTCCACATTTTGCAGCATAAAAATACACTGACCATCAGATAAACCAAACAAAAAGCACAAAGTGCAACTAACAACTCTATTAACATGTTAAAACTCCTTTTTAGTCTTTGAATCTCAATAATAAAGATTCACCTTACCATATTAGTAGTATGCACCCAATATCTCACTAATTTTTTTCCACATTCTAATCAATGTAAGTTCTAGTAAATTTCCACATTTTACTAATGTACAATTATAATGTAAAAGTTTAAGTATATAAAGATATCTATAGATTATCAAAAGGGGAATGGAAATGGAAAAATCTAAATTTATTAAAATTTTAAACGAGGAACTCGTAAAATCACTGGGGTGCACAGAACCCATCACCATTACTTATGCCACAGCTCTTGCCAGCAAACACACTGACCAAGGATTAGTAACTCGTGTGCAAGTAATTGCTAGTCGTAATTTAATAAAAAATGCCATGAGCGTTAATATTCCAGGAATAGGCAATAATGATATCCAGTTCTCATCAATACTCCTTGCAGCAGCTCTGGGCATTATTAAACCAGATATTGAGAAAAATTTTGAAATATTAAGTGACCTGAATAAACTGGATGTGGAAAATGCCAAAGAATTAATAAGTGAAGGTATTATTACCCTTGAACTCAATGATACCGAATCTAAACTCTATCTGGAAGTTATTGTAGAAACCACAGAATCAAAAGCTAGGGTGATCATTGAAAATTCACACACCAATATCACCTTAGTGGAAGTTAATGGTGAGATAATAAAAAGCAAAACAGATACATTAAAACGTGACACTGCGGATGAATATTGGAATTTTTTGAACATAGAGAATATATTGGAGTTTGTTGATACTGTTCAAACTTCCCAGTTGAATCTCATCCGTAAAAGTGTTATCATTAATAAAAAAATCTGTTTAGAAGGATTAAACAACTCTTATGGCCTTGAAGTTGGCAAAAATATTAAAGACAATATGAAAACAGAGTTCTTTTCAGATGATATTATATCTTATGCTGTGGCCTTAACTGCAGCAGGTTCTGATGCCAGAATGTCAGGTTGTTCCCTACCCGCCATGAGCAACTCTGGAAGCGGGAACCAAGGGATTTCGACAATCATGCCTGTGGTTGCAGTGGCTGAAAAACTGAAAAAAAGCGATGAACAGTTAATAAAAGCAGTTACCCTTAGTAATTTAATTACAATTTACATAAAATCCCGCTTAGGGCGCCTATCATCAGTGTGCGGTGCCACAGTTTCTGCCACCGGAGCTTGCTGTGGAATCACCTACCTTTTAGGGGGTCAAAAGAGAGAAATTAAATCTGCCATACAGATAATTCTGGCCAATATCACCGGAATGATCTGTGACGGCGCTAAATCAGGATGTGCACTCAAAATAGCAACCTGCACTTATGCTGCAGTCCAATCAGCACTTTTAGCCATAAAAGGAACTGAAATACATCCCAGAGAAGGATTTATAGGCGATTGCCCTGAAAAAACCATTGAAAACTTTTCAAACATCACCAACATCGGGATGATGGAAGCAGATAGGTTAATACTAGATATAATGCTTGAGAAGATTAGTTGATACTTGAGAAGATTTGATTAATGGTACAAAAATCAATCCAAAATATACCGAACTCAATTATCCTCCAAAACTATTAAAGTACTTGCGAATAAACATGGATTAAAATAACATTAAAGGACAATTCAAATGAAGTTACGTGGAAAAACATTGGTTTTCACTGCCTTAATCATTTTAGCAGTGATAACAATCTTTTTCATTATTTCGGAGTTTATTTTCATTGGTAGTTCTACTGAAACTGAAAACCAGTACACCACCGTTGTTTTGAAGAACACAATCCACGCCTTAAATGATGATCTCAAAACATTGAACAATACAGTTGAGGATTGGTCCCATTATGATAATGCATATGAATTTGTAAGTGGAACTAATCCTACTTTCAGAGAACGTAGCCTGGTTGATGCCACTTTTAGCAGGTTAAATATCAATCTCATGATCTTCACTGACAGTTCCGGCAAGATACTTTATGCCAAGGCCATTGATCTGGAAACACAAAATGAAACAGCACTCCCCCCGGACCTCAATGAAGAAATAATCTCTCAGAATCTAACTCAAAATGTGGATAAATCAGGATTTATCTCGTTAAATGGAACACCAATGATCATTGTCGCAAAACCCATCCTCAAAAGTGATGGGGAGGGCCCAGCCCAGGGAACGCTGATCATGGGCCGATACCTGAATGAGCATGAACTGGAAAATCTCTCAGAAAATGCCAATATCACAATTACACCCATAACTACTTCCAATATCCCAATTGGACTCCAGAATACTGGATTAAACTTGAATAATCAACCAATCTATATAAACGCTTCCAATACCAGCATTATTACCGGTTACAGTTTTTTAAATGGTATTTCAGGAAACCCTTCCCTTATCCTGAAGGTTGAAATTCCAAGGGTAATCTACAAAACCTATGAAAAGGCCATCTTCTATCTCACCCTTTCCATTATCATTGCAGGGATAATCGCTGCTATAATGGTCTACTATATCTTAGATAAAAATATACTCCGCAGGATGGACCGGATAACTCATAGTATTCTCAGAATCAGGAAAAGAAACGATTTATCTTCTAGAATTCCAGTACTGGGCAATGACGAACTGGCAGATTTAGCTATTTCCGTTAACAAAATGCTCCAATCCCTCCAAAAATCCAATTATGAACTTGAAAAAAGTGAAAAACGATACAGGACAATCTTTGAACACACCGGCACTGCCATGCTAATGATTGATGAAGATCTGAACATTTTACTGGCAAATTCTGAGTTTAAAAAGATATTCTTCGATGAAACAAAGGCCCCCAAGCAGGATAATAAGAAAAATCTGAGGGATATAGTTTCAGGAAAAGATCGTCCCAAATTAGAAGAAAATTCTGATCTGATGAAATCAGGAATAACCGCCCTTGGAAATTATGAGTTTCAGTTATTTGATAAACATGGAGCTTTAAGGAACTTCTTTGCCACATTTGGCCGTATTCCTGGAACCACAGAGACACTGGTATCATTTATGGATATAACTGAACACCGAAAAGCAGGACGTAAGATCAAACAGTCCCTGAAAGAGAAGGATATTCTATTGAGGGAAATACACCACCGGGTTAAAAATAATTTACAGATCATCTCTGCTCTTTTAATGCTCCAGGCAGAGGAAATTGACGATGAGGTGCTACTGGAAAAGTACAAAGAAAGTGAAAACCGCATACATTCCATGGCATTGATCCATGAAAGAATGTACCAGTCCAAAGATCTATCCAAAATTGAGTTTTCAGATTACGTGCAGAACCTGATAGATGATCTTACCTACGCTTATGGTTTTGATACAAATGGACTGAAAATTCAGATGGATGTGGGCGATTTCTATTTAGATATTGAAACAGTGATGCCATTAGGTTTGATAATCAATGAACTGGTTTCTAACAGTCTTAAATATGCATTTAAAGATTTTCAAAAGGATAACCCGGTAATAAATATAAAACTCCAAAGAATAAAGAAAAACATATTTAAATTAGAGATCAGTGATAATGGTACTGGAATTCCAGAAGATATCAACATTGAAAACACACCCTCCCTGGGACTTCAGTTAGTTAGTGAATTAACCAAACAATTAGACGGGACAATAGAACTTGAACGAGAACATGGCACGCACTTTACGATTTATTTCAATGAACCAGAATACAAAACAAGAATTTAAAAAAGAATTTGAAGATCTCTAAATTGAGATCCCATCTGAAAATTTAATTTTGTACTTTTTTAATTAAAATGTTCATTCTAATGAATCAAAGAATCAGGATGATTGATCCTACCATACTAAAATAGCTGGAAATTAGCCAAATATTGTCAATCCAAGAGGAATTGAATGGGAAATAAGAAAATCGTTGAAAAACATCAAAAATTGTTCATTCTACTTTCCATGTCCATGGCTGTTTTTCTATGGTCATTGAGTGCGGGAATAATTAACATTTCACTGCCTACCCTTTCCCAGTATATGGATATAAGTACCAGCATGGTTGCCTGGGTTGTAATCATCCATCTGGTCATCCTTACCAGCTTTCTGCTTATTTTTGGTAGAATTGGGGATTTCGTTGGCTACAAAAAGATATTCCTAATGGGGCTATTTGTCTTTGCTGCAGGCTCGTACCTGTGTGCAGTCTCACTGAACTTTTACCATTTGCTGTTTTTTCGTATAATCCAGGGTATTGGATCATCCATGTTACTTTCAGTGATTCCGGCAATAATCACACTCAGTTTCGACTCTGGAAGTCGAGGGAAAGCATTTGGATATGTTTCCCTGGCCACCACCATTGGATTATCAATGGGGTATGGATTAGGAGGGTTTCTGGACACATACGCCAATTGGAGATGGATATTCATTGCGAACATTCCATTAGCAATTCTAACCATTTATTTTGCCAATAGATATATACCAGTAAGGCAAAAACTTAAAAAACCGCCAAGTTTTGACTTTATAGGTTCCATTCTAACTCTATTAACCATCACCAGCTTCCTTCTTTTGATTCAGGAAACCCGGAACATAAACAAGTTACCTGACTGGTTCCCTCTAGGAGTGATCCTGGTGATTATCCTAGGAGTTTGCTTTGTTATCTGGGAGTGGAAACACGAAGTCCCCCTCTTTGATTTACACCTTCTGAGAAATGTTCATCTGACAATTTCATTATTATCCACCTTCCTGGCTAATCTGGTTTTAACTGGAACCATCTTTCTAGTTCCATTTTACCTGGAATTAATCCATGGTTACAGTGCCGACTTTGCAGGGATGATAATACTGATACCCTCTTTGCTGATCCTGATTACTGGCCCTCTATCTGGCCATTTATCAGACAGTTTCGGATCGAAACCAGTAACAGTTTTATCAGCCCTCGCCCTGATTATATCTATGCTTATACTCAGCATAATGGACTTGACAGTGGGAGTCCTATTCATTTTCACTGCCCTGGCCATTCGCGCCCTATGTGAAGGAATGTTCGGACCTGCCAACAACAAAATGGTCATGAGTCACAGCTCCGCTGAAAAAACTGGAGCCATTTCCAGTCTCCTGAACACTGCACGATATTTAGGTTTGGTAATGGGTATGGTTGTTTTTCAGGGAATATTCGACAGCGTAATCAGTTCCCAAACCCAACAAGTTGATATAATGCAACCCGGTGGGGCTTATCATCTTATAATTCCAAAAACCGCCCTTTTAACTGGTTTTCAGAACGCATTCTTCATCGGAATGTTGATCAGCGTGGTTATCATTGTACTGTCTTTTTTAACGAAGGAAAATGAAATAAACACCTGAAAATAAGCTCGGAAAAGTAAACAAAACACTGAATAATAATATTACATTTAATTCACTGCTTTTAACAAAAAATGAGAAATTTGAACTTATTTTCCCATAAAATGTGATTGATAAAAAAAGAGAAGTTTTTCAAACTTTCAAAAAAAACCACATCCTTCAGTTAAATGCTATGCTTTGTTTAAAGATAACTGAAATCAAATATTTCATCATCAGTTAGATTATTTTTCAAATATCCTAAAGAATACATGAATTCCGAGAATTTGTGAACATTTGTCCTAAATTCAGCATTAGGTGTACTTGTAAAGTTAACATAGGTCAGGGATGATGATTCTATGGATTTATTAACACCAAGTTTCTGGGACAATACAATGGCAGTTTCATTTTTATTGGACTGAACATAGCTAGTAGCTTGTGTGTGAACTTTCAAAAATTTTCTGACCTTTTGAGGGTTGTTATCAATGAATCCATGGTTGGCAATGACCACACAGCACGGATGATTGGGCCATATATCACTAGAGTGCATTAATAGACTACCTGAACCCTCCAAATAAGATTGTGAAACATAAGGTTCCCATGCAATAAAAGCATCAACGGAATCTGATTCCAAACTCTCATCCATTAACGGTACTTCCACATCGGTATTACAGAATGAATTAGCTGAATAATTGTTTTCATAAAATAGATACATTAAGAGAATATCCTGGATAGAAATACCTGGAGGAGTAGCCACCTTTTTACCCTTCAAACCTGCAACACTGTTTATGCTTCCATTTTTAACTACAATACCGCTACCTTCCAGGTTAACCGGCGATAACACTTTCACATTAAAACCATTGTCAATCCCAGTCAAAGCAGGGGCTATTCCACAGTAACCAATATCAATAAGGCCGCGATCAGCGGCTTGGACCATTTCGGTTCCAGAACGAAAAGGAACCATTACCACATTCAATCCCTCATTTTCGAACATTCCCTTTTCATCTGCCACAAAAAGAGCAGAATCATGGTCACTAGGGAGGTAACCCACTACAATAGTATCTTGAGACATTAAATAATAAGCAGAGCTTTCATAAACTATTAAACACACTAATAGAACAGCTACTGTGTACACTGCAAGCTTGGTTTTTTTCATATTTACTAACTTCTAATTCAAATTAGGATATTAATAAATTTAACACCCGAATGGGTATGAATTTAAAGATGATCAGTCCCGATCTAATATTAAAAGAATGATATGTTAAAGACTGTATTATCTCAGATATTCTATGTTTATATCTGGATTTGAGGCAATACCCGGTTTTGCCAATAGCTCCACAAATCTGAAACCTTTTGAAGGGTGGAATAGATTGGCTGATGCGCAGCTTTTAAGAACCCATAAAGTATCCAAACCCATTTCTGTCCCAGCACAGGCCATTACCAGTTCATCTTCCCTAATCATCCCTGCATCAGTTGCCATCAAAACAGCCTCCATTGATACCAGTGTACCGGGAGATACTAGTTCCAGTGTTTTGGCCATTACATCCAGGGAACTGGGTCTTTGCAAATGCAGGCGCATGGAAAAAGTTGGTCCAAAAAGGGGTATAGTCCCACGAACAATTTCAACATTCAATCGATCCAGTTGAACCCTGTTTTCGGATGTTATGTTCATAGGCACCTTTTTTAAACCTTTCTTAACCCATTCATCACGTGCTTTTCTGAGTTCGGGTATTTCAGCGAAGAGATCCTTATTCATCTCCTCCACTTCCCAGTACATGCCCTGAGGACAGGTAACACAGACTATCTTCTTATCTTTCAGGGTTTTTGCAATCTTAACTGCACTAATACCAGTGACCGATGCAACCACCACTGTTTCATATTCTGATGATGCATTTTTAAGGATTTCTATCACTTCATCAGTGTTCACCGGACCCGGTCGTTTGAAAACTTTCATATTATACCCCCGTTTACACCTATTCACAAAAAACCTCATCTTATAAAATCATCTATTGTAATTTTAATTTCAGGATTACCGAGTCTTCATTACGTTGAAACATTTTGAAACCATTCTTCTCTAATACTCTAATTGATGAACTATTATCCGCTTCAGTTTCGGCCCGGATTACTTTAACTTTATCATCTTTTTTAAGCCAATAAATCAATCCAACTATGGTTTCCGTCATTATACCTTTGTTTCTATACCCGTAGTCTGTTCCATATCCAATTTCAACTTCCCCCTTTACATCGGGTTCACCATGAAAACATATCCCCCCAACAATTGCCCCTTCACTTTTCTCTACAATTATCCACATGGTATAGAACAAAGGATCTTTATTTGAATCTTCTATGTTAGGCAGCAGATCATTTAATATTGCTTCTTGGGTATTTTTATCCATCAATGTTTGTGAAGGTGCCAAACCCATGCATTCAGCGAATTCCTGGGGCGAATTAATGTGTTTTTTTAATTCATCACCAGTTAATGGCCTTATTAATAATCGTTTAGTTTTAATCATTTTTATGGGGGTTTAAAAACATGTCACTTTTTCATTACAATTTGAAAATTCCACACACTAAAAAGAAAAGGGGGGCCCCTTAGTTTAAGGTATAAATTAAAAAAGTTCATCCCCACTTTTATGGTCGAAGGCAGGGTGCAAATCAAAACGTACCACCCCTACAACTGCTTTTCCCTTGACAGCTCTTGCAATTCGGGCAGTTCCTTCACTACCAAACCCTGCACACAGTTCTATGGCTGTTATGCCTTCTGTAACAAGGTCCAGGGCAACCTTTTCTGCTTCATCATAGTTTTTCACACCCACCACTGAAAGTTCAATCACCGGTGAATCAATTACTGCGCGATGCTGTTCGGGATCGTTTTCTGGTGCAACGAATATGAATGCGGCTTTAGTTGACATGATCTTTATTTAATCAAACATATACTAAATAATGTTATTCTAATGATTCCGGAAGTTACACAAATTCCAATTTTATTAATTATCAATTTACCTTAAGTTAATCAACTTCACCATCGAAATTTTTTTAAATAATTTAAATGAAAATTCATTATTTATCTGGAGATTACTCATGTTATACCGAAACTTTGGAAAAACTGGTCTGGACGTTTCAATACTTGGCTTTGGATGTATGCGCCTTCCCATACTGGAGGGCAACCCTGAAAAAATAAACGAACCACTGGCAACCCAGATGCTTCATTACGCCATAGACTCTGGTGTGAACTACGTGGACACGGCCTATCCCTACCACGGGGCCACTGCCACCCAGGGAGGTATGAGTGAAATCCTGGTTGGAAATACCCTGAAAGATGGTTACCGGGATCAGGTTTACTTATCCACCAAATTACCAAGCTGGCTCATCCAGAAAAAGGAAGATATGGATTATTATTTAAATGAACAGCTCCGGAGACTTCAAACTGACAGGATTGATTTTTATCTCCTGCACGGTCTCGGCCACAGTACCTGGGAAAACTTTAAAGAACTGGAGGTTTTCCAGTTCCTGGACTCTGCCATAGATGATGGTAGGATCGGATACGCTGGTTTTTCATTCCACGATGAACTTAAACTGTACAAAGAAATTGTGGACGCCTACCCCTGGAGTTTTTCCCAGATTCAGTACAACTACATGGATCAGAACTTCCAGGCCGGAAGACCCGGACTGGAATACGCAGCATCCAGGGGCCTGGGAACAGTGATCATGGAACCACTAAGGGGTGGTTGTCTGGCAAAAAACATCCCCCCCCCCGATATTCAGGCGATATGGAACAGGGCCCCTGTTAAAAGAACACCAGCAGAATGGGCGTTACGGTTCCTCTGGGACCAGAGTGAAGTGGATGTTGTTTTAAGTGGTATGAGTACCATGGAGCAGGTTAAGGAGAATCTCATAATTGCAGAGGATGGCCATGCCCATAGTTTAACTGATGCTGAGAGGGATCTGATCCATGAAGTTCGAGAAGCATATCAGGCAAGGATCCACGTTGGTTGCACTGCCTGTAATTACTGCATTCCCTGCCCTGAGGGTGTGGACATTCCCCTGAATCTGAACCTGTTGAATGATGTTTATCTATACCAGAACATGGAAAAACCCTCTGGAAATTACTCCTTTCTAAAAGCTAAAAGGAGCAGTGCATCATTCTGCACAGAATGTGGTGAATGTGAAGAAAAATGCACCCAGAACATAGATATACGCAGGTATCTCCAGGAGACTGTGGAAACATTTGAAAAATAGAGAATTAAAAAATAAGTGAAAAAAACATGGAATGGAATAAGGAAGGAAATAAGGAATGACATAATGATTAATGAGATAATGAATGAATAGAAACCCGGGGGATTATCATGGTTGAAAATTACCATATTGACCTTAAAAAAATTCCTTTAAATGAATTCAAGGAAGAAATTAAAAATTCTGAACTCTTGCCCAGTCGAAAAATACTTAAAAACCACCTTAATGAAAGATTCAAAATTTTAAAGGGAAATAAAGTTGAAAATCTACAGGATCTTGCTAATTTATTGAAAACTCCTAAAAAGGCCAGGGCATTTGCTGAAAAATCAGGCCTACCTGAAGATTATCTCCTGATTTTAAGAAGAGAAGTTAACAGTTACACTCCCAATCCAGTTAATTTAGGTAAATTTCCAGGTATTAAAGATGAAACTCTCCATAAATTAAACAGTGCCGGAATTAAAAACACTGCTCATTTATTTAAAAGAGTAAAAACCCCGGAGGATAGGGAAAATTTAGCTACTGAGCTTGGAATACCCTGCAAGGATCTTCTGGAACTAACTAAATTAACAGACATGGTGCGTATTAAATGGGTAGGACCGGTTTTCGCCCGGATTTTCCTGGACTCCAGCACGGATACCACTGCAAAAATAGCTAAATCAAAGCCTAATCCACTGTATAAGATTCTTGTTGATATTAACAATCAAAAAAAGTATACTAAAAGCAAATTCACAGAAAGTGACGTTGAACTGTGTATTAAAGTTGCTAGTATGGTACCTAAAGTAATAGAATATTCATAGACCGATATGCTTTAAAGCTTTTTTGTATGACAATATCATCTGCAGAGGCATATGATTAGAATATTTTTTATTTTCCTCAGTATATGTCCTGAAAATCCATGAGGATTTGGTTTGAACAATATCATGGACAATAATTTAAACATGCATAACAAAAAATGTATTTCACTTCATTCTGCCATACCGGTTTCCATCGACCATTTTTATCCTATTAAAAAATCTTTTAACTATGTTCTGCAGCATTTACACTTTGTATTTTCATGAAATCATATGAACCCAATTAACTGTTGCTGTGCTTGTATTTTTATATAAAATATTCGCATGAATTTTATGTTAAAGATAGTTTAGCCACTTAAAATACTACTAAAGTAAATTTTATTAACTCGTTTGACCTTAATAAAACATACTGTGTATCGACTTGTATGTTGATTTAATACACAGCATAATGATCCAAAATACTCATATAAAATTTTACAGACCTCACATTCATTTTTAATATTTTATTTCCCATTATGTGAAATACAATTCACTAAAAAGTAACATTTATATGTTGATTAAATTGAATTATCTTAAAAGAAAAAAGATTAGTTTCAATCATTAATGAGGTTGGGCTTTATGTTGTATGGAGTCGTAGATATTGGTTCAAACACAGTGCGATTAAACGTTTATCGTTATGAAAATAATAAAATAAGCGTTATGTTTTCAAACAAAGAAAATTTAGGCCTGGTATTCTATATAAAGAACAAAAAATTAACCGATGAAGGAGTTGAAAAATTAGTTTCCGTGCTAAAAGAAATGAAAAATGATTTGGACTATTTCAAAATAAAAAATTACAGTTTCTTCTCCACAGCTTCACTTCGAAATATTGAAAATCGTGCCGAGGTTATTGGAATTATTAAAAATAAAGTAAATATTGAAATTGATGTATTATCTGGTGAGGAAGAGGGAACTCTAAGCTTTTGCGGATCTATTTCTACCATGAAAAAAGATAACGGGATTTTAATTGATGTTGGAGGGGGTAGTGTAGAAGTTGTAATTTTTAGGGACAGAAAAATTAAAGAAAAATACAGTATTCCCCTTGGTTCTTTAAAAATTTATAACAAATATGTTTCTGGAATGATACCCAATAAAGAAGAGAGTAATTTGATTAAAGAAACAGTATACTCTAAATTAGATAAAATGGATTTTAATGAAGAAAAAATTCCTTTTATGTGTGGTGTTGGTGGAAGTATCCGTGCCATGGGCAAAATGATAATTGATTTACATTTACAAGATAAAAACTATAATTTAATAGATTTAAAACTATTAAATCGCCTTAAAGAAGAATTGAAGTATGATAATAAAGATACCTATAACAAAATATTACATGTTAAACCATCCAGAATCCATACTCTGGTCCCCACTTTAATAATTGTTGAATCAATTGCTTCTTACTTTGGTTGTGACCAACTACAAATCAGTGAATTTAGTGTTAGGGAAGGCTATTTATTTAAAAAAATGTTAAATAGGTGCCAAAATGTCTAAAAATGATTATAGTTTCACCCAAAACCGTGAATTATCCTGGTTAAGATTTAATGACCGTGTTTTAGAAGAAGCAGAAGATGGTTCTGTTCCTTTATTAGAACGTTTGAAATATGTGTCAATTTTTACAAGTAATTTAGATGAATTTTACATGGTCCGATGTGGAAGTTTGTACGATTTATCCCTCATCAATGAAGATTATGTGGATAATAAAACTGGTTTAAGTGCACAAGATCAATTGGATGCTATTTATGATAGATCCAAATTCCTGTATAAACGTAGAGATGATGTATTTATATCTGTTAATTCTCTCCTAAAAGAGCATGGCATCCATGATTTAGATTTTAATGATTTGACTAAAAGCGAAACTAAATTTATCAATAAATATTTCTTTAACTACATTTTTCCAGTTTTATCTCCCCAAATTATCGACGTTCAACATCCTTTTCCCCATTTATTGAACAAATCATTAAATGTTATGTGCATAATGAAAAATAAAAACGAAACCCTATATGGGCTTATTCCCATTCCATCCTCTTTACCTAAGATTGTTTATTCACCAAATGATGGATTGCGCTTTATTTTGATAGAAAAAATAATATACGAATATGCCAATGAAATATTTTCAAATTATAAAATAGAATTTAAAACCATTGTTTCTGTGACTAGAAATGCAGATATTACTTTATCTAACTCACAAATTGATGAAGATGAAGATTACAGGGGGTACATGAAAAAAATTTTAAAGAAAAGAACCCGTTTAGCACCGATAAGATTGGAATTCTACAAATATACAGACCCCAATTTAACAAAATTTTTATCTCATCAACTTAACATCGAAAAAAATCAAGTACAAATCTCAAATACTCCTTTAGACATGATTTATGTGTATGAACTATATGATCATGTTAAAGATGCAAATCAGTTGATCTTTCATAAATTATCCTTTAATCCCTATTATCCCAAAATACCGCAAACTTTTAAGGAAGGAAAGCTTATTTCCCAGTTAAAAAAGAGAGATATCTTACTATTTTACCCATATGAATCTATGGAACCTTTTTTGAGTCTATTAAAAGAGGCAGCTAATGATGAAAACGTGATTTCCATTCAAATTACGATTTACAGATTAGCCCGGTCTTCATCAGTGATAAAATATTTATTAGAAGCAAGGGAAAATAAAAAAGAAGTTACTGTCTTAATTGAACTTAGAGCTAGATTTGATGAAGAAAGAAACATTCATTATGCAGGTTTATTGGAAGAAGCAGGTTGCAGGGTTTTGTATGGTTTTGAAGAATATAAAGTGCATACAAAAATTTGTTTAATTACTCGAAAAGAGAGGAATAACATCCAATATATTACTCAATTGGGGACTGGTAATTACAATGAAAAAACCGCTAGATTGTACACTGATTTATGTTTCATTACCACCAACCATGCAATTGGTGAAGATGGAATGCTATTTTTCAAAAACATGGCAATTTCTAACTTAAACGGCGAGTATGAAAAGTTATTCGTTGCACCCTTTGGATTCAAACCTAAAGTAATCGAAAAAATTAATAAAGAGATAGAAAATGCCCATAATAATCTGCCAGCCAATATTATCATGAAAATGAATTCCTTAACTGATAGGGAATTGATTGACAAGTTATATGAAGCATCTAAAGCAGGCGTTAAGATCAGGTTAATAATTAGGGGTATTTGTTGCTTAGTTCCAGGATTACCTGGCAAAACTGAAAATATAGAAGTTATCAGTATTGTAGGCCGGTTCTTAGAACACGCAAGGATTTATTGTTTTGGTACAGGAGATGACGTTTCAGTGTATTTATCCAGTGGTGATTTAATGACCAGGAATACTGAAAAAAGAGTTGAAATTGCTTTTCCTGTTGAAAATTCTGTTTTAAAGAAAAAAATTATTCATATACTGGATATTATGCTTAATGATAATGTTAAAGCCAGGAAGATTAATGATAAAGGAGAATATGAAAAAGTTATTAGAAGCGTTGATTTAATTGATTCCCAGTATTATTTTATGCAGGATGATCTATCAAAAATTGAAGAAGAACAGATCATAAGAGAATCATTCTTCACCAAACTCAAAAATTTATTAAAAAGAAAAAGTTGAAAGGAATCTAAAATATTAATCATAACCTGCACTTGGCTGGAAATCAGAATAAATTAAATGATTTATTAACAATAATAAAGTTATAAATACACCCAAAAACCCAATACTAATTAATTTTTATCATATCCTTCAATAATTTGTATTTATTACTAATTATGAGATTAATAGACGAGAATAGTATTGTTAACTTAGATATTAGTAACTTTTTTAGATATATTTATAAAAAATTGAAATTTAAAAAAAAGATTTACTTCAAAAGTTTCAGGACCGTGCCCCAGCTCCTGGTTGTTAAATTTGATCCATACTCTTTTTCAAGAAAATTCATTAATTCCGGCGTCCCCTTCCCCCTGGAAAGATCAACCACGCTGAAAACTTCCATTGAAGTTGCATTAAGGATAGTGAACCCTTTCTGAGGAGAAGTAGTATAGGGAACTGTAATTGTGCTTGGTCGTGCTTTTTCGGGAAAAAACGTCACATACATCCGAATGTCTGAGGTCAATTCAATTCCTTCGAACGGTTTCATTGACTGAAGCTTCTTTAAATGGCCAATACTCCGTAATATCACGAAAATATCCCTTTTAAATACTTTTTTCAAGCCAGATTCTATTTTTTCGGCTAAAATCTTTTTATTCTCACCTACAGAGTCAAAAACCACATTTCCACTGGCAAGTAATGTTCGAACGTTTTTAAATCCCATTGATTCGAAAGCATCCCTTAAATCTGCCATTTTAATTCGGGTTTTCCCACTTACATTGATTCCCCTTAAAAAAGCAGCATAGCAAATGGTATTCATCATAAACCTCTATTTACCTGTTATTGGAATAAAAGGAAATTCATCCAATTTAAAATTTACCAATTTCCCCCGGTGCAAGTAATTCTAATTAATATCCATTATTATTCAAACCCCCTGATTTAACCGTGCAGTTATTCGCCCTTAAGAAAGTAACATACTAAACTTTTCAACAAGTTCTTTAATCTCTTTTTCACGTCCACCTCTCCAAACTATGATCCCGGTTCCCATGACTGTTCCACCTTTAGACTGACAGAGTTTTTTCATATGGGATATAGCCTGGTTTCCACCGGTTCGGTGGAATGGTAAGCCTTTAGTGACATAGCAGGCAATTTTTTTATCATGGAGTGATGGTATCTGCTCCAGATAAGCTTTCATTGCCGGTGCAAGGTTAAAGGCATGCACTGGAGAACCGAATATCAGTGCATCATAGTCCTGGATATCTGGCTGATTTTGGAAGGTGATATCTTTTGAACCAGGGTGCACTTCACCGGCCGGTGTCACCGGTTCAATCTCCACTGCATGTCCATTTGCCAGGAGCTTCTCCTGGAGTCTCTCTGCAACAGAATACGTGTGTTCAGTTTGGGAATAGACTATAATTCCAATATTCATCATATAAGCCCCCTCTTATACTCACCATTTTTAATTCTCTAAAATTTGAAATTTATTTCTAAATTTTTTCAAACTTATATGCAATTTATGTATTCCATTAAGCATAATCTTTAAGATTTAATTGCATATCACAGACTTAATCTGGCAATTTTCTGATCATACCCCACCACAACCAGATTCAATATCACCTGCAATAAACCCCACCAATCCCATTACACTCATAGTTAAATCATTGCAACTGCTGGAAACAAGAAAGAAATTTCCGCTCTGTCATTTAGTGTTCCTTGAGTTATGGCCTATTAAACTTTGATTTTAACTCATATCATGGATTTGAATAACAATAATATTTATTCTTTATAATTAAAATAACTAATATAGAAACAACGAAATTAGGTTTTCCTGTTTTTAGATTATTTCAGGAAATTTGAAAGGATGTTTTGTAATGAAAATCCGCCTAAAACCATATTCCGAAATATTTATGAAAATTTTAGGAATAGCTTTGATTATCATAGGATTAGTAGGTCTTTTTTATGGCCCATTAGAAATATACTGCTTTTATTTTTTTTCCAGCGGAGGCCAATTCTATTATGAAGGCTTTCAGATTGGATCTTTATGGTTTGCTTATTTAACCATACAGAACGCCGCTTACTATATCATAGCATTTTTACTTTTACCCATAGGCATTGGGACATTTAAACTGCATAATTGGGCACGAAAACTTTCTTTAAATCTTTTTTTCATATGGATCGTTCTAGGCATCAGCTTAATGAGTAGTTTCATTTTCGGAATTTCGGAATTTCGGAATTTCTTAAAGACCTTAATCCATCCGTGGTTACTATGATTTTGTTGTCTATGGCCTTGTTTGGAATCGTTACCCCCACTGTTCTTATTAAAATGTATAACCATGATAAAATAAGATCAATCTTCAAAAATAGAAGTAATAACTGCATTGAAAAGATCCCTCAGGAGTTATTACTGGTTTGCAGCCTTAATATTCTTTTTATATTGATTCTCCATGCCAGTGCCCTGTTTCAGTATATTTTTCCTCTTTTTGGAAAAATGATTATTCATAGGGAAGCCGTTCTATGTGTTAGTAGCGCAGTGTTTATTCTGGCTATTTTAACCTACGGATTCTGGAAAAAAAGTTTTTGGGCTTTTTGGGGGCTAATTTTGTACTACGGCTTGGCATTAATCTCTGTGATTATGACCTTCAACAAATACTCCCTTACTGAAGTTATAAGTCTCTTGAATTTGCCTGCTTACGAACAGAGTAATATGATCTCGGTTTTTTCTATTCTTTTAAATTTTAATTTAACAGCCCTTTTCGGATCACTTTTAGTTATTACAGTCTTAATTACTATTTATTCCAGGAAATACTTCCATTATACGTTGAAATAATAAAAATAAATAAAGTAACAAATTTTTCTTAAATCTTAAATGATACTTCAAATAACAGAAAGTTATATCTTTATGACCATATAATTATAAATAGTCATACAGTACAAAGGAGATTAATATGCCTAGACCATGGAGTGAAAAAGAAAAGGGAATAATCAGGAAAACCTTGCTAACCGAAGGTAAGAAACTTTTCGAAAAATATGGCCTTCAAAAAACTACCGTGGACGAAATCGCCCGCGCAGCACGCATATCCAAGGGCTCTTTCTACCTTTTTTACCAGTCCAAGGAAGAACTATATTTCGATGTTTTGGAGGATGTGGAAAGTGAATTCAAAGAAAAAATGTTTGAAAACGTTTTTCAACCTGGAATGAATAGGCGTGAATGTTTCAAAGCTTTTCTTAATCAAACAGTTGAGTTATTGACCACCATGCCATTATACAAAGAGATAAACTCTTCAAATTATGAATTACTCCTGCGTAAACTCCCTGAAGAAACATTGACCAAACATGTTCAAAGTGATCAGGAAGATGTTTCCAAATATTTTACTTATTGGATGGAACAGGGCTGGATGAAGCGAGTGGACATGGACGCTCTTAATGGTCTTTTATTGTCGTTAATTCATTTTATCATACACCGGGATGATTTTGAAGGGACAAATTACGAAACAACCATGGAATTGTGGATTGATGCACTGGCATCTTATCTGATCATAGAAGAAACCGATTAAAAAATGGGTAATAGAGGTGTTTTTCCTTGGGAAAAATAGTTGAAGACGAAATCATCCGAACCAGTAACCTATCTAAACACTATGGAAATATCAAAGCCGTTAACGGAATATCCCTTAATGTCAGTAAGGGAGAGATATACGGATTTCTCGGATTGAATGGTGCAGGTAAAACCACCACCATTCGAATGTTGCTGGGTATGATTCGACCCACCAGTGGTGAATCCTATTTAATGGGCAAAAGAGTTCACGCCGGAATCCATAATCTATGGAACCGTGTTGGTTATCTGGTAGAAATACCTTATTCTTACCCAGAACTGACTGTGAGGGAAAATTTAGAAATTACACGACGATTACGTTTTATCCCGGATTCAGGTGCAGTTAATTCGATTATGGAAAAACTTAAACTTATCCCTTATAAGAATAGGAAAGCTAAAAATCTTTCACTGGGTAATGCTCAGCGATTAGGACTTGCAAAGGCCCTGATACATAACCCAGAAATCCTTATTCTGGATGAGCCTGCTAATGGGCTTGATCCTGCAGGTATTGTTGAAATAAGAGAATTATTATTTGACCTTGCCCATAATCAAGGGGTGACCATTTTTATTTCCAGCCATATCCTTGGTGAGATCTCCAGGATCGCCACCCGTATTGGTATTATCCATGAAGGACGACTGATTCAGGAAATGGATGCTAACCAATTACACGAACTCCGAAAAAGGGGCCTTTTAATAGATTTAAAGGATAAAAATGGAGCTATTTCACTTTTAAAGAATAAAGGGCTTGATGCAACAATAACTGAAGATGGTTTGATAGAGATTACTGATGAAAACGCCATAAATCATCCTGAGAATGTGAATTCTCGCCTGGTAAAGGCCGGGTTTTCACCTTCCATGCTAAAAGTTGAAGAAGAGGATCTAGAATCATATTTCCTGAGAATTATTGGCAGTGAAGGAGTTGTTTAAATGAAAGGTTTATATGCAGCAGTTTGGGCTGAAACTCTTAAAGTAAGAAGGTCTAAAATATTTATAATAACCTTAATGGCTTTTTCCGCTATTGCCATCATGATGGGTTTGATGGTTTTAGTTGCCAAATACCCTGCACTTGTAGGTCAATCTACCTTAGTTAGCGCCAAATCGACACTCTTTAAGGATGATTGGCATTCATATTTTGAAATATTACTTCAGATTATTCTAGGCTTCGGAATTATGGGGTTCGGAATGGTTTCATCCTGGGTTTTTGGTAGGGAGTACGTAGATCGTACAGAAACAGACCTCTTAGCACTGCCCATTCACCGTTCTACCATTGTTATGTCGAAATTTATTATTATTATAATCTGGTGTTTACTACTAGCATTAACTCTTTTTGTTGTTGGAATCCTTACGGGTATGGCCATGAATATTACTGGCTGGTCATTTGACACAACCTACCATTATTTTATAGTTTTTGTAGAAACTTCAATTCTCACCATACTAGTCTGTACTCCTGTTGCGTTTATCGCCAGTTTCAGCCGAGGATATCTTGCCCCCATAGGTTATGTAATTGCTACCCTGTTTATAACCAATATCATTCCCATCAGCATACCCAGCATCATACCTTACCTTCCCTGGGCCATCCCAGCGCTAGGTACCGGACTTTTAGGGCCAAATTTCCCATACCCTGGCATAATCAGTTATATCATATTATTTTCTACCTGTATTTTTGGGATAATTGGAACTGTGGCCTGGTGGCGCTTCGCTGATCAATCTTAAACATAATGAATCTAAATTAACCAGTTCACTCATTAATATTAAAAAAATATCCATATATTTAAAAAAAAAGGTTTAATGCCCATTTAAGGACATTAACCATCTTTTCCAGATTATGAAACTTCATCTGAATCAACATCATCATCTGGACTGATTTTAATTACTTCCATCTCATGGATGTATTTCTTCCCACGTAGGGCAGATAATAGGGCGGATAGACCACAGAATACTGCTCCAATGTAGAATGAAATCTGAAGAGAAGGCATGAAAGCTTCAGACAGTGTTGATGGGAACCAGGTGGTTCCAGTTAGTGTGGTTAATGTTGCAGGGGGTATCTGACTAACCACTGCTGATGGAACACTGGTTAAGATGGTTTCGACTGGGTTGTAACCTAAAAAGGCCGAAAATAACGCCCCTGTTGGTGGTATGTTACTGAGGATTGGGGTCAACTGTGCTGCACCTATACCTGCAAGAGAGGATGCCATTGCATCAGGGAAGCGTTGAGTGATTCCCACAATTACTATGGTGAAGAAAATGGCCATACTCGCAGTGAATGCCGTGTTCATTATAGTTGTTAGCATTCCTGAAGCCACACCCCTTTCCTGTGGAGGTACTGAGTTCATTATAGAAGCACTGTTTGGTGAACCGAACATTCCACTTCCCAATCCCATGAAGAACAGGGTTAAACCTAATTCCCAGTAGTTGAAATTGGAGGGTAGTGATGCCAGTATAATGAAGCCTATGGTGTTCATTACCATTCCGATAGTGGCAATCCAGCGGGGTCCATATTTATCCGAGAGTATTCCAGATATTGGTCCCATTATAATCACTCCCAGAGTGAGGGGTAACATGTAAACTCCTGCCCAGAAGGGTGTGGATTCATAGCTGTATCCGTGTAATGGGAGCCATATTCCCTGGAGCAGAAGTATGAGCATGAACATCATGCCTCCCCTGCTGAGCGCACTGAGAAAACCTGCAACATTGGCGTAGGTGAACATTTTTATCCGGAATAGATCCAGCCGGAACATAGGATTTTTCACCTTGCTTTCCACCACTGGGAACAGGACCAGGAGGATGAATCCAATCACCATTGAGGCCATTACCCATGGATTGTTCCATCCCATTGCATCGTTACCGTAGGGCATGAGACCGTATGTTACTCCTAGAAGTAGGAGGGTTATACCCGAGACAAAGGTTACGTTTCCCCAGATGTCTAGTTTGGTTTTGGGAGCGCGTAATGATAGTTCTTTGAGCTTTAAAGTAGACCATACTGTTCCTAAAATACCGAATGGTACACTTACCAGGAATATATATCTCCAGTCAAAGACCGCTAATATTCCACCCAGTAGGAGTCCTATAAATTGGCCAGACATGAGTGCCACCATGTTGATGCCCAGAGCCTTTCCCCTTTCACTTACCGGGAAGGCATCGGTGAGTATAGCCGAACTGTTGGCCATGGTGAGGGCACTGCCCACTGCCTGGACTATTCTGAAGATGATGATCTCTATAGCCCCAGCGTCACCCGTGGATGGTGTCAGGTAAAGCAGGATGGATCCTATGGTGAATACCAAGAATCCCAGCTTAAATAACTTGACTCTACCATACATATCAGACAGACGTCCGAAACTTAAAAGCAGGGTGGCGGTTACCAGGCCATATCCCATCAGTATCCACAGCAAGTACTGGAAAGAAGTTAATGGATCTATGTGAATGCCGTTGAAGATAGCGGGAAGGGAAATCAGGGTTATACTACCATTGATAGTTCCCATCATTGAGGCTATTAGAACATTAGTTAGAGCTATCCATTTATAATCAATTCCACGTCCTTTTTTATCTTCTGACGGGTTGAGAGGCAAATTGCCCCCTTTAGAAACAGTATTACTCATTCAGGTTTTCCTCCGTATCGCATAATTTGTTCAAACTTTTAATGGTTAATTTCTTTAGAATCTCCTTAATTCGTTTTTTTTCTTCATTAGAAAAGTCTTCATTAATTGAATCTTCCCATGATTTGATTATACCAATAATATCCGGCATTAAGGCCTTCCCATCCTCTGTTAAGTAAAGAAGGTACCTTCGGCGATTTTCTGGATCGATTCGCCGGCAGATGAATCCATTATCCTCCAGTTTCCTAACAGCACGAGCCACTGTCCCCTTGTCCACAAAAAGATGATTGGCCAGATCTTCCTGTGTCTGACCTTCCTTCCGGTAAAGTTTGATCAAATAAATGAACTGACTGGAAGTGACGTTCAATGTTTTCAGTTGGTTGTTTAGATACATCATCCGAGCTCTATGGATTATAGAGGCAAAAAGGCCCAGCGGAATATCATTAAGGTCATCTTCACGTATTTTCTTACATTTACCCATAATTAACACCAGAATAAAACGTTTTGAAATAATTGAAATTATCCAATGGAAGTTGAAAATCAATCACAAAACTTGTAGTTAACTATGATCATACCCTTTTATAAATATGTTGGCTATGCAACAATTGTTATTGCAACAGTTGGCAATCCAACCAAAACATCCATGAAAAATCAATTATAATAAGATTTCAGCTTAATTAAAAAACGATTATTAAGGAACAACACCATCTGACCTTTGCCCTTGAATATTATAAACGAATTCAACATTAATAATAAATTTAATGTCTTAAAAAAAATCTGTTATCACAAACATCAATAATAACTGGTTAATTAAATCATTTTAACCATGACCGTTCTTTTTTCATTATTGTAGAACCCATTTTTTAGATAAAAAGTCTCGGCGGGTATATTCTTATTGGTTAAAAGAGTTAAACGAGTGTATCCATCTTCCCGAAGGATGTCAACCAGGAAATCTACTGTTTTAGTTCCAATCCCATTCCCCTGTCTGCCAGTTTCCACAAAAAATTCATCCACAAAGAACTCTTTCCCCATCCACCATGATCTACGGTGCCCCAAACAGGCAGCCACGATTTTAGAGTCCTCGTACATTACAAATCCTTCAAAAACCGGGTTTTCAACCAGTTCCTTCAAATAATTTCTGGATTGATCCAGGGATACCCATTCATCATTCCAGGGTTCAGCTGAAAATACGTTTTTAAACAGGCTGGCACATTCGTCCAGATCTCCCCAATTAAATCTCCTGAAAACCATATCTCTTTTTAAGTTGGAATCACCTTCAAGATAGGTCTGATTTGGAAGTTCAAGCTCCGGGTTATCCGGGAAGAAATAATCCCAATGACTTTTTAAAGAGGCATTTTCAAAATGATTTATTAGATTCAAATGGTTATTAGTGAAATGTTCCTTGATTGAGGTTTTTATAGACATTTTCAGCACCTTCCATTTAATTCCAATGAAATATTAAAAATTTATTGACAATATTGCTTAAAATTCATTAAATAATGTTTGAAATCGATTACAATGCTTTAAATCCATTTAATTAGTGAATATCTCCAAGCGAACTGATTACATCCCAATTCATGGCCATTTTTGAAACACCATGAATAACTGGTCCGGTAAAAAATCATATTTTTCCTGAAGGGAGAACCCGGCCTGTTTCATAATATCTAAAAGAACAATTTCAGGCGTGTAATGTCCAAAAAGGCCTGTGAAACTGAATTTTCTTTTGTTATAATCAATGATGGCTATTTTCCCATCGTCTTTTAGAAATTTTTCAAGGCATTTAAAATATTCTACCTGATTGGGGATGTGATGGAACACATTTCTTAAAAAGAATAGATCCACACTCTTTTCCGGTAAATTTATCCCATCTGGATTAACCAGGAGTGTTTCCACATTCTGAACATCTTCGGTTAGAAGATGAGTCTTTATAAAATCAAGAGCCTTTTCATCGGTGTCAATGGCATAAACTTGACCATCTCTTCCCAAGTTTCTGGAAAATTCATGAGTGAAATACCCTCCACCAGACCCAATATCCCCCACTACCATCTCATCATAAAGATTAAGATGTTCTATAATTTTTGAGGGTTTGTTTTTGGGTGAAGAAGCCTCTCGGTTTAAAATTTTAAACCTGAATTCAGTTAGCATTTCTATCATCCCCTTTAAGCAGCTTCAACTTTGTAGATTTTGTCAAATTAGATTTTATTAAATCAATTTAAATGGGGGCATTGGTGAGTATGGTCCCCCAATTAACCCTTGATCCTACTTCTGGGGTCACTAGTAGATTTTTTTCTATTTTCCCCAGATCTGCCAGATTAGCCACCACTTCATGGAAGGAAATTTCAGGCCTATCATCCATTGCCCTGGCTTTGGGCATGGCCAGTGCTTGATATCCTTCCTGTTCGATTAATTGACTTAGATGTGATGTGATGGATTTTAATTGGCAAGTTGTAACATCATAAGGCTGTTTTTTAGTCATTACCATCTTATCAGGAATTTTATAGGGCAAAGTTATTCCTATAGAGATTGCTCGTGGGTATTGGTCAATTAATGAACCGTATTTTTCAATTATAGAGTTTTCAACCCGGGATAAATCTACCATACCCAAATAATAATCCTCACACTCTATTTCAATAACGTTTCTGATTGCATTTTCACATTTCATGATACTTTCACCTCTTTAAATTTTTTAAAGTCATTAATGGTTTTCTTTAAACCATTACGGTTTTTAAAGCCAACTTGCCTACAATTTCCTGAATTCATTCACATTTCTACATAACATTTCTTGGCATTTTTCAGGGGGAAGTGAAATGGGTGCAGTGAGCGGAATTAATCCGTTTTAAACTGCATATATTTTGATTAACTCATTTCTTACTAACTCTCTTGCAAACCCATTACTTTCTATCAGTCCATTCCACTCCATTGTCTGTTCATTTTATCTAACCTAACCAGTTTCATTGGGTCATTGCTCATCTGCTAATCGTTTGTCTGGTCATTGATTACCTGGTCATTGATTTCCTGAATAGTGGCACGGCAATGGCCATTGTAACCACTCCAAACGCTACCAGTATGATTATCTGATTCATCACATCCCCCACACCTGCGTTTAAGAGCATTATTTTACGCATTGCATCAGCAGCATAAGTCAGGGGGATTACCTGTGAAATAGCCTGCATGAACCAGGGCATCTGTTGAATTGGATAAAAAATCCCTCCCAGGAACATCATAGGAAACATCAGCAGGTTCACAATCATGGTACTTGAAGCCTGATCTCCAGACATGGAAATTGCCATTATTCCTATTCCTATGAAGCTGAATATGCCCAAAAGGAGCATGAAGAATGCCAATAGGATATTTCCCTGGATAGTAACTCCAAACAGGACTATAGCAATGGCCAAGATTATTACACACTGAATTAAACCTCGGGTACACAGTGCTGCAGTTTTACCAATGATAACCGAGAGCTGGCTTATTGGTGCCGATAACATTCCATCAAATGTACCTATTTCCTTCTCTTTAGAGATGGCCTCTGGAATACCGGTCATAACACTCATCATCACGATCATGATCATGAGCCCTGGTGCCAGGAAGTTAAAGTAATTTGTTTGGCCGGGTATTGTGGTCTGAATACTGGGTATGTAGGGGAAGATCATAGCCTGTGGATTAACTGACTGATTTGTTGCCTTACCAAGACCCACCACATTAGCCTCGGCCTTCATATTATTCATTCCACTTACAGTGCTGGATAGTACCTGCTGAATTTGCATGGAAATTTGGGGGTTGCTGTTATCAATGTATACTGTGAAGTCAGCAGATTTCCCGTTGGTTAGGTTGTCAGAGAAGCCAGGAGGTATGATGAATACCCCATACAGTTTTCCTTTGTTAATTGCAGTTTTAGCATCATCTACACTGGAATAATTTTGAAACTGCATGTAGCTGGTATTTTTATTCATGGCTTCCATCTGTGCTACGAATTCATTGCTTCCCTGGCCCTGGTCAAGGTTAACCAGCCCCATAGGCATGTTCTGCTGGGTGCTACCACTGGGAAAAATGAATCCAAACATGACCAGGAAGAGTAATGGCATCATAAACAGGGCTGCCAGTGACATTCGGTTTCGTTTAAGTTCCAGCATGTCCTTAGCCATTACATGGTAACTATCTTTTAGAATTTTAATGAAATCCATAATATCACCTTCCCCTTGCTTTGGGTGCTGTTCCGTGACCATGATGGGTGTTAACTGGTTTTTCAGTGGCCTGATCACGCATCTGTTTACCGGTCACTGCCAGGAACACATCTTCCAGTGTGGATTCATTGCTGTTGGTAAGGGAGGATATCTCCCCACCTTCACTACGGATGGTGTCAATGATCTGGTTCAGGGCATCATCTCCCTGAGCACTTACCTTTAAATTATAATCATCCTGCTGTGCCACTGCCGTGACCATTTCCAGGGATCTGATTTTTTCAATGAGTTCACGGGTCAGGTTGTCAATCTTAATACCAAATACAGTGATATCACCGTGAGATATCATGTTTTTAAGGTTTTGTGGCGTGTCCAATGCCGCAATTTTACCGTGATCAATTATGGCAACCCTATCGCTGAGTGCTTCTGCCTCGGTCATGGCATGGGTGGTTAATATGATGGTCATCCCGCTCTGGTTTATTTCCCGGGTAATATCCCTTATGGAAAAGGTGGTCTGTGGATCCAGGCCCAGTGTGGGTTCATCCATAAACAGTATCTCTGGTTCAGACAGAAGCGCACGTATTACATTGATCCTCTGCTTCATACCGGTCGAAAACTTGCTGATCTGTGTGTTCTTCCATTCCTGCATGTCCACCAGTTCCAGTAATTCATCGATCCGTTCTTCCAGCTTCTGTTTAGGCATGGAATAAAGTTTCCCGAAGAATCTTAGGTTTTCTGCTGCGGTAAGGCGGTCGTACATGATCATCTTTTCAGCCACCAGGCCAATATTCTGGCGAACCTGGTCTGATTCTTTAATTAAATCAAATCCAGCAACACGGGCAGTTCCTGATGTTGGCTGGGCGAGGGTGCACAGCATTCTTATGGTGGTACTTTTACCTGCACCGTTGGGGCCTAAAAATCCAAATATTTCCCCTTCCTCCACTGTCAGTGACAGGTCATCCACTGCTGTGAAATCACCGAACTTTTTAGTAAGGTTGTTGAGTTCTATAGCGTGTTCAGTCATTTTGTCCCTCCAATTAGTTTTTATCATTTAATAGGTTCATTATGCTTTAATTAGAATTATTCCCTTATTTTTAAATGTATTGCTCTTTAATTAACATATTTTAGCTTTTATTAATTTATTAACCTCAATTCGTTGTTGTTTTTGATATTAATTCCTAGTTGAATGATTTTCATAGCTGTCGCTAACCTAGACATAAATGCATAATCATCATCGGCCAATTATTTAATTAAACAGCTGATTGGATTGAATTACTTTTTCTGGAGAGATTCCCTGATGGCTTTCAGCCTTTCACCCAATTCTCCTATTAATTCTCCATGAGGAACCAGTTTCTCTTCTTTAATATCTTCCAGGTAAGAAACATATCCTTCAATTTCGGTTAATGCCTTGGTTATGGAATATTCTCCACGGTCCATTTTTTCCTGTGGTTTAAAACGCCCGTAAATTCTATTGAGGATTGCATTTCCTTTTTCAGTTAATTCATATCTTCCATCTTCGTTTTTTATGAGGAGACCTTCATTAACCATTTTTTTGAGCATCGGATATACTGAGCCAGGTGAAGGTCGAGAGTGAGGTCTGTGGCCACGATGGGACACGTTACAGGATTCATGGTGGGTTTGGATAGCATCCATAATTTCCACACCATTTCCCGGACCATTTTCATCCAGAACATGGAGTATTAACACCCTTAAACCCCCTAATCGTTGCATTTGCTCCATTTTTTCATGAAATTCATTGTGAAGATTTTTAAATGCATCCCACATGTTAAATCAGAACCTCCGTTTACATTTTCTATGAATCTATTCTAATCGTGCAATCGATATAATATCGTTAAATTGATATCACTAAACAAGCCATATCTGATTTGAATAAATTTAATAGCTTTTAGTTAAATTCAATATCAAGTTATCGATATCGACTAATCGATATTAAGAAGTTTCTTATATAAATAGTTTGTGATCCAGGGAGAGTAGTTACTAAAAAGATGACTCAGAATAAAATTAAAAAGATTAAAAAAAACAGCAAAAGAACGCTTATAATCCATTATAAGAACTTAAAGTTTCAAGGACATCTGGAAGAGATTTTCCAGTGATAAAGTTCCTCAAAACATGATTAAATAGTTCCGGTGACTCCATATTCCAAACATGACCCACTTTAGGGACAACATAAGCAGAAGAATTGGGAAGAACATTAACTAAATCCAGGGCAGATTCATTAATGACTTTATAATCTTTTTCTCCCATCATAACCAGCACAGGAACCTTGGCTTTCTCCAGACCAGAGGGTAATTTGAAAAACAGGTTCTCTTGTAATATCCTATGCAATGAATCAGCCTTAATTTGTAGCGTGGCTTCCTTAAACTTGTGGAAATAACGTTTAGAAATATTATAAGTCCTCATGTTGGCTTTTATAAAGAAATCCGTGTCTTTCACGGGTTCATAAACTTTAAAAGTATAATCCAAAAGTTTTAAAAGCACATCTTGATGAGGGATGCCACGAGTCAAGGTTCCACTTATGAGGGCATGGTCAACTACCTCGGGATGAGTGGCCAGTATCTGGACGGTGATCTGTGCGCCCAGGGACAAACCCACCAGGTGGGCTTTTCCATTATGGGTCCTGGTTCGGATATGATCAACCACCATCTCGGCAGCACCTCCAATTGAGAAGGGCTTTACTTCTGCACTCTGCCCGTGCTCAGGGAGGTCCAGAATCAGGCAATGGTAATCAGGGAAGGCTTTTACCTGTTCATCCCATATCCAACCCGCCATTCCTCCACCGTGGAGGAAAACTATGGTTTCACTGTTTTGGTGACCTGTTTCTTGAATAAATAAGCCCATAATTAAATCTTTTAATCTAGATTAGTAATATAATTTTTAGTTACAGTACACAATTATTTTACTTGATACGCAAATTTTATTTATTATACACGAATTTCACTTATTGTCCAATTTATTGGGAGAATTTTGTAATTTGTTATCTCTGTAATTTGTTATCTCAAATAACTTAGAACAATCCACTCTCCTTTAATTTCTCTTCAGCAGATTCTGCACGCCCATCTAACTTCCCTTTTACCAGTAACGTTAACAAGAAAGTGGAAATAGGGAACAATACCAGGATTCCCAGACAATACCAGTAATTGCTCCATGAAACTCCGGCAATGACCTCCCTTAATAAGGCAATGGCATAGGTTAAGGGGATGTATGGATTTATGGCCTGGGAAAATGGAGATAAAAGTTCCACTGGGAATGTTCCTCCTGCTGCGGTGATCTGTACAACCAGCAGTATAACTGAAAGCAATTTCCCTGCGTTTCCAAAGGCTGAAGTTAATGAATACACAATTATCATGAAGCTAAATCCAATTAACATGCTGGTTAAGATAAGAAGTGCAGTGGAGGAAGTTTGAACACCCAGTGCCAAAACAGCCAGTGCCACTAAAAGCCCCTGGAATAAACTTATTATCACAAATAATCCCATTCTTCCAAGGTAAACACTTATTCCCCTGTACTGTTTCTTTGATTTTACTCGCATGGAAACGAGGGCAATTGCCATGATTCCTCCGATCCATAGGGATAATGCCATGTAAAATGGAGCAAGAGCCGAACCATAATTATCCACAGGGTACATGCTTTCCTTTTCGACAGTAACCGGACCTTCAAAGTAACTTTCCACTCCATCCATGTCCAGATCAGAATAGGATGCTAAACTATCAATATCTTCTCCACTTATTGAATTGATTTTAGCTGCTGCCAGGGGAATTGAACTTCTTAACTCTGGCCATTTAGAGTTAACCAGGTTCAGTTCTGCTGTTGCCCCGCTGATCTTCTGGTTTATGGTTTCCCTGTTAGTTACCAGTAGATTGATAGCATCATCCATCTGGTCAATTAAAGTTTTCAGCTGTGCCAGTTTGCTCTGTGGATCCCTGCTAATTTTAATATCTCCTTCAATATCCTTTAAAAGAGCCAGTACTTTGTTTGCTTTGCCTATATTATCTTCAATTTCGTTGATAATTGGTATTAACTGGGTATCTCCAGTGGCGTTATACAGGCTGGTTAAAACTGCATCCTGATACTCCAAGGTAACGATAGTTTCCTGAACCTGGGATTCCATATTCTGCACCATGGTCAAAGCACCTTCCGGGTCAGCCATGATCTGAGCATACAATGAATCATAGCTTGCACGAATCCCATTGGAATTTTCCTGAATTTTAGGTAAAGATGCGCTTATTTTCGGCCATATCTCGTTTACAGTACCCATCATTGAATTTGCTTCAGTTATTTTGGAATCAATTACACCTAAATTTCCATTTAAGGTGTTTACAAATATTTTTAATTTGAGGATCTGGGGCTTGTTTTCCTTTACCAATTCTCCAACATCTTTAACTTTACCGAAAATAACATTATCAATGGTTTTAACCACTACACTGTTGATTTTCACCTGCAATGCATCTGCACCGGATCCAGTGATCTTGGATGCAATTGGATTCAGTTTTTCATTGTCAATGTACTCGATCTGGGCCTGATGAGGGGTGTTTGTGTCAATTGAAAGGATGTTTTCGGTGAAATTTCCTGGAATTATTAAAGCAGCGTAGTATTTACCTGTTTTAACACCATCCAGTGCAGTTTCGCGGTCTGTAAACTGCCAGCTGAAATTTTTATTGTTCTTCAGTTCTTCAACAAAATGATCCCCAATCCGGTATTGAGTTCCATTCAGAACATACCCTGCATCCTCGTTAACCACCGCAATCTTCATATTTGAGGTTTGAGTGTAGGGATCCCAGGTGGACTGAACTGTGAGTAGAGTATACAGAGAAGGTATGCATATAAGTACTATCAACACCATTATGACCATGGGATTATTTTTAACGACCCTTAAATCATTTTTGAAGATTTTGATTGCCTTTTTTATCATTAAGAATCCCCTTACAAATATAATTATTTTCAACGTCTAACTCAATCAATAAATATTAGTAGTTTTATTCACAACTACCAATACTGTGGAGTGGAGAGTTATATAAATGTTGTGATAAGTAGTTTGTAACATAACTACCAATATGGCAGTTGAAAAAACCCTAAGAAAATCCAAAATAAGGCCAGTAAAACCATTCCCCACCCTCAAAGAATTGAATTCATAAAAAAGAAGAAAATTAGTAAGTTCAAAAAAAGATTAGATAAGAAAAAAAGGGATTTGATTAAAAAAGTCATTGAAGATTAAAATAGACTAAATATTAAAAAAGACATTAAGCATCGGTTAAATTTTATCTATTTTCAATTCTGGGGTGTGTTCCCATACTGCACCAAATATCAAATTCACCGTGGTAATTAAATAGGGATTTTTAGAGGTTATCCCTGATTTTGTATTTTCTGGGAATGCAGGCACATACATTATCTCTTCATCATCGATTAAAACCAGCGTGAATTCTGAATACTGTTCTGAAGGCAAAGTATGCTTTTTGAAATACTCAGAAAGACTGCCAAAGTCTGAAAAATCGATTTTATAACCATTGTGCACAGTTATATCTTTTAGATCATGACGATTTAAGGATATATCATCTCCAAAAAACATTAACTGGATCTCCAGATCAGGATTACTGACAAAATCAAGATAATTCAGGTAGTTTGAAGGGAGTATGAGCTTCATCGACGTGTGAGCCTTACATATTAACTCTTCCAAACTGTGTTCCACGTTATTTTCACCAAAAAGAGTCCATATAATATTTGGATTTTCAGTTTCAACTACGTTTTCTTCCAGATACCCCAGTTCACTTAAGGCAGTTTTTTCTGCATTCTCATGAACTTCAGAAAGGTGTTTGATGGCTATCTTAGGGGAAACAGCCCGGTAAATAGCTGGTTTTGAACTGACTAACATGACCAAGCCTTTATCCATTAAACCTTTCAAACTTTGATATACACTGGGTTTAGGCATTCCCAAATATTCATAAATCTTTTTGGCTTCTGCACTATCAAATAATACCAGCACAGAGTACACCTTGGCCTCGTATTCAGTTAGCCCCATGATCTTTAAGGACTCAACCAGGTTGTTTGATATTTCAGTCATGTTTATGGATCCATCTACTATTCAAAATTTAATATTGTAATCAACTTACTTCATGCAGATTGAAGCTCATGTATGATCTTATTGAACAGTATATCTTAATATTCATTTCTAATATCCAGTTGACTTCTATATCCCTTTGACAATACCTATTCTTTCAGGATGTATTCCATATTAAAGGCTCCCTTTTTCCACCCCGGGAGAGATAATATTCTTTCCTTAAATTTCCTAAAACCAAACCTTTCATAAAGCCTTAAAGCACCATCATTTTCAATATCAACATCCAGTACTGCTCTCCTGCATCCTTTTTCCCTGGCCAGCTTTATTCCCTCTTCCAGAATAAATGAACCTACTCCCTGCCCCCGGAAGTGTTCATCCACAGCCACTATAACGTAATAAAAGTCATCCTTCTCCAGACGAGATAAGAAAATGCTGTCAATTATTTCAATCATTATGAATCTTAAGGAGTCTAGGATGTTGAAATTATGTAAGAGAACTTTTAATTCCTGCATAGTTCCCCTCTTGTCCCCAGCAGAATACACCATGACTCCCATGATCTGGTGGTTGTCATTGGTTACCACGTAGATCTGCTGGTATCCCAGGTTGTTATCCCCTGTACTGACCAGCTTCCCCAATTTCTGCGAGGCATTCTCCCTGTTACCAAAGAAAAAATCAAAAGTTTCAGCATCAGCTTCATAAATAATTTCGGATACATGGACAGAGTCGTGCTCATTTTTATCCATTTTTTGAAAGTACATTTATTATTTAGCTCCTTAAATATCTTGAATTGTCTAAAATAGAGTTTGAATAAATTTTGGTAAAACAGATATTAATAATTCCCGGTTAATTAAACCTTGTTGCTCATCACTATCAATATTTATCAAGTATTTACACTTGAAATAGATGGCTAAATCAACAGAATAGTATTACGTTCAATACATGTCAATTCATACAGGTAATCCATGTCAAAATAAATCCAATTAATCCATGTCAAATTAACCATAATTTCACCAAATTTTTTCACTTGCAATGTAGGTCGGAGTAATAGAATGAGTATGAACATATGTACCCACCATCACCGGTTCCGTGTCCCCCATTATCATAGCCAGATCAGGGTTTTAATGACAAAAAACGGATGAATTTAGGGGCATTAGATTTAACAAATTATATACCCTGATTCATATAAATTAAAAATCGTATGGAAACCAAAAGAATGGTGCTCCTGGACATTGATTACATCACCCGGGACGATAAAGCAGTGGTAAGGCTCTTCGGAAGAGAAAAAAACGATCCAACTGGAAATTCCATCATAGTACTGGATAAAGGATTCAAACCCTACATATACGTGATGCCACATGACCTGGATCCCTGCCGGGAGCAACTAGAAGAATTAGACGTTCTAAATGTAGAAAAAGTTGAAATGAAAGACTTAGGACGGGAAAAAGAATTTTTAAAAGTCACACTAAAACATCCTCAGGATGTTCCTAAATTAAGAGACAAAATAAGAGATTTATCCCAGGTCGAAGATATCAGAGAGCATGATATCCCCTTTTACCGCCGATATCTCATTGATAAAGGATTGTTCCCCATGGGTGAGGTGGAAGTGGAAGTTGAGACCGCATCGCCTGAAATGAATTGTGTTTCCTCAGATAAAGGTGCTTCTATCGTGGAGTTAAAAGGTCAAATACGACCAGTTAACTCTGATTTTCCAGAACTTAAAATTCTCAGCCTGGATATTGAGGTTTACAATCCCAAGGGTATGCCTAATGCAGAAGATGACCCCATCATCATGATCAGTCTCTCCAGTAACCAGGGATTGCGAATGGTAATTTCCACTGCAGAATCCCCCCTGGATTTTGCAGAAACTGTAGAAGACGAGGCAGCCATGCTACAGAAATTTGTGGAAATTGTGGAAGATGAGAATCCTGATATTCTCATTGGTTACAACTCTGACAACTTTGATTTCCCCTATATCAAAGACAGGGCAGCTCTCCTGGATGTTCCCCTGAACCTTGGTACCGATGGATCCTGTCTTAAATTTATGAAAAGAGGGTTTACCAACGCTGCCCTGGTAAAGGGTAGAATTCACCTGGATCTTTACCTTATCATGCGCCGTTACCTCCAACTGGATCGTTACACCCTGGAAAGAGTTTATCTGGAGTTATTCGGCCAGGAAAAATATGATATTCCCGGGGATGAGATACACCAGTACTGGAGTGATGGTGGGGAAAGGCTGGAAAAACTTTTCAGGTACTCTCTGGATGATGCTGTGGCTGTCACCGAGATTGCCGAGAAAATGATACCCTTAACTCTGGAACTCACCCGTATTGTAGGGCAACCATTTTTCGACGTGGCCAGGATGACCACCGGCCAACAGGTGGAATGGTACCTTATACGCAAGGCCAACGAACAGGGTGAAGTAGTACCTAACAAGCCCTCTGCATCACAGTACTCCAACCGACGAGGTAAAAGAGCCAGTGGAGGTTATGTGAAGGATCCGGTTAAGGGATTGCATGAGAACATTGTTTACTTCGATTTCCGTAGCCTATATCCCAGTATTATCATCTCCAAAAATGTTTCCCCTGACACCCTGGTGGATGAATGCAACCCAGAAAAGTGCCATATATCCCCTGAAGGAGGTTACATGTTTCTCAAGGAACCCCCAGGCTTCGTTCCATCCATCATCGGCAACATCTTAACCGAAAGGGTACGTCTTAAAACCCTGATGAAGGAATCAGAGGATGAAGAGGAGAAGAAAATTTTGAATGTGCAACAGGAAGCACTTAAGAGGCTGGCCAATTCCATGTACGGAGTTTATGGTTACTCCCGTTTCAGATGGTATCGTCTAGAGTGCGCCGATGCCATCACCGCATGGGGAAGGGATTACATTAAGAAAACCATGGAAAAATCCGAAAAATTCGGTTTTAAACCTGTTTATGCTGATACTGACGGATTTTATGCAGTTTATGAGGGCGAAGTATCTGATTAAGAGGAAATAATTTGATTTAAATGACTGACTAAACACGTGTGGTAATAGTTTAAAGCAGGTGTATTGTATGTTCCATGTTGCTGGAGAAAAGGAAATCAAAGAGGGTAAAGTCACCGATGTATACTTCCAGAGAACCCTTGAAATACTGAAAGAGAAAGGAATTAACCCTAAGGTAAAAGCAGAATTTGTTGCCAAATCCCTACCAGATCAATGGCCCTGGGCAGTACTGGCTGGTTTAGATGAAGTTACCTATCTTTTGAAAGATTTACCAGTTAAAGTACGGGCCATGAAGGAGGGAACTGTCTTTTATCCCCACCAGCCTGTTCTGGAGATAGAGGGTTATTATCAGGATTTCTGTGTTTATGAAACTGCTATTCTGGGGTTAATGTGCCAGGCTACTGGTATTGCCACCAAATCAGCTCGTTACAAGAAACTGGCAGGTGATCGTCTGGTGATGAGTTTCGGTGCCAGAAGGATGCACCCTGCAATAGCACCCCTGATTGAAAGAAGTGCATTTGTAGGGGGATGTGATGGTGTTTCTGTCATAAAAAGTGGAGAGGTTATTGGGGAAGACCCCCTGGGAACAATTCCCCATGCACTGATAATCTGCATTGGTTCTACTACCGAATCAGTTCAGGCCTTTGATGAAGTTATAGACCCCGATGTTAATCGAGTGGCACTTATTGACACCTTTAACGATGAAAAATTCGAATGCCTGCGTGTGGCCGAAGCCCTGGGAGACAAATTATATGCAGTGCGCTTTGATACACCCTCCTCGAGACGTGGGGATTTCAAACATATTCTCCAGGAAACAAGATGGGAACTTGATTTAAGAGGATTTGAGCACGTTAAATTCTTTGTAAGTGGTGGTATTAAAGAAGAAGAAATATCCCACCTGAACCCATTGGTAGATGCTTATGGAATTGGAACTTCAATCAGTAACGCTCCAGTGGTGGATTTTTCCATGGACATAGTTGAATTGGAGGGGAAGCCACTGGCTAAAAGGGGAAAATGTTCCGGGCCAAAAAATGTGTTGAGATGCCCTGATTGCCATGAAGATCTGATTGTACCCGTTCAAAAGGCAGTTGAAAACTGTTCCTGCGGTGGAAAATATGAAAATTTACTCATTCCTCTGGTGGAAAATGGCAATATTCTTTACGACCTTCCAGAAGCTGGTGAAATTAGAGGATACGTGTTAGAGCAGGTTAAATACCTCCCGGATTTATAAACTAACCGTTTTAACGTTGCATAATTAATCCACCCCAACCACGACTAAATTTATCAATTTTGGAGAACTAGAAGATGAAAAGAGCTCTACTGGTAATAGATGTGCAGAATGAATATTTTTCAGGGAAGTTACCGGTGACTTATCCTCCGGAGAGTCTGGAAAACATATTAAAAGTTATGAGTGCCGCAAGAGTTAATGGAATCCCGGTTATCGTGATCCAGCACACATCTACAGCAGAAAATGCAAAAACCTTTGTCAAGGAGACTCCAGGTTGGGAACTCCTCCCTGAAGTCTCAAACCAGCCTTACACCCATCTGATGGGGAAGACCTTTCCCGGAAGTTTCACCGGCACGGATCTAGAAAGATGGCTCATAGAAAATGACATTGATATCGTGACTATTTCCGGTTACATGACTCAGATGTGCTGTGATACCACTGCCAGGCAGGCCTTTCACCGGGGTTTTAAGGTGGAGTTTCTGTCTGATGCCACCGGCACCCTCAATGTCTCCAACTACGCGGGAAGTGTCACTGCCCACGAATTACACAGTGCCGTTCTGGTTACCCAGGCCATGCGATTCAGCGATGTACTAAGCACTGCTGATTGGATTCAAGGAGTAGAAAAATAGCACAATATATTAAAACTGATTTTTCCATTGAGTAATAGAAAAATAAGTAGAAAAAGGGCAGTGAGCTATAATACATTGAATTATAATATATGAATTAAATTGAGAGGAATTAACTAGGAATTAAATTGATTAGGAATTGAATTAACTAGGAATTGAGGGGGTTTAATGGGAAAGGAATGTTATGAAAGTTATCCCCGGTGGATGGTAATTCTTTCGAGTATTTTATCCATATCCACCTACACTATCGGTGCTTACATTCTTTACGACCTAGGAATAATATTTGCAGTTTTATACTTACTTTTCTGCCTGGCAATGGAAATTAGACTTTTACGAAAAGGTTGTACCAGCTGTTACTATTACGGGAAGACTTGTGCGTTTGGTAAAGGACGTCTGTCATCCTATTTTTTTGAAAAAGGGAATCCTTCCTTGTTTACCCGCAAAAAGGTCTCCTGGTACGCTGTCCTGCCGGATTTTCTGGTGTTTTTATTCCCTTTAGCCGGCGGAATACTAATACTCTTCAATGGGTTCAACTGGTCAATTTTTTTACTCATTATCCTTATTATAATTCTTTCTTTAGGTGGAAATGCATTTATCAGATCTCTATCCTGTAAACATTGCAAGCAGAGAGAGTTGGGCTGTCCAGCAGCAGAACTTTTTGGCGAAAATAAATGATTAAAATACGTCATTTGATTAGATACGTCATTTTTGTAACCATGAAAAACAATTAAATGGACTTTAAGAGGGATTAAATGAATTCAAGCGCAGATACGTTGAAAGTAGACCCCATTCCTGTTCTAATTTCCTGCGGTAATCCTGCAATTGAGTATTTTACTCGCCAGGATATTTTAAATGAAAAAATGGGACCAATTGAGGAGTTATGGAAAATTCCCAGTGTTTTAAGGATTCTGAAAAAACAGGAAAATGATGGTTCCTGGAAATATCCCGGTAAAATCCGTGAAGATATACGTTCCAAGGAGAATTATGACCAGTTGGAGACTTACCGGATTTTAGGAGGACTGGTTGAGAAATATGGGCTAAACAAAAACCATCATCAAATACAAAAAGTATCAAAATACTTTTTCAGCTGCCAAACTCCAGAAGGAGACTTTAGAGGAATTTACGGTAACCAGTACGCCCCCACTTATTCTTCAGCCATCATGGAACTGTTAATAAAAGCAGGTTATGGGAATGATAAACGGATTAAAAAGGGTTTTCAATGGCTTTTATCTATGCGACAGGACGATGGAGGTTGGATCATTCCCTTCCGAACTTCAGGTATGAATTTGAAAGAAGCACTACTATCTGATGAACCGAACTTACCGGATCGATCCCGACCATTTTCCCATTTAGTAACAGGTATGGTTCTTCGGGCTTTTGCAGCACATCCTGAATATCGCAAATCAACAGAAGCACAAAAAACAGCAGATTTACTGACCAGCAGGCTGTTTCTGGCAGATAAATATCCTGATCGGAAGGATAGGCGATATTGGGAACGGGTTTCCTACCCTTTCTGGTTCACTGATATTATCAGTGCCCTGGATTCCTTATCATTTCTTGGATTCAAAAAAGATAATCATCAAATTCAAGAAGGATTACGCTTTCTAATTAAACAACAAACTAATGACGGGCTTTTTGACTTAAAAATTGTTAGAGGAAGTGATAAGGACCTTAAATATTGGATTTGCCTCACTATCTGCCGACTGTTCAAGAGATATGGTTTATTAACTGAAAAATAAATAATAAGGCTTAACTTATAGTTGATGAGAGAGTATTAAGATAACACCACTGAGGAAACCAAAATGAAGGATAGAAAGGCGCTCTTAATAATTGACATGCTTAATGACTTTGTAGGCGAAGGTGCACCCCTGGAAGTTCCATTAACCCGAAATATAATCCCCAATCTAAAGGAAGAAATCAAAAAAGCCAGAAAAGAAGGATTGCCCATTATCTATATTTGCGATACTCACGACCAGCAGGATAGGGAATTTGTGAAGATGAACTGGCCAGTTCACGCCATAAAGGGAACCACTGGATCCGAAGTGATTGAGGATTTAGAGCAAAAAGATGAGGATATTTTTATAGAAAAAACCACCTACTCTGCATTCTACAATACCAACCTTGATAAAATCCTGAAAGAACTGGAAATAAACATATTGAGGATTACGGGCACAGTTACCCATATCTGCATACTCTTTACAGCTGCAGAGGGAGGTATAAGGGGTTATGATGTGGAAGTACCCTCAAATTGTGTGGCTGGACTGGATGAAAATGATGAAAAATACGCTTTCAGACTTATGCACAATGAATTTGGAGTAAAACTTCTCTAATTTCATTTGGGACCATCATATCTCAAATATGTATCATGTACTAATTAATAAGAATATAAGAAGTTCATCTATTAAAATCAGAATATAAAAAGTACATTTATTAGAAGTTGGATAAGAAGCTCTTCTTTAAAAAAAATGTCAAAATCAGTTGATATCATGGACCACTTAAAAATTAAAGCCATAGCCAGGGATCTTGGTGCAGATCTTTGTGGAATTGCCAGTGTGGAAAGATTTCAAAACACACCTGATGGATTCAATCCTGCTGATATTTATTCTAAATGTAAATCCGTGATAGTATTTGCCAAAAGAGTTCCTGCCGGGTCTTTATCCGCTGAAAGTTGCATTCCCTACACTCATGTCAGTGACATTATCACGGATGAGGTTGATAGTTTAGGAATTAAGTTGTGCCTGATTTTAGAAGATTTAAGAATAGAAGCAGTCCCCATACCCTCTGATGACCCTTCAGAATATTGGGAAGCTGAAAATCAGTACGCGAGGGGAATTCTGTCAATGAGACATGCTGGTTATCTGGCAGGATTGGGTGTTATGGGGAAAAACACACTACTGGTAAATGAAAAAAACGGTAACATGATCCAGATTGGGGCTGTTCTGGTTGATATAAAGCTTGATAGTGATCCATTGGCCACATATACTGTTTGCAGACCAAAATGCAACCTTTGTATAGATAAATGCCCTCAAAAAGCGTTGAATGGTGAAACAGTTAATCAAAAAAATTGCAGAACATTATCCATCGTTGTCAATAAACGGGGCTATGTTTTAAAGGAGTGCAATCAATGCAGGCTTATTTGTCCCAGTGCTTTGGGATTACGTGACAAATAATTTAATGAAAAAATTATGATGAAGATGCTATCCAAGGAATAAGAATGACTTTCAAATGGGAACTAAATCAAAGGGAAGTAAATGGAGACTAAATCAATGGAAGATATAATATTCATTGAAGCAGATGCTCGTGGTCTAGATTTAATCCAGCCCCTGTGGGAGAAACTTAACCAGTATCATCGCCAGCAAAAATCTGATTTTCAGGAACACTATGAAAATTTCACCTTTCCCGAACGTTCCGAAACTCTTTTAAAGAAATCTATTGGTGGTGAAATGCATATTGGCCTGTTGAAAGATAATGAATCAGAAATTATGTTGGCTTACTGCATCACCACCATCTCCCCTGAAAGGGAAGGGGAAATTGATTCAATCTACGTTCTAGAAAAATATCGTGGCCGTGGTTTTGGTGATAAACTGATAAAACGGTCACTGGAATGGATGGATGAAAAAGGTGTGAAGAAAAAGACGGTAAGGGTGTCAGCTAGTAACCAGAAAGCAGTGTCTTTTTATGAACGTTATGGATTCCGTCCTAGATCTTTAATGCTCGAACAAGTGAGTTAATCCGGAAGGTAATTAGTTAAGTTTAATTATGTTAAATGCAACATAGACTCAAATTCATAGACTAAAACCGACGTTTAACAATCTTATCAACAATTAATTAGAATAACCAGAAAGTAATTAGAATAACCCAGAAAGTATTAGAATAACTGTAGATGGGAGGAATTCTCTTTGGAAGAAAAAAGTCGTGACCAGTTACTAAGGGAAAAATTCAATCAGGGTGCTTCTTCTTACGACCGACAGAGGAAGCATGTGATTCCATGTCTGGAAGATCTTTACAGGATAACCTCTGATCTGGCTACAGTTGATAATTCCCAGCCTGCAATACTGGATCTAGGTGCTGGAACCGGACTTCTTACCAGTTACCTTTATGAACGCTATCCACAGGGTCATTTCACCCTTCTGGATCTGTCAGAGGAAATGCTGGAAGTGGCCCGAGCCAGGATGAACAGTGAAAACCTGAAAAATGATTCTGTAAACAATGAGTCAAATTTCAGTTACATTGTGGGGAATTATTTAAAACAGGATTTTAAAGGAACATTTGACATTGTGGTTTCGTCCCTTTCCATCCATCACCTGGAACACCAGGATAAGGAGTTTCTGTACCGGAAGATCTACCAACATCTCAACTCAGGAGGGGTTTTCATTAATGCAGACCAGGTTTTAGGACCACACCCTGCCAATGAAGAGGAATATCACAGAAACTGGATGGAAAAAATAGATGTTGGTTCCCTTTCTGAATCTGAAAAAAGGATAATAATGGACCGTATGAAACTGGACAATCCTGCCAGTCTCCAGGATAACTTGAATTGGCTGGAAGAAATTGGGTTTAAGGATGTAGACGTGTATTACAAGTATTACAACTTCGTAGTGCTCTATGGTAAAAAATAAGCTAAAAATGATCTTGATAATAAAAAAAGGATTTTGATAGATAAAAAAGATTTGAATAAATAGACTTTCAGTTGATTAATTACTGATTTAAAATGGAAGATGATTATGGTGGGTGAAAACAAACTGGATAAAAAGATCAAAGAGTTAGCACTGAGGGAAGGAGCTGATTTTTACGGAGTGGCGGATCTTGCATCTGCAAATGATTTCATTCAGGATCAGGGCGGGAATGAGGTTGCATCTTATCCCCGGGCAATTTCACTGGGAATCAGGATCATGGATAGTATTGTGGATCAACTTCCCCACCGCCATGAAAAGGCAGTAGCAGTTAATTATCGTCACCATGGCTACGATATTATCAACCGACGACTAGACCTTTTAGCATCCCGTTTAAGCAGTAGCATACAAAGTGAAGGTTTCTGTGCCTTACCCATACCTGCATCGGAGCGTTACGATGATGAGCGAATCTGTGCCGTATTATCCCATAAACTGGCCGCTCATCTGGCTGGACATGGCTGGATTGGGAAAAGTTGTCTTCTCATCACTCCTAAAGCAGGACCACGGGTACGGTGGATAACTATACTCACCGATGCACCCCTGAAAGTCACAGGCCACATGATAAATGAACACTGTGGAGATTGCACTGAATGTGCGGATATCTGCCCGGTTTCTGCATTCACCGGGACTCATTTCCACGTGGATAACCCCAGAGAAGTGCGCTACGATGCCAGGAAATGCGAAAAATATCTGGAAGATGGTGAAGAATGGTCAGTGTGCGGATTGTGTGTCTATGTTTGTCCCCATGGACGAAAAAAGAAGGATACAACAGGCAGCATATCTAAATAAATATCTAATATCGGGGATACAATCCCAACATATCTGGAATAAATATCTAAAAAAAGTAAAGTAAATTAAAAAGTAGAACTATTCATACCTTTCATAGCAGATTATGTCAGTTAAATCCTTTCTAGGCCTTGCTGTAGGATTTTCATCAGGATATCCCAATGTAAACATTGCCGGAACTCTGATTTCATCAGGAATACCCAGAATCTCTTTAACTTTTTCTTCATCATAGGCTCCCAGCCAGCAGGTTCCAAGATCAAGTTCAGTAGCTTCCAGTATCATGAAAGATACTGCAATTGACAGATCAACTGTGTAAGCATACTGCCCACATGGCATAACCCTCTCAGATTCTGTTGAACAGGCCACAATGGTAACTGGTGCTTGTCCCACGAATTTCTGACCATGTGCCGCTTCAACGAGTTTATCACGGGTTTCTTGATTTTTTACCACCAGAAATTTCCATTCCTGGCGATTGGAAGCAGACGGTGCGATTCTGGCAGATTCTAATATTTTTTCGAGTTTTTCATCCTCGATTTCCTTGTTTTTATAGTTTCTAATGCTCCTTCTTTCAGCAATTGCTTTAAAAACATCCATATAGTAACCCCCTATTTGATCCAATGCTTGCTTATTTACCTTAAAAAACTCCAAATGAAAATAAAAAGGAAAAATAATTAAAATAAATTAAAAATAAATTAAAAATAAGTGAAAATTAAAAAAAAGAATTTATTTTATTCTGCGTCCATCATTTCGCCGTATGCAACTTCTATCTGACATCCTTTAGGACCACAGCAAAAGTGTTGTAAATCGAATTGTACTAGCATTTTTTCACCTCGGTAAACAGTTCACAATATATAAAAGTAACTAATAGTATTTAAAGTATGTACTGACATTGATCATATATACTTACATAAAGTATACCTAGTAGCAGTGATTATACCATTAATTAGTTAATCCCCCATAAATAGATACACCACATTACTAATGAAAATATCATATATCCCGGTGATCAAATGCCCCAGAATGGAAAAAATCATGAATATATATGTTCAGTTGAAACCGCCATTAATGAAATAGGTGGAAAATGGAAATCATTAGTATTATGCTCGTTAAAAGACGGTAAACTAAGATTTAGTGAAATTAACAATAAGTTACCGGATATAAGCCAGCGAATGTTAACCAAAACATTGCGAGAATTGGAAAAAGACAAAATAATCAGTAGAAAAGTATATCCCGAAGTGCCACCCAAGGTAGAATACTCATTAACCACTAAGGGAGAGTCAGTTCTACCAATCCTGGACTCTTTATGTGAATGGGGTAAAAAATACGGTGAAGAAGAATTGGAATTATAAATAGCCAATATATTAATAATACAATCTAATATATCCCCGATTATAATAAATTATTTGAAAATCCCCCCAAATATCTATTATAAAAACTTATTTTAACCAGAGTGATAACAAATGGCTGTAGAAAATACTGAAACTTCTCAATTGAGGTTATTTGATTTTAAAACCAAAAAGAAGTTGGTCTTAATCATATGTGCTGCTATTCTGTGGATAGGGGCATTTATTGCCTATTTCACTCCGGGATTTGACTACTGGCTGGTGGCCAGTTATAATTCCCTACGTGCTAATTATATGTTTGCAGATTTCTGGTATTATTACACCAAATGTATGCTTTACGTGGTTTTATTTCCACTTATAATCATATACATTGCTTCGTTTAAAATTGACAAACTGAAACCATACCGCCTGGTGCTCCTGTTAGCCATAATGACTTCTGCAATTGGAAACCCCCTGGTTGATCCCATTTTAAAAAATTTGATTGCCCGTCCACGCCCCTATGTGGCCCATATGACTATTAACAGCTTATATTATGCCAGTGGTTTTTCTTTTCCATCAGGACATTCTTTTCAGGCATTTGCAATCACTTTACCAATTATAATCTGTTTTTTTACCAATGATAACACATTTAGAAGAAACTGGAAAAAAACCACCATTGCATTAATTCTCCTAATTTATGCCATAACCCTGGCTTTCAGCCGGATCATCGTGGGAGTGCATTACATTTCCGACATGTTATTTGGAATTGGATTTGCCATTTTCTTAATGGTGATTTTGGCCAGTTTATTGCAGTGGTTACTTAAAAAGAATTATCTAAATCTTCAAAATGAAAAATGGTATGCCCTGGTCTTTGTAGCAATTATGGCATTTAATTTTATGTATATCCAGTAAAAATTACTTCATTTGCAGCAACCAGCTCACTAAACCTGATTGAGAATCCAGATTCTAAATGTTAGTTGTTTATTCAAATTCTGAGGATAAATACTAATTTTAAATTCTAAGGGTTGGTTACTTGTTTTAATATAGTAGATGCAAATACTGCCGCTCCAAATCCGTTATCAATGTTAACCACTGCTATTCCAGGAGCGCAGGATTGTAACATAGCATTAAGTGCAGCAAAACCTCCTTCTCCCACACCATACCCCACAGATGTTGGTACTCCTATTACTGGAACATCCACCAGCCCAGCAACCACTGAGGGTAAAGCTCCTTCCATACCGGCAACCACGATGATAGCCTTAACATCTTCTTCCAGCATCCACCTGATTTTTGAAAATAATCGATGAATTCCGGCAACCCCCACATCGTAGGAGGTTAACACTTCACATCCTGCCTCTTCTGCCACCACACGTGCCTCTTCTGCCACTGGAATATCAGAAGTTCCTGCGGTGATAACGCCGATCTTCCCCTGGTTCTCTATCTCTCCATCTTTAAGGACTAAAATCCTTGCTTTTTGATTGTACTCTACTTTAAAGCCTTCATTTTGAATAAAATTAATTTCATCTTTAATATTATGGTATCTATCTTCTTCCAGTCTGGTTACCATAACCCGGCCACGCTTTGCACAACCCTGGATGATTTTAATCAGATCATGGTCATCTTTACCCTCCGCAAAAATGGCCTCGGGAAACCCGGTTCGAAGGTCACGACCGGTATCTATCTTTGCAAAATCCCCTAATTCATCTATTTGCGTGGTTTTAAGCTTTTTTTCCGCTTCGTCCATGGATATGTTACCATTGATTAATTCCTGGAGTATTTCTTTCATATTATCACTACCTGAAAAGGTATATATAAAAATGGATTGTTAAAAACAGTTACTTAACTATCCTACTTTATAAAATTAACCTTAAAATCATTTTAACCTAACATCATATAAGTTCCCTGTACTACCCTTTGACAGTATTAATTATATCTCATTTAAACAATCATTCATCAGTTAAATCCTTTTTTTGTACTCCAGCTCTTTAAAAGTGATTTTGAATTCTGTTCCATTACTACGTTCAAGATTGATTTCACCATCAATTTGATCAACTAAATTATTCACCAGTTTAAGGCCTAATGTATTGGTGTTTTTAAAGTCAACGTTTTCAGGGAGTCCTACACCATTATCACTGATTAATAATTCATATTTCTCCCCATAGCTTTTAAGCGATACCTTAATTTCGCCTTTCCTTTCGCCAGGGAAGGCATGTTTTAAGCTGTTGGAGACCAGTTCACTAATTATGAGCCCACAAGGAATTGCTGTCTCGATATTCAGTAGGATATCCTCAATTTCAACTAAAAAAGTTATTTGGTCTTCTTTGATCAAATATGAATAAAACAGACCCTGCACCAGGCTCTGAATATAACTGTTAAAATTGACCTTAGTCAAATCTTCAGACAAATATACTTTCTCATAAACAGTAGCCATGGCCTTGACTCGGTCCTGGCTTTCACGCAGAACATCTGCAGTTTCCTCAGCTGTTACATACTGTATTTGGAGATTCAGGAGACTGGAAATAATTTGCATGTTATTTTTAACACGATGATGTATTTCACTGAGAAGAATCTCTTTTTCTCTAAGGGATTTTTTTACCTTATCTTCTGCCTTTTTTCTATCAGTAATGTCACGAGCAACATGAACACTTCCCAACAGTTTTCCTTCGGAATCATATAACGGTGAAACAGTCACAATGAAATCACCACCTATACGATCCTCATGAACCTCTGCAGTGTGATCCTGACCATCTTCAAGCAGTCTACTGTGGGGGCAAAAAGATGGGGGTTCATTCAAACCATGCACTACCTCATAGCAGGTAACGCCAACAGCATCTTCAGGATTCACTCCTAATCTATTAGCCATTGCTTTATTTGCACGTATAACCTGATAATTAGTGTCTAGTATGGCTATCAGATCAGGAACCGCGTCAAAGGTGTTTTCCCATTCTTCTTTGGCTCGGAGAATTGCATCTTCATCCTTTTTGCGCTTGGTTATGTCTCGAATTATGCCCCTGTAGGAATTTATAACTCCATTTTCGGCTTTAACAGCAGTTAAAGAACAGTAAGTAACCATCTCCTTCCCATTCTTTTTCTTAACAACAATCTCATATTCAGCACTCCCCTGTTTATTCACCATATCCAGTATCTGCTTCCTATCACTGGGATCTGCGTAAACATCTCTTTCCAGGTCAAGTTGTAAAATATCCTCTTTGTTGGCATATCCAAACATCTCAATACCCTTCTTATTCATGTCTAGTATTTTCCCATCTGGAGATGTGATAAATAGGCCATCGAATGACTCTTCAAAAAGAGTTCTATATTTTTCTTCACTTCTCTGTAACTTTTCCTCATCGCGTTTACGCTGGGTGGTATCTCTTGCAATTGTTGAGATTCCAACAAGTTTTCCTGCTGAATCAAGAATAGGAGATAAAGTAAGTGAAACATTGATTTCTTTCCCGTCCTTCCGCAGCCTTGTAGTTTCATAATGAAGAACATGTTCTCCATGCTTAATATTTTCAATCAAATGTTTTAATTCATTTTTTAGTTCAGGAGGGGCTAAAATGGAAATATTTTTTCCTAAAACTTCTTCTGCTGAATAACCATAAATTAACTCCGCCCCTTTATTCCAACTGGTTATACGTCCCTCCAGGGACTTGGTTATAATTGCATCATCTGAGGATTCCACAACATTTGCCAGCATCTGGATTTTTTCTTCTGCTTTTTTACGCACAGTGATATCGCGTGCGGCTGCAAAAACACCAACAACATCACCAGACTCATCCCTATAAACCGAAGCATTGTACAAAACAGGGATTATACTCCCGTTTTGGTTTTGGATTTCCAGGGGATAATCCCTCACATAACCTTCCCTGAAAACATGCTCATAACCTTCCCGGGCCTTATCCGGCTCAGTGAAATAATCAGAAAAATCAGTACCAATAAGTTCATCCCTGGAATAACCTGTAGCATTTTCTGTAGCCGTGTTAACATCAGTGATCTTACCATCAGGCCCAATGGTAACCAACGGATCCAAACTAGCCTCAATCAAACTACGATTATACAAACCAGCCAACTTAAGTTCTTCTTCAGCTTCTTTACGTTGGGTGATATCCACCCGGATACCCAACATACGGGTTGCCTTTCCATCTGGGTCGCTCTCTATGCTGAATCCCGCAACACTCACCCATCGGTAGGTACCATCGGCATGGCACATACGTGCCTCATATTGGTATGAGTTGAAATTCTGGTTCAGTACTTTATCGATTTTTTCTTTAACCATGGCCCGATCATCGGGATGGACTCTTTTTAACCATTCCTTGCGGTCCGAAGGACCAAGTATAGGTTCGTATCCCAACATGGAATAATAAATGGGTGACGCATACCACTCATCGTTTTTCACATCCCAATCCCAGAGTCCAATCTGGGTTGCTTCCAGAGTAAGGCGCATGCGTTCTTCAGAATCTTTTAATTTTTCCTCTATCTCTTTACGTTGGGTGATGTCACGTGCGGCTGCAAAAACACCAACAACATCACCAGACTCATCCCTATAAACCGAAGCATTATACAAAACCGAAGTTATGTGTCCATCTTTATTTAAAATCTCCAGAGGATAATCCCTCACAAAACCATCCTTGAAAACCTGCTCATAACCTTTTCTGGCATTATCTGGTTCCGTGAAATAGTTAGAAAAATCCGTGCCGATAAGTTCGTCTCTGGTGTGGCCAGTGACGGTTTCTGTAGCCGTGTTAACATCAGTGATCTTACCATCAGGCCCAATAGTAACCAACGGATCCAAACTAGCCTCAATCAAACTACGATTATACAAACCTGCCAACTTAAGTGCTTTTTCCACCTTTTTACGTTCTGAAATATCTCTAAATATGACCATGTCTGCGGGTTGACCTTTCCAGACTGTTTTTGCAGCTGTGATTTCAATTGGGATGATATTTCCCTCTTTTCCTACTATTTTAGTTTCATAGGTAGGATGAACAGTTTTACCAGATATCCTCTTGTTATACCTTCCCATTAGTTTTTTAATTTCATCTTTATGTGCTAAATCAGCTATTCCATTTTTAAGCAGTTCTTCAACTGAGTAACCCGTTATTTCAGCAGCCATTTGATTTGCATAGGAGTGAGTTCCTTTTTTTATAGCGATAAGGATACCTTCACTTGCATTTTCAGCTATGGCTCTAAAATTTGCTTCACTTTCCTTTAATTTTTTCTCCTGATTGGATTTGAAAAGTGCTAGTTCGATAGCAAATTTAAGCTCAAAAATATCATATGGTTTAATTAGATAGCCATAAGGTTCAGTTAACTTGGCTTTTTTAACTGTTGATTCTTCAGAATGAGCTGTTAAATATATAACTGGTATATTCAGGTCTTTAATCTTTGATGCTGCTTCTATACCGTTAGTTTTCCCCTTTAAAATAATATCCATTAAAATAAGATCTGGCATTAGCTCTAAGGATTTACTAATTGCTTCCTCCCCTCTACTGGCCACATAAGGAACTGAATAACCAAAAGAATTCAAAGTCCTTTTTATATCCAGAGCTTCGATGGCATCATCCTCTACCACGAGAATTTTTATATCGGACATATATAATCCCATAATAAATTATGTCTGTATTAATATTTGTTTTTAGCGCATGAAAGGTGGTTTCCTCAAATTTAAAAAAATAATATTAAGAAACAAAGAATAGATTTTAGTACTGTCTTGTCCACCATAAACATATAAACTAAAAAAAATACGAACTACCAGTTAGATTAATGAACATGTAATGAAATTGTGAAATAAATGAAATCAAAACATTGCATTTTCCAGTACTGATGAGATATTTACCGGTTTATAATGTAGAAAACATCTTGAAAAAAAATATTTACGAGGTACCTAAATTGAGAAAAGCACGTATACTTGTCCAGGGGATTGTACAGGGAGTTGGATTCCGTCCCAATGTTTACCGACTAGCTAAGAGTCTGAAACTGAATGGATACGTGCGAAACATGGGCAATGTGGTTGAAATTGTGGTTGAAGGGAATGAAAAAGACATAGATACCCTTTCAAATGATTTAAAAGTTAAAAAACCACCTATATCCAAAATTGATTCTGTGAAAATAGAATGGTTAAATGAAGGTACTTCACCAGAGTTAAATGGGAGTACTTCACCAGAATTTACTGGTTTCCAAATACTGGAAAGCTCCTCTAACTTTTCCGGATCTTCAGTTATACCCCCTGATGTTGCCACCTGCGACCGTTGCATGGAAGAAGTTATGAAAGCCGGTGATCGGCGTTACCAGTATCCATTCACTGCCTGCACTGATTGTGGACCTCGTTTTACAGTTATCAACTCCATTCCCTATGATCGTGTGCGCACCTCCATGGAAGAATTCCCCTTATGCCCGGACTGTTTAGAGGAATACCAGGATCCTGAAGACAGACGTTACCATGCGGAAGCCACTTGTTGCCCGGTATGCGGGCCGGATGTTTTCCTTTACCATGAAAAAATGCTTGAATTAGAAAATCCCATCAAAGAAGCAGCTCAGCTTCTGGATGAAGGTAATGTACTGGCAATTAAAGGTATTGGAGGCACCCATCTGGTGGCCAACACCACTGATGATCTTCCAGTTATCAAGATGCGTAAAAGGTTGGGTAGAATGAACCAGCCCTTTGCCTGCATGTCCCCTGACGTTCCTACCATCTGCAGCTTTGCTGAAGTGGCAGATTATGAAGAAAAAGCACTGCTATCTCGAAATAGGCCCATTGTAGTCCTTAAAAAGAACAAAAATTATTATCTGTCCCCTCAGGTTGCACCAGATCTGCATAATCTGGGAGTGATGCTTCCCTATTCTGCCCTGCATCATTTGCTTTTCACCTACACTGATGCACCGGCTTACATTATGACCTCGGCCAATATGCCTGGTGAGCCCATGCTCACTCAGAATCAGGAAATAATCAGTAAACTGGATGGTGTGGCTGATTATTACCTCCTGCACAACCGTGAAATCGTTAACCGATGTGATGATAGCGTGGTTAGGTTCCGTGGTGGCGATATGGCTTTTATAAGACGTTCCAGAGGTTATGTTCCCGAACCATACGATTTTTCAGGCATTAGCACTGATTTGAATGTTCTGGCCCTAGGTCCTGAGATCGATGTGACCTTTTCCCTGCTAAAGGAGGGAAAATGTTATGTATCCCAGCACATCGGGGATACCACCAAGTACGAAACTTTTCTCTACCTCCAGAAGGCCATTGATTATATGATGGGGATTACTCAAACTGAAAATATTGATGTGGTGGCCTGTGACCTTCATCCTCAGTTTTTCACCACTAAACTGGCCTATGAACTTGGTGAAAAGTTCAACTGTCCTGTTTTGAAGGTGCAACACCATCACGCCCATGCTGCGGCCCTGTCAATGGACTGGGAATTGGATGAGTTTATCTGTATTGCAGCAGATGGTGTGGGTTACGGAGCTGATGGCAGTGCCTGGGGTGGTGAAATAATTCATTACCAGGGCACAGAATATGAGAGGGTTGCCAGTTTAATGCCTCAAAAAATGCCCGGAGGGGATTTAACCACCCGTTACCCCGCCAGGATGATGATGGGCATGCTTTATCCCTATTACAATGAAGAAGAAATTGTGGATCTTATGAAAACCCACTACCTTGATTACTTCCCCCACGGAGCAAAAGAAATCGAAATAGTGGCCAATCAACTGGAAAAAAACTTCAATCTTACAACAACTACCAGCACTGGTCGGGTTCTGGATGCTCTGGCTGCATGCCTTAAAATATGTGGCGAAAGAACTTACGAAGGGGAATGTGCCATGAAACTGGAATCAACAGCGTACCATGGAGAAGATACACTAAAAATACCCTTGAAAATATCCCATAAAGATGGTATGAATGTTTTAGATACTTCAGAACTAATTTCATCAGTTCTAAATGAAAAAATGGAAGGAATGTCCCTTGAAAACCTGGCCTGCTCTGCACAGAAGGCTATTTCCAGGGGTCTGGCTGAACTGGCCATTCAAACAGCGCGTAAAAAAGGTGTTGATATCATTGGTGGATCAGGTGGAGTTTTCTACAATGAAGCCATCAGTATGACCATTAAAAATGTTGTGGAAGATGCTGGTTACAGTTTCATTCAACATAAAAACAGCTGCGCTGGGGATGGTTCTGTTTCAATGGGGCAGGCCACAGTTGCTGCTCTAAGATGCAAGAAAAAATCTTTGGGAAACGAATGAAAAAAATTACCTAAAAAAGCTAAAAAACGAATTTAAGGTTTTTCATCTGGTGGTTTTTCCCCAAACATAACCGGCAGATTAAGGGAACGTATTTTCAAAGCTCTTTTTCTTTCATCAACTTTCCTTAAAAGGAGTTCTGCATGTTTTTTGGCTTCATCATAGTTTCCAATGAGATTTTCCAGTTCAGATGAAACATCTTCACCCATTCTGGCTCTTTCCTCTAACATTTGCAATTCCTGAAACTCATGACCCGGTACTTTTACACGAATGGTACCCTGACTCATGAAAATCTGGAATTCAACATCATTAGAAATGTCATAATACTTTCTAGGCCTTCCACGCTCAATTTTTTGGAATGTTGAACTTAAAAGACCGGCTTCTTCCATGGCACGCAGGTGTTCTATGATGGCCTTCTGACCTATTTCCAGTTCTCGGGATATCTGGCTGACAAAACGAGGTTCATCCCGTAAAAGGTCAAGTATGTCCCTGCGGGTTTTACAGCCCATGACATCCAGTAATAATTCTAAATCCATTTTCAATCCACTTTTTTATATCTATTAAACAATTGTTGATCTTAAATTATTGTTGATCTTAAATTTATTTTAAGTTATCTTGAGTTATCAAATTGTTATAATTTAATCAAATTATTTTATCAAATTCTCATGAGATTTTTTATAACTGTTGGTTACTATAATTCTTATTTTCAGAAAGGTTTATATAACCTTTGGTTACTATAGTCTTATATAACTTTTGGTAACTATAACCATGATTTACAGAAAGGTTTATATAACCATTGGTAACTATAATGGTAAAGTTACTCAAATCTTCCATCCCCAGTAAAGGTGAATAAATGACTGATAAAAAAGACGTTACCAAGATGAAGGATGATCTGAAGGAATTAGAGTCAGAGATCCAGAAAAAAAATGATGAAATTAAGGAGAAGGAAGAGGAAATCACCAGCAAAGATGAGAAAATAGCACAATACCAAGAACAGGTATTGAGACTTCAAGCAGATTTTGATAACTTCAAAAAACGAACAGAGAAAGAATTAAGTGATCAAATTCATTATGCCAATGAAAAACTCATTCTTAAAATACTGGACTCCTATGAAGACCTGGAAAGAGCCCTTAAAGCCGGAAAATCCGATGACCTCCATGAAGGTGTGGAAATGATCCACCAAAACTTGAAAAACATCCTGGAAGGAGAAGGACTGGAAATAATCCCTGCCAAAGGGGAAAAATTCGACCCATTCCAACATGAAGCTCTAATGGCAGAGGCCCATGATGATTTTGAGAATGGGCAAGTTATTGAAGAGCTCTGTAAAGGTTATAAATTGAATTCTAAGGTTATAAAATATTCTAAAGTTAAAGTTTGTAAGAAAACTGATGAAAAATAAGAGGTGAATTTGTATGGCTAAAACAGAAAAAATTATAGGAATTGATCTGGGAACCAGTAACTCTGCAGCTGCAGTGCTGGTAGGTGGTAAACCAACCATCATACCCAGTGCAGAGGGAGCTACCCAATACGGTAAATCCTTCCCCAGCTACGTGGCCTTCACTGATGATGGTCAGCGCCTGGTGGGAGAACCTGCCAGAAGACAGGCAGTAACCAACCCTGAAAAAACCATCACATCCATAAAAAGGCAGATGGGTACCAGTTACAAGGTAGACATATCAGGAAAACAGTACACTCCACAGGAAATCTCTGCATTCATCCTGCAAAAGATTAAAAAAGATGCAGAAGCATTCCTGGGAGAAGAAGTGAAAAAAGCAGTCATAACCGTGCCTGCTTACTTCGACGACAACCAGAGAACCGCCACCAAAGACGCAGGAACCATTGCCGGACTGGATGTAGTACGACTGGTCAACGAACCCACCGCCGCCAGCCTGGCCTACGGTATTGATAAATCCAGTGATGATGATGAACTGGAAATCATGGTTTTCGACTTCGGTGGAGGTACACTTGACGTAACCATCATGGAATTCGGAGGAGGAGTCTTCGAAGTTAGATCCACCAGCGGTGACACCAAACTGGGAGGAACTGACATGGACGCCACCATCATGAACTACTTGGCAGCAGAGTTCAAAAAAGAAACCGGTGTTGACGTCTTGAATGATGATCAGGCTGTGCAGAGATTGAGAGAAGCTGCTGAAAAAGCCAAGATCGAACTATCTACCACCCTAAAGACTGAAATTAACCTACCATTCATCACCGCCACCCAGGATGGCCCAAAACACTTGACCCACACTCTAACTCGAGCTAAGCTAGAAGAACTGGTTGATTCTATCATCAAACGCTGTTCTGCACCAATGGAACAGGCTTTAAATGATGCTAAAATGTCTAAAAGTGATGTGGATAAGATCATCCTGGTGGGAGGACCTACCCGGATGCCCATTGTCCAGAAATTCGTGGAAGACTACATTGGTAAACCAGTAGAACGCGGAATCGACCCCATGGAATGTGTGGCTGTAGGAGCTGCAATTCAGGGAGGAGTACTGGCTGGTGAAATCAAAGACCTGGTCCTTCTGGATGTAACTCCATTATCTCTTGGTATTGAAACCCTGGGAGGAGTTTTCACCAAATTAATCGAAAGGAACACCACCATACCCACCAAGAAAAGTCAGGTGTTCACCACCGCTGCCGACAGCCAGACTTCAGTGGATATACACGTCCTGCAGGGTGAAAGATCAGTGGCCACTGGAAACACCACTCTGGGCAGGTTCCAGTTGATTGGAATCCCACCAGCACCCCGTGGAATGCCTCAGATCGAAGTAACCTTCGATATAGACGCCAATGGTATCCTCAATGTGTCAGCTAAGGATATGGGAACTGGTAAGGAACAGGCCATTACCATCACCGCCCCTAACAAGTTATCCGAGGACGAAATTGACCAGAAGATCAAGGAAGCTGAACAGCACGCTGACGAGGACAAAAAACGTCAGGAAGAAGTGGAAATCCGGAACAATGCAGATTCCATGATCTACACCTCCGAGAAAACCCTGGATGAACTGGGTGATAAAGTCCAGGCCGACCAGAAGACCAAAATCGAAGGACTGGTCAAGGAACTTAGGGAAGTCATTGGTGGAGATGATCTGGAAGCCATTAAAGCAAAAACCGAAGAACTGACCAAAGTTGTGCAGGAAGTTGGAGCTGCCATTTACCAGCAAGCCCAGCAAGAACAAGCTCAGCAGCAACAGCAGCAGGGACAGAATGCGCAAGATCAGCAAGGTCAGGATCCTAAGGACGATGACACCATCGACGCTGACTATGAAGTAAAAAAATAAAACCTATGGGAAAGTATGAATGGAGTGGGGTGAGATCATTCTCATACCCCTCCCTATTACCCAACACTTTTATTATATTTATCCCACTAAAATTGAATATACTTAAGTTAAATATTCTTTGAAATTTAATTTAAAAAAATAAGATCAAATTATTAAGAAATTGATTTTATATTTCACACTCATAAATTCATATAATTAATTTCCACATTAAATTTAGAACATTCAATAGATTTAGAGTATTTAAGGAAGATTAACATGGCAGAGAAGCGCGATTATTACGAAGTCCTGGGAGTGGAGAAAGGATCCACTAAGAAAGATATTAAAAAGGCCTACCGTAAATTGGCCATGGAATATCACCCTGATGTGAGTGAAGACCCTGAAGCAGGTGAAAAATTCAAAGAGATCAGTGAAGCTTACGCTGTGTTATCTGATGAGGAGAAAAGAAACACTTACGACCAGTACGGCCATGCAGGAATGGGCGGATTCAGTCAGGAAGATATTTTTAACAATATCAACTTCGAAGACATTTTCCGTGGATTCGGATTCGGAGGAAACCGAGGCGGAAACGCAGGCGCAGGCGCAGGTGGTTTTGAGAGTATATTTGACCTTTTCGGATTTGGAGGAGGTCGTCGCAATGGACCCCAGCAGGGCGATGATATACTTTACGAGATGAAGATCACCCTGGAGGATGCAGCCCATGGTCTGGAAGAAGACATTGAAGTCCCCCACAAAAAAACCTGCCCCCACTGTAATGGATCAAAGGCAGAACCTGGAACTGATAGCAGAACTTGTGATGTCTGTGGAGGAAGTGGTCAGGTAAGACAGGTACAGAACACCCCACTGGGCCAATTTGCCACCATACGTCCCTGCAGTGCCTGCAGGGGTGAAGGGAAAATAATCGACACCCCCTGTCATGAATGTCATGGAAAAGGTATTGTAAGGCAAAAAAGTACCATCCACGTGAAAATACCGGCAGGAGTGGAAGATGGATCCCGTCTGCGAGTTACTGGCGAAGGAGATGTTGGTAAACGCGGAGGACCACCTGGAGATCTATACGTACAACTTCGGGTAAAACCCCACAAGTACTTCCAAAGGGAAGGAGCCAACCTTCACTATGAAAAACCCATCAGCTTTGTACAGGCCACCATGGGAGATAAAGTTGACATCCCCACCATCGATGGAGAAGTAGAGCTTAAAGTACCTGCTGGAACCCAGACCGGAACATCTTTCCGTATAAAAGGTCATGGAATGCCCCATCTGAGATGGAATGGTAAGGGAAACCTGTACGTGAAAGTTAAGGTCATCACCCCCAAGAAACTCAGCCCCCGTCAGAAGGAACTCCTGGAAGAATTTGCCGAGATCAGCGGCAATGAAATCTACCAGGAGGAAAAAGGTTTTTTTGACAAGGTGAAGGATGCTATTAACCATTAAAAATGGACATGTGGCGTTTGATAACAATTAAAACCATTAAAATATTTAAAACCATAAAATTAGCATCCAATTTTCTATTCAACAAATTCAGGACACATTCAATTATCAACATCTAACTCAATAATCCAACATTCACCCAATAACCCCACATTCTATTCAATAATCTAATTCTATTCATCTCACATCCAATACGATCTCTAAGTTTTTTACCACACATAACAGTTCATAACCCCCAAAAATATTACTGATTTTAAATTTGAAACTGTCAGGAACATTCCCTGAAACCTGCCTTATTTTTACAATTTCATCTCACGAAATAGTGGGAATAAGTGAAACTATTTATTTTACATAAGACTATTCTCATTTAATTGAAGATATCTTAAAAAAAGTTTTAAAGAAGTGATTAGGTGAACACTGAAACTACGCAGAGTAATGATCAGGAGATAAACGTTGAAGAAATAATGGAAAAGATAGGCAGTTACTTTGGTTTTGTACCCAAAATATTCCAGGTTTTATCTGAAAATCCACCTGCTTTAAAGGTTTACTTTGACAAAGTAGAGGTTATGATGGTGGATGAGTCTCTTCCCCCACTTACCAAGGAATTTGTATTTATTGGGGCAGCTGCTGCTCTGGGATCACCTCACTGCCTCAACACTCACTTGGAGGTGGCCAGGGAATTCGGAGCCACCAATGAGCAGCTCCTACTGGCAATTATTCTTGGAGCTTCCATCACCGAAACCACTGCCCTGTCGCAGTCATTGAGGGTCTACGACCAGTTTACAGAGGAATAGGCTCATTTTAATCCCCTAGTTTGATTAATCCCTAGTTTGATTACTTGATCCTTAATTTGATTGCTTGATAATTTAATGACTTATTTTACTTTTTTAAAAAACCTAATATTTTAATTAAAACTAATAATCCTTTTTTTCTTTATTCTGTCTTCTTTTCATAAAAACAAAACAAACAACAAATAATACAAGGATTACAAGTATTATATTATCTATAAATGATAATCCTTCAGATATAGTGAGATAAAAGTTACCAAATTGCCATCCAATAATTCCCAGTATTGATGCCTGTACCAGTGCCCCGAAAAAGGTTATTAACACATAATTTCGGGGATTGTATCGTATCATACCACAGAACAGGCTGATGGCTATGCTGGGGATCACCGGCACACATCTGGCTGCAAATAGGAACAAATTTTCATACTTACTGGCCTTCACTCTCCTTTCCACACCTTCCAGATCATCCACTGTCACTCCCAGATATTTCCCGGCGCGCTGGACAAATGGAATGCCAATTTTATAACTTATCCCATAATATAAAAGTGAACCTAGGGTTACTCCCAGGGCAGCGGGAATGCTTATGTTTAAAAACATGGTTTCCAGGGACCCTATTGACAAAGCCGCCCCTTTCATCATGAAGAAACTGGCACCCAACACCACCAAACTGGAGGGGATGGGAGTTACTACCTGTTCCAGTATAGATCCACCAAACACTGCCCATGGGCCGTAACTGACTATAAATCCTTCCAAACCTGCTAAAATACTATTGAACATTTTTCAAACCTTTTTTGTAATTTCCTGTGGATATTCCATTTTAATAATAGGAGTGTAAATCTGAACACATTTTAAGATCATTTAGGATATGACATAATTTTGTAAAAAATTTGAGTGTGTTATTTAAAAAACAATTCACATATACATATTATGGTTATGAGCGATTTATAGAATAAACTGAAAATACAAATAACACTTGATACAATTAGTCTGTCCAGATAAATGAAAAATAAATGGGTATCTGATCATTTATAACCATAGGAATCTTAAAAAAAAATAATAATGGGGGATTTATTTGCTTTTATCCAAAAAAAATCGCATTTATATTGAAGACCAGATAGTTCCATCTCCAGCTCGCAGGGTGCGAATGGTACTGGACCTTCTTACAGATGAACCTTTCATTAAGTTTCCAATGGAAAAAGGATTGATAGAAGACATAGAAATATTTGGAGTTAATCGAGACTGGTTTATCCCATTTTTAGAAGAAAATAACGAATTAATAATAAATCTGGGTAATCTGGATCAATGGATTGGGACCCCCGATGAGCATGGACTTAAACATGTGAAACTGGATGTTAAATTCGTTCTGATTAACCCTGAATTTCTACTTGGACGATTCAATCGGGGGTATAAAGGTATTGTTGAACTTACAGAAGCTGAAGAAATGGAATTACACATAACACTCCCTCTGGGAATGAAAATGTCCCATAAAAAGGATGTAAGTGAAATAAAGCTTTCAAACAGAAACAATGAATTAAAATCTATTTCCATACCCGCAACCAGCATACTGGATAAAGATCGCCGGCGCCGTTACGACTTTCTAATAAGCTCAAACCACCTTAAATCTATTTTAAACACAGAAAATCCCGATGAAATGATTCAGTTAAACTACAACGTGACCAATGAAAAAGAATACTACGTTATAACTGTAATCGGACTGGGCTTATTTGCCTTTGCGCTCTTCCGCATGTTCGATATGTTAGATGGTCAGATAGAATTTGATATTCGTTACCTGGCCGCTGCAGTTGCCTTTATCAGCCTGTACATAACCATCCTCCGGGAAAAATATGAACTACCATTTAGAAAAGTACTGGTTTACACTACAGTATTTATTGGTATTGAACTGATTCTGGAACTCCTCATGGAATAAGTTCATTAAAGATTTTAAACTGGCCAGAAATTGTAAAAATTATGGTGTTTGTTTATATCATCAGATTAATCCTAATTTAGAATTTATTACATTATTTTAAAGCGCATTCCATCTGTTTTTAGGTTAATATGGATTATAGGGTGATGGATCAAAAAATATAATACTAATGCAAAACATAATGTATCAATCAATAGGGAGTTAATTAACAATAGGAGGGAAAAATATGCAGAAAAATACCCTGGCCATAGTACTGATAATTTTAGGTATAATAGTCTTGGCCTTTCCCCTGCTGGGACTAGTCCCCATTAGTATCTTAACCGGTCTTGGAGTGGCATTTTTAGGTATAGGTCTGATACTAGCTGGTTTTTCCGACAGAGTGGAAAGCAGCGGTCTGGGGCTTCTGGAGATAGTGCTGGGAATCATTGCCCTGGTACTGGGTCTTGGATTCATCCTTAACCCGGGTCTTTTCAGCTTCGTGGCGGGATTGATCGTCTACATGGCTGGTTTGTTCCTGATTATCGTCGGTGTAGTTGCTTTATTTACTAAAGCCGGTGGTAGTCGTTGGAACGGAGTTGTTGCCATAATTATTGGGCTAATCTACCTGATATTTGGATATTTCATTTCCAACCCATTCTACCTGGGAATACTAATCGGTTTATGGCTGCTCATAACTGGAATTTTGATGTTTTTCCAGAAGGATTAAAGTAAAAACAATTAATTCTTTTTTTTATTTTTTTATTTTAAATGATACATTAAAAATAGTAACTTTGATATAGAAATTTTTTCTATAAAATCAAATTTCTAAAGAATAAAGCTCATTTCTAAAGAATAAAGCTCTAAAAAAAAGATAAAATCATGTAAATAAAATAATGGCCTGCCGAGAGTAACCCACCTTCTGTTGGTGGCAGCATTCATCTATGCGAGTTACCTCTGCCTCATACAGGATTCACTGGCAGTGTTTACCCTTGCATCCCGTGGATTGGCCGTTTCACCGCTCCTCCTGGTGTCAATCAGACGAATCTTCATGTTCATCCACCAGAAGACGTGTCGTTTCTGCTCCAGAGTCCTGCTTCTCAGCAGATGTCTTATGACATCACGGTTCTGTATGATGGGTGGAGTTTCCTCAGTTTAAACTGCAGATATATACCTGCAGAAACCGGTAGCTGCCCTTCGGCTGGCCATTAAATTCAACATTAATAAATTCAACATACCTTTATTTAAGGTTTTATATTATGCCAATATCTTGATAATCACCAATTTAATTTTAAAAGGTTTGTTTTTCTGCGCTTTGGTGCATAATGTCAAAAAAATGTGTTAATGATTAACAATGCGATTAATATTAAAAATGTCTTCTGAATTTAATTCTCTATTGATACCATTAGAATATGTTGAGAAACCATGTCAGCTCTGTTGCGATACCCATGATGATTTTAGATAAAGATCAGAAAATTATTCGTATCAATGAGAGTATGAAATACCTTGGAGGTACTACGTAGTAAATTAAATGATGTTAAAGTAATGATAATTGAACATAAGGGTATTTTTGCAGCCACTTTAAAGAAAAAAACTTGAAAACTGGATTTATGTGCCTAAAATAGTATTTACGGCCCGGGAGCTGGAAAAAATGGAGGAAATGGACGCGAAAATTTGGTCCTCAAAAAATGCAACATCTTACACCTTTGAAGCCAGTGATATTAACCAGAACTTTACTTGTAATTTTTAAAAAAATAAATTATTAAATAACTTTTTAATATGATGATTTGATAATGTTAGCATATGCCTAAAAGAATTTTAGTAGTTGAAGATGAGGAGATTTTAAGGGTGGGGACTACTTTACATCTAAAATCTTTTGGATATGAAGTTGTAGGTAATTTTAGATCCGGTGAAGATGCCATTAAACATGCCCAAGATTTAAACCCTGATTTAATTTTAATGGACATTAAATTATCAGGAGATATTGATGGAATCGAAACTGTGAAGCATATTCGTGAAAAATTAGATGTGCCCATAATATATCTTTCTATGTATTCTGATAGGGAAACAATTGAAAAGGCAAAGTCTACAAATCCATTCAGGTATATGATCAAACCTTTCAATGAGGAAGAACTTAAATTCACCATTGAAACTGCTATCACATCATACCAACAGGAAAAACTATTGGAATTGCTTAAAACTCATGAAAATGTTTTGAATAACATTCAGGGAATTGTTTACAGACAATACATGGAATGTTCTGAAATAAAATTCTTCAATGACATGCTAGAACAAATGACGGGGTTTAAACTAAGTGAACTAAAAAAGGAGGATATACATTTTTTAATGCCCCTAATTTTAAAAGAAGATATTGATACTGTAATAACCACTTTAAATAAGTCTATCAAATCAAAAAAACCATTTAATGTAAATTATAGAATCAAAAATAGGAAGGGAGTAGTTAGGCAGTTTTGTGAAATAGGAAAACCAATATGTGGACCTAATGGGGAAATTATTTATATTGACGGGATGATTTTTGATATTAACAGCAATAGTGTTAAATTAAGTACTTGTTAATAGTATTACCATTCCAAGACGAAGAGGCACTTAAATGAACTTTGAATATTCTTTTTATGGAATTATACCACTATTAAGTTCATTTATTGTTTTGATTTTAGCTATTAACTGTTACAGGAAACTTTCCTCCAGATTACATCTTATATTCCTTTTTCTAGCAACTTCTGTATTCTTTTGGTGTTTTGGATCAGCAATGGTATTTTTTACGAACGAAATAGGGATGAATATTTTCTGGAACAAAGTAAGTTACATTGGAGCTGCATTTACACCTTCTCTGTGGCTTATATTAGTATTAGAATATAAAAAAAAGTTTAAACCACGTTACATAGGATTTCTCATGGTTTTACCAGTGATCATCGTGATGACTGCATTTACCAATGAGTGGCATGGACTTCTCTGGTCAAATATCGTCCAAATTCCAAATTCCTCTGGATTAATTATGATCTACGAACATGGTCCATTTTTTTGGATTACCATATTTTACAGCTTTATTGTAAGCTTAATTGGAATTCTTTTTTTAATTCGCATGTTCATAGATTCCATACCCACATATCGTCCCCAAATTTTTATTTTAATGTTAAGTGGATTAACACCCATCATTTTTAGCGTCATTTATGTAACCCGTTTTATTCCAGCTTTCGGGTTAGATACTACTTCTTTTGGAGTTAGTATTTCAGGAATATTGATCGCCATAAGTATTTACCAGTACAGTTTTCTCGATATTACGCCTATAGCCCATAAACTCCTCTTTAAAAGTATGATAAATGGTTATATGGTTTTTGACGTAGAAGATAAGTTAATTGAGGTTAACCCATCCGCTGACATTATTGGAATAGATAATAGCCAGGTAGGTAAACATGCTGACGAAATATTCAGTAAATATGATGACTTAAAAACCTTTTATTATGGGCCAAAATCCGAATCCGAATTCTTTTTAGGAAATCCATTAAATCACTGGATCCAAACACAAAATACGCCAATTTATGATGAGGATAATGTATTTCGCGGGCGTTTATTCATAGTTCAGGATGTGGATAAACGTAAAAAACTTGAAAATCAATTAGAAAAATCATTAGATGAAAAAGATTTAATGATGAGGGAGATTCATCATCGCGTGAAGAACAACATGCAGGTGATATCCAGTTTGCTCAGTCTTCAGTCCATGTACCATGACGATGTAAAAACTAGAGATGTTCTCATGGAAAGTCAAAACAGGGTCAAGTCAATGGCAATGGTCCATGAAAAACTTTATCAAAGCGAAAACCTTTTGAAAATTGATTTGAAAGAATACATAGATCAAGTTATTTTACATCTTTATGCATCTTACGGACAAGATAGAAATAAACTAGAGACATCAGTACAAGTGGAATCCATACAAATGGACATCAACACTGCTGTACCAGTAGGGTTGATTATAAACGAACTTCTAACCAATTCCTTGAAGTATGCTTTCCCTCAAGGAAGGGGTAAATTAAGCTTAAAACTCAAGGTGGTTGACGATAATTATTGTTTAGAAATAGCTGATAATGGTGTTGGTTTACCATCTGATTTCAATATTAATCAAACCAAAACATTAGGGTTTCAACTGGTTAATAGATTGGTAAGACAGTTAAAAGGATCGATAGAACTAGATATACGTGAAGGAACAAAATTTCGCATGAAATTTCCATATAAAAGTAATATTACAGATATTTAAAGAGATATAATTTAAGTGAATATAGTTAAATCTTAATAGTGGTTCTATGGAGAAAAAAATCTTAATTGTGGAAGATGAGTGTATAACTTCCTTTGAATTGGAGACTAAGATCCAAAATTGGGGGTATTCAATAGTTGGAATCGCTACTGCAGGGTCCGAAGCATTTGAAATGACTATAGAACTACAACCCGACTTGATAATTATGGATATAAGACTCAATGGAGTTGAAGATGGCGTAGATGTGATGGAAAAAATTCAAAATAATACCGAAATTCCTTTTATTTATCTTACTGCACATTCATCAGATAGTATCATGAATCGGGCACATAAAACCGATCCTTATGCCTACATCATCAAACCTTTTGATGATATGGAGTTAAAGTTTGCCCTTGAACTTGCATTCTATAAACATGATTTGGAAAAGAAACTGAAGGAATCCGATAAAAAATTTAGGGATGTAATGGATAACTTGATGACCGGAATTTTCATTGCAGATATAGATGGGAATATGATATTTAATAATAGGTTCCTGGATGATATTTTTAGTGATGGTTCTTTGAATAATGAATCAAAAACTAATGAAAAAAAGGAATTCCAAAAAAACATCAAGACGAAAAGTTTCCTAGAAACATTAACAAAAGAGGGTTATATCCAAAATCAAACATTTAAAATAGATCAAATAAATAATAGCAGGATTACGATGCTGTTGAGTGCTAAATTAAAAGATAACCGGATTTATGGAGTTGTTACTTTACAGTTTTAGGATTTTTAAACTAATTGTTGAAAAATCTAAATCAAATACTGCATTATTTTAAAATTACTACTCAAAGTTTATTGTGAAAATAGTTCCTTCATCCCGTTTGACAGAAAACTGACCATTTAATTGTGTTACAAGTAGATTTACAATGGTTAATCCGAATGAATCAGGATTTTCCAAGTTTATGTTTTCCAAGTTAGATTTTCCATTATCCGAAACATTTAAAACATATTCATCATTGATTTTATGCAAGTTTACGCGTATGATTCCTTTTTTATCCTCTGGAAATGCATATTTTAAAGAGTTGGATACTAATTCATTTACTATTAATCCTAAAATCAGTGCTGTATCGACATTGAATGAAATATTATCAACATCCAAAAAATAACGAATTTCACTTGCAGAATATGATTTTATGACTTCATCTATCAGTTGTCTGAAATAAAGATTTAAGTCTACTTTTTCAAAATCAGCATAACTATATAGTTTCTGATGAATGATCGCCATGGACCGGGCACGATTTTGTGAGTCCAATAAAGCTTCTTTAGCATCTTTGTCTTTTATATTCATTGCCTGAAGGAATAAAAGACTAGATATGGTAACTAAGTTGTTTTTTACTCTGTGATGCGTTTCTTTCATTAATAACTCTTTTATTTCCAGTAAATCTTGAATCTTTTTTTCAGCTTCTTTTTGTTTGGTAATATCTTGAGCAATATGACCACTTCCAATAAGATTTCCGTCAAAGTCATATATAGGGCTAGTAGAAACTAAAAGCCAGAAATCCGGAAATTCTACTTCTTCCGTATACTCTTCATTATTTTGAATGGTTTTAGAATGTGGGCAGAATTCCGGAGGTGTGGATGTTCCATGTATTATGTTATAACATTTTTTTCCAATAACATTACCTTTAATGGCTGCTGTATCTATCATACTTTCGTTTATACGAACAATTTTATGCTCTTTATCTAGAATCATTATAGGAACTTCAATTGAATTAAATATGGACTCCCATAATCCCCCGGATATAAAAGGCAACTCCCCAGAATCTGATATAAAATTCATTTTTAATACATCCCCATTGTTTTTAATAATATAATTACTTTTAATTTTGAAAAATATGCAGTAATCATGTAACTTTAACCTTTAGTGTGTTCTCACAGTTGATCTCACTTTACATAAAATTAATATTATGACATTGATATGTTTGATGAAATATTTAAACCAGATTGTTAAAAAATTTGTGAACTATCAAATTATCAAAAAACAACCACTTTAATAATTATAAAATAAATTCAAATAACTATTTTAGAAAATTCCTTAAAAAAATGAAAAAGGAGATTTAAATCTCCTAAAAAACAAACTTATTTCTTTTTCCCTGTTGCTATACCGCCTAAAACCATTAGGATAGCTAATACCATCCATAAGAGAGGCATACCTGTAGATTGCATAGGTATTGTATTTGCACTGACGTTAGCAGGAATTACTGGAGGTTCTGAAACTTCAATTGTAGCATTAGCAGTGTTATCATCCAGTATTGGATCATACCAGAGTGAAGTTACACTTGCTCTATTAACCAAAGATCCTGAACCTTTGACAGTTGATGTAATTGTCAAAGTAGCCACTGTACCATTAGGTAAATCACCAATAGTCCAGATTCCAGTTTCAGGATCATATGTTCCTATAGATGCCACATAAGAAACGAATTGTAGCCCAGAAGGCATGAATTCAGTTACTTTAGTGCTAAGTGCTGTATTTGGTCCATGGTTTTGCACGACAATAGTGAAGTGCACTATGTCTCCAATTGAAGCTTTGTTTTTATCCACTTCCTTGGTTAATGAGAGATCAGCGATCTGCTGTGTTACGTTTATGTATACAGTAGCAGTGCTTGTACCTCCATGACCATCACGGATAGTGTAAGTAAAACTATCAATTCCGTAGAAACCAGGATCCGGAGTGTAAGTTACAGTACCATCCTCGTTAATTACCGCAGTGCAATCTGAAGGCTGAGTTACTGCAATGACAGTCAATGGATCGTGTTCAACGTCCGCATCATTATCCAGAACATGTATTGTCACTGGAGTATTTTCAGGAGTTGAAGCATGATCATTGCCAGCCACAGGAGCATCATTAACCGGAGAAACCGTCAAATCCACAGTCACAATGTCAGATCCACCATTCCCATCACTAACAGTCACAGTAAACGAATCCAAACCGTTATAGTTAGCATCAGGAGTGTACGTGTAACTTCCATCACCGTTAACAACCACAGTTCCATGAGCAGGGTCAGTAGCCTTACTATACATCAACAGATCACCATCAACATCAGAACCACCCACATTACCAGATACCAAAGTATCCTCAGGAGTAGTCTTAGCATCACCAACACCCACAGGACCATCATTAACCGGAGAAACCGTCAAATCCACAGTCACAATGTCAGATCCACCATTCCCATCACTAACAGTCACAGTAAACGAATCCAAACCGTTATAGTTAGCATCAGGAGTGTACGTGTAACTTCCATCACCGTTAACAACCACAGTTCCATGAGCAGGGTCAGTAGCCTTACTATAAGTCAACAGATCACCATCAACATCACTACCTGAAACACTACCAGAAACCGGAGTATCCTCAGGAGTAGTCTTAGCATCACCAACACCCACAGGACCATCATTAACCGGAGAAACCGTCAAATCCACAGTCACAATGTCAGATCCACCATTCCCATCACTAACAGTCACAGTAAACGAATCCAAACCGTTATAGTTAGCATCAGGAGTGTACGTGTAACTTCCATCACCGTTAACAACCACAGTTCCATGAGCAGGGTCAGTAGCCTTACTATAAGTCAACAGATCACCATCAACATCACTACCTGAAACACTACCAGATACCAAAGTATCCTCAGGAGTAGTCTTAGCATCACCAACACCCACAGGACCATCATTAACCGGAGAAACCGTCAAATCCACAGTCACAATGTCAGATCCACCATTCCCATCACTAACAGTCACAGTAAACGAATCCAAACCGTTATAGTTAGCATCAGGAGTGTACGTGTAACTTCCATCACCGTTAACAACCACAGTTCCATGAGCAGGGTCAGTAGCCTTACTATACATCAACAGATCACCATCAACATCACTACCTGAAACACTACCAGATACCAAAGTATCCTCAGGAGTAGTCTTAGCATCACCAACACCCACAGGACCATCATTAACCGGAGAAACCGTCAAATCCACAGTCACAATGTCAGATCCACCATTCCCATCACTAACAGTCACAGTAAACGAATCCAAACCGTTATAGTTAGCATCAGGAGTGTACGTGTAACTTCCATCACCGTTAACAACCACAGTTCCATGAGCAGGGTCAGTAGCCTTACTATAAGTCAACAGATCACCATCAACATCACTACCTGAAACACTACCAGATACCAAAGTATCCTCAGGAGTAGTCTTAGCATCACCAACACCCACAGGACCATCATTAACCGGAGAAACCGTCAAATCCACAGTCACAATGTCAGATCCACCATTCCCATCACTAACAGTCACAGTAAACGAATCCAAACCGTTATAGTTAGCATCAGGAGTGTACGTGTAACTTCCATCACCGTTAACAACCACAGTTCCATGAGCAGGGTCAGTAGCCTTACTATACATCAACAGATCACCATCAACATCACTACCTGAAACACTACCAGATACCAAAGTATCCTCAGGAGTAGTCTTAGCATCACCAACACCCACAGGAGCATCATTAACCGGAGAAACCGTCAAATCCACAGTCACAATGTCAGATCCACCATTCCCATCACTAACAGTCACAGTAAACGAATCCAAACCGTTATAGTTAGCATCAGGAGTGTACGTGTAACTTCCATCACCGTTAACAACCACAGTTCCATGAGCAGGGTCAGTAGCCTTACTATAAGTCAACAGATCACCATCAACATCACTACCTGAAACACTACCAGATACCAAAGTATCCTCAGGAGTAGTCTTAGCATCACCAACACCCACAGGACCATCATTAACCGGAGAAACCGTCAAATCCACAGTCACAATGTCAGATCCACCATTCCCATCACTAACAGTCACAGTAAACGAATCCAAACCGTTATAGTTAGCATCAGGAGTGTACGTGTAACTTCCATCACCGTTAACAACCACAGTTCCATGAGCAGGGTCAGTAGCCTTACTATAAGTCAACAGATCACCATCAACATCACTACCTGAAACACTACCAGATACCAAAGTATCCTCAGGAGTAGTCTTAGCATCACCAACACCCACAGGAGCATCATTAACCGGAGAAACCGTCAAATCCACAGTCACAATGTCAGATCCACCATTCCCATCACTAACAGTCACAGTAAACGAATCCAAACCGTTATAGTTAGCATCAGGAGTGTACGTGTAACTTCCATCACCGTTAACAACCACAGTTCCATGAGCAGGGTCAGTAGCCTTACTATAAGTCAACAGATCACCATCAACATCACTACCTGAAACACTACCAGATACCAGAGTATCCTCAGGAGTAGTCTTAGCATCACCAACACCCACAGGAGCATCATTAACCGGAGAAACCGTCAAATCCACAGTCACAATGTCAGATCCACCATTCCCATCACTAACAGTCACAGTAAACGAATCCAAACCGTTATAGTTAGCATCAGGAGTGTACGTGTAACTTCCATCACCGTTAACAACCACAGTTCCATGAGCAGGGTCAGTAGCCTTACTATACGTCAACAGATCACCATCAACATCACTACCTGAAACACTACCAGAAACCGGAGTATCCTCAGGAGTAGTCTTAGCATCACCAACACCCACAGGACCATCATTAACCGGAGAAACCGTCAAATCCACAGTCACAATGTCAGATCCACCATTCCCATCACTAACAGTCACAGTAAACGAATCCAAACCGTTATAGTTAGCATCAGGAGTGTACGTGTAACTTCCATCACCGTTAACAACCACAGTTCCATGAGCAGGGTCAGTAGCCTTACTATACATCAACAGATCACCATCAACATCACTACCTGAAACACTACCAGATACCAAAGTATCCTCAGGAGTAGTCTTAGCATCACCAACACCCACAGGACCATCATTAACCGGAGAAACCGTCAAATCCACAGTCACAATGTCAGATCCACCATTCCCATCACTAACAGTCACAGTAAACGAATCCAAACCGTTATAGTTAGCATCAGGAGTGTACGTGTAACTTCCATCACCGTTAACAACCACAGTTCCATGAGCAGGGTCAGTAGCCTTACTATAAGTCAACAGATCACCATCAACATCACTACCTGAAACACTACCAGATACCAAAGTATCCTCAGGAGTAGTCTTAGCATCACCAACACCCACAGGACCATCATTAACCGGAGAAACCGTCAAATCCACAGTCACAATGTCAGATCCACCATTCCCATCACTAACAGTCACAGTAAACGAATCCAAACCGTTATAGTTAGCATCAGGAGTGTACGTGTAACTTCCATCACCGTTAACAACCACAGTTCCATGAGCAGGGTCAGTAGCCTTACTATACATCAACAGATCACCATCAACATCACTACCTGAAACACTACCAGATACCAAAGTATCCTCAGGAGTAGTCTTAGCATCACCAACACCCACAGGAGCATCATTAACCGGAGAAACCGTCAAATCCACAGTCACAATGTCAGATCCACCATTCCCATCACTAACAGTCACAGTAAACGAATCCAAACCGTTATAGTTAGCATCAGGAGTGTACGTGTAACTTCCATCACCGTTAACAACCACAGTTCCATGAGCAGGGTCAGTAGCCTTACTATAAGTCAACAGATCACCATCAACATCACTACCTGAAACACTACCAGATACCAAAGTATCCTCAGGAGTAGTCTTAGCATCACCAACACCCACAGGACCATCATTAACCGGAGAAACCGTCAAATCCACAGTCACAATGTCAGATCCACCATTCCCATCACTAACAGTCACAGTAAACGAATCCAAACCGTTATAGTTAGCATCAGGAGTGTACGTGTAACTTCCATCACCGTTAACAACCACAGTTCCATGAGCAGGGTCAGTAGCCTTACTATAAGTCAACAGATCACCATCAACATCACTACCTGAAACACTACCAGAAACCGGAGTATCCTCAGGAGTAGTCTTAGCATCACCAACACCCACAGGAGCATCATTAACCGGAGAAACCGTCAAATCCACAGTCACAATGTCAGATCCACCATTCCCATCACTAACAGTCACAGTAAACGAATCCAAACCGTTATAGTTAGCATCAGGAGTGTACGTGTAACTTCCATCACCGTTAACAACCACAGTTCCATGAGCAGGGTCAGTAGCCTTACTATAAGTCAACAGATCACCATCAACATCACTACCTGAAACACTACCAGAAACCGGAGTATCCTCAGGAGTAGTCTTAGCATCACCAACACCCACAGGACCATCATTAACCGGAGAAACCGTGATTGTCAGAGTAGCACTAGCATTATTCCCTGTTCCATCCTGTATTGTGTAATTAATTACAGGAACTGGGCCATTATAGTTAGCAGCTGGAGTAAACGTGTATGTACCATCTGTATTTATTGTAATGCTCCCCACACCTGGAATGTTTACAGTACTACCTGCTGAAGCGGTTGTTCCATTTACAGTGAAGTTAAACACTGTTGCAGGTCCATCAGGATCTGAGAAAGGTAAACTGCCGTTTAATGGAGTATCTTCAGGGGTTGTTTTACTGTCGTTATTTGCCACAGGAAGTCCATCAACTGTAGTTATGATTGGTGGTGTTTGATCGTTGGTGTTATTACCGTCAGTCACACCTGCTGGTGTAGTCACATTAGCCGTGTTAGTCAGATTACCAGTAACATTTGAGCCAACTATACCAGTTATAGTCAAAGTTACACTTTGTCCACTAGCCAGAGTCACACCAGTCCAAGCACCAGTAGCACTATTATAACTACCAACACTAGGAGTGAAACTGGAAGCAGTGCACCCAGATGGTAATGAATCTTTTACTGTAAATGTGTCACTTGATAGTATTGTAGAAGGACCATTGTTAGTTACAGTAATTGTGTATGTCAATGTCTTACCAGCCACAACAGGATCCGGACTATCAGTCTTAGTAATAGCTAGATCGGCTATTCGATTTATTGGAGTAGTTAAAGTTGCGTTGTTGTTTGCAGAAACTGGGTCTGTTATAATTGTAGGGACGGTTACGTTAACATTGTTGGTTAAAGAACCGGTTGCAGTAGGACTAACTGTTCCCACAATCGTTAAAGTAATGCTTTGTCCTTCAGCCAGAGTCACACCAGTCCAAGCACCAGTAACACTATTATAACTACCAACACTAGGAGTGAAACTGGAAGCAGTGAAGGCGCTAGGAAGAGTATCACGTACGGTAAAAGTGTCAGTTGGTAGTATTGTTGAATTTCCGTTGTTAGTTACTGTAATTGTGTATGTCAATCCTTGACCCGCCACAGCAGTCTGATTTGCAGTTTGAGTTATTGCTAAATCTATTGGAGCACTGAGCTCCCAAAGAAACTCCAATCCGTCTCCACCGGAATCAGCTCCCACATTTTTCCAAAAAAACGTGACGCTGGTTATATTAGTTCCAATAATTTGAACAGAACCCGCTGCAGTTCCCTGTGATGTATCCATTGAAGCTTCCGAACCAGTAGTACGCACATTAGGCGTCCTTTGAATAGTCGTTGAAGTTACTTCAAAATGATTAGGGCCTGCCAACTTAGTTATGGTTAAACCAGGATTTGTTAGTGTTAATTGAACTGAAGAGGAATACCCTCCACTTGATACTCCCCCAATTCTGTCAATATGTAAAATAGGATTGTCTACGGGTCGGCTGAATGTAAAGGTTATAGTTCCATTATTTGCGTCATTTGAAGTTCCATAATTTAATACAGTTTCAAATGAAGCGTGATTTGCCGCTGAAGCATTGCTGAAAAATCCAGTGTTAGTGTTAGTAGTGCCAGTTGGTGTTGAACTAACAGTGGCAGCACCCGAAGTAGTTTCTGTTACATTAACTTTAATTGGACCTGCTGTGGCATTATACGCAGTGCCTGAACCACTCCAGGTACCTGTCATGTCAGTTGCACTTGATGCGCTTATTATGCCGAGGATTAGAAAGGTCATTGCAATCACTAGAATCACTTGTTTTCTAATCTTTTCACCTCCTTTATGTTTTTTAAACCTCAGATTATATCCTGACAGAATAAGAATATTCTAACTGAATAAGAATATTCCAGATAGATAAGAATACAATTTTAAGGTAAAGATTTATCAATAAATAATAATATAAAAAAAAGGTCATGATGCAGATGACGTGCTTTTAATGCATCAGGACAAAATATAAATAGAATAAACTGGGTTCAATGAAGTAATTATAAAATATACAAATTATGATTATTTCTGATTAGGTGACTAGGTTGAAAAGGAAAACAATTACTGTGGATGAAGCGGTTGATTTAAAATTCAGGAAAAAAGCATCCCAAATATACCATTTTGAGAAAGGATGGTATAGTAAAGCAGTGGCCGATGCCATGAAAGATTGGGCTTCAGAAAGTAAAGCACTTTCAACTGATGTCAATGATTTAATGAATAATATAAATCCAGATTCGTGGGAAACATTGAAATCTGAACTCAATATGGGAGATAATGACCTTTTTGAGAATATGGAAGACTTCATCAATTACATTAACAATGAAAGTAATTATGACTTAAAAATTGACCGTGAAGGAGACAATATAACAGTCAAATTAGAAAACAACATCGATTCAACTATAAATAATCCCGAAAGCAATTTAAAGACCTTAATGATGCTACATCTTGTTCTTAAAATTATCTTATTTTCATTGGAAGAAGCTACAAAAAATAAATACGTGATAAGCGGCATCGGAGCAATACCTCCAGTTTATATAAATAAGATTAAAAATGATCAAACTGATAAATAGTACCAAATAACAGGTTTCCAGTTTTATAAGTAACTAATTCTTATCAATAAATGTTATAGATTATCTAATCTCAAATTAGAATAAACTTCATTGCTATTATCAACTGATGGATTTATAATGCTCTCTTTCACATTATAAAAAGAATTAAAAATTAACTTTACATTGAATTGTTGTTTTATCCTTAAGGGAGGATAAAAATTGTTTATCAAAAATAAGCTCTTTAAAAAACATGTTAATTTGTAGATATTAAAGTATGAAGTTAGAGTGCTTGGTGTTTTGGCCTAAAAAGTGCCCATCCAAGCTTATCCACATTTCCAAAGCGTTAAAATGTCTTTTAAGACTTATTATCACATTAATTTCTTAGCATTGAATGTCATCAACAACTCTTTTTGAGGATTTTTACAGAGATGAATTTTGAAATTGATAAAAAAAATATTCAAGTCAGTTAACTTGTAAAAATAATAATAGCGGGGCCTAGATTTGAACTAGGGCTCTCGGGGTTATGAGCCCCGCGGGATCACCAGACTACCCCACCCCGCTGTATACCAGTGTTGGGTCTCCGCACTATATAAAGGTTTCCCTTAATTTTCAGAATTTATTTTTATTCTCATCTTATAATCCCATTTAATTGAATTTTTTTATTATATATGAGTTAAGAATTCATTAAATCATTCAGATAATTATTTAACACTTGATAGTTCCTTTAATTCTGCATTTAAAGAGTAACCTACCACTGTTCTTATGCCCACAATCACCGCTAGAACAACAACATCACTTAATGTTGGTTGCATTATACTCTTGATTAGATCAGCAGCAATAAAAAATTCAAGAGCTAATACTATCTTGTTGGTGAAGTCCAGGCGGATGTCATTATATTCATAGGGTCTCCTCAAAAGTTCCTTGGAGATAACCTTGATTGCAGCCCTTATCCCCCCATAAAAAACTAAAATAGCCCCAAATAGGGCTAAAGAAAAAGAAATATAATAAACTATCTCGGTATACATTGGGAACCTTTATTTTTCTGGTTGAATCTTTATTTTTCTGATTTTTCCTCAGGATTCTCCAGATTATCCAGACGTTCCTCAATAGTTTCCAGTTTCTTGTTGGTTGATCCACGGTACTCGTTGAAACGTTTTTCCAAGGTTTCAATATCAAGAGATACCACATTGAAACGTTTTTCCAGTTGAGAAAGATCCTTTTTTGTAGCCAGATCCCAGTCTTCTATCAGTTGATCGCTCTGTTCATTCAGGAAAAGGTCTATACGATGGGATAAATTATCTGTACTGATGGGAACACTTACCTTTCCCTTAATTTTTTCCCCCATTCCTGAGACTTTTTCACTGACCCCTGAAACATTCAATTTCTCTCCAACTCCAGAAACCTTTTCACCCATTCCAGACATTGAACCCTCTCCTGCTACTTTTTCACCCAGATCATTGGCTCCTCCCTGAACCTTTTCACCCAGATTACTGGCTCCACCATAAACCCTTTCTCCTAAATTGGTGGCCTCATTTTTCACCTGTCCAAAGTTGACCTTACGGTTATCCTGCAAGTAATAATATAAAAGTACAACCACCGCTCCTGCTAAAACCAGGATTGCAAATACTTCTAAAGGAGTCATAACCTATTTACCTCCTTTTTTGCTCTTTTTATTTAGTTCTGCTTCTTTTTTCTCAATATCATCTAGAAGTGTCGTGAGTTTCTCATATTCAGCACGAGTTTCCAGGCGGGTAACTCTCTCATTGATTTCACTGTGGAGAAAACCTACTTTTTGCATCATTTTTGATGTTTCCCCCCTGATCTCGGAAAGTCGTTCCTGCTGATCTTTAGGGAGTGGTATCACATTCTCCATTAACCGTTTGGATTCCAAATCACGTTCAACCAGTTCAATTTTCTTTATTTCTGCCTGCTTTTCAAGGAATGTGACATTACTCTGGGCTTCCCTAACCTTTCTCCATTGCATTACAATAACGATTACTGCGATAAGCGCTATCACTGCAATGATAAGCAAAAAAATGTTTTGTGGAATGTTTATATCTGCCATATGGTATTCCCCTCGTCTATTGATTATTACAGATTAATTACAGCACATATGAAATTTAATCATTTTAAAAGGCTTTGAATGTTTAAATCCAAGTATTAAATTCAAATATTATTAAACGCATTAAAATCAGGACGTTTTAACCCCGGTCCCATTCATACGTTTAATCCGAGTCCATAAATACCCCAAACCTTTTATTGACTTCTCATATGAAAAGTACATATAATATATGGATTTTATATAATTAATGCTTTGTTATTTTAAGTTTCATCTTGGAAACAGTCACCTTCACTTATACTGATGGGACTCTGAAAATTGGATTCCAAGAAATGATTATGGTCATTGAATAATAATATGTAGTAATGTAACTTAAAATTATTAAATTTAATAATCAGTTCTATGCGTGATGTCATGATAGATATGTACCAAAAAGCAGGCAAAATTGTAAAAGATGTTAGAGAACTTGCAGTTAGCGAAGTTCATGAAGGAATGAAAGTTTTAAGTCTGATAAATCTCATTGAATCGGAAATTAAAAAAAGAGGAGGGTTGCCAGCTTTTCCCTGTAACATATCCATCAATGAAGTTACTGCCCATTACACCTCACCAACAGGGGATAAAACCATCCTGCAAGATGGAGATCTGGTTAAAATTGATCTGGGAGCACATGTTGATGGTTACATAGCAGATTCAGCCACCACCGTGATGATCGGCTCAGGAGAAGGTCCTTACCAATCAGGAGATAAAAGTTACACCCCCGAAAAACAGCTTGAACTTATTGAAACTGCTAATCAAGCCCTGGAAGTTGCCATCAGTAACATAAGGGCCGGTGCTGAGCTGGGTAAAATTGGTGGGGCAGTGGAAGAGTATGTGAAATCCCAGGGATTTTTACCAGTGGCCAACCTGACTGGCCACAGTATGGATCAGTGGATCCTGCACTCTGGATTATCTATACCTAACGTTAACGAAAAAAACCACCACAAAATAGAGGAAGGTGATGTTCTAGCAATTGAACCTTTCGTAACTGATGGTATTGGGGTGGTGGGAGATATGAAAGACACATTTATCTTCAGATTCCTGCGTGATCGACCTTTACGCCTGGCACCTGCCAAAAAATTGCTTGATATCATAAAATTAAAGTATGCTAACCTTCCCTTTGCCCAGAGGTGGTTAAAAGAAGAACCAGGAGTACGGCAGCTTAATCCTGCTATGAGACAGCTTATCTCTTCCCGAGCAATCTACCCTTACCATGTACTTCGAGAGAAAAGCGGTGCCAGGGTGGCCCAGGCCGAACACACGGTGATAGTGGAATCTGACGGGTGTGAGGTAATAACTCAATAATTTTTTTGTATTCAAAACCCAATAAGATCTTTATATTAAATAACGCTATTAAATCCGTGAGCAGCGAAAGGGTTTAAAATGAGAAAATGGGACTAACCAATATGTTTTAAGGAAGCTACAGCTTTAGTTGACTTTTCCATGCCCTCCAGATCATCTATTTCACCATATATATTTGCAGCCTCATTAAACATGTAAACAGCGTTTTCAACATCATTTAAATCCTCATAAACTAATCCAATGTGATAAATTGATTCAGCCATTGTCTGATAATCATTTATCTCCTCAGAATAATCATAAGCTATTTTAAAGTATGCCATGGCCTTTTCATGGACCCCCCGTCTTAAACTGAGTACTCCATTGAGCATTAATTTTGATGTCCTTTTCTGCCTTTCTTTTTTACGTATATTGTAATATATCATTAAAAGGCCAGCGTATGCCAAAAACATTGCCCCCGCAATTAAAATTAAGTCCATGAAAAGCACTCCCCCTAATAAATTGACGCATACTGACAGTGAACTACATTACTGATGGATTAATTTGATAAACAGAATAAAAATCCTTTAATTTAAAAAAAATAGAAAAATAGGGATGTTAAATCCCTTTATACGTTTGCTAGTGGGTCTTCTTTTTCGGCACTGCCTTTGAAAGGTACAGGTAAGCCCATGGCTTTCCTTTCATCGATTACTTTCATGGCTTTGGTTTTCTTGTCGGTGGCCAGTTTTTCAAGTAGACCTAGACCTGGTTTCACATCATCCATTGGTTTGGTTTCAATGACTCCAGCTTCAACAGCCTGTTTGAATATGGTTTCACCGGCATCGGTTCTGACGAAGACTGTGGACCAGCCGTCTGGGGTTCCAACTGAACCAGTTGATACATCAGCTAGTTCTGCTACGTAATCCAGACAAACTTTGCATCCATTCTGTTCGTATCCATGAGTTTCTTTGAGTGGTATGCTCAGAGTTTGGTCGGCAGTTTCAATCCAGAATTTACCTTTGCCTATGTCCATTTTTTCCACTAAGTCGAAGTCCACTCCTGCTTTTTCTGAGATGAAAGTCCTGAGGGACTCATATGGGAAGTTTTCCATGCAGAAAATACCTAACATTAAGGCAATTTTATCTGCCACGTTTTTTACTCCGAATGGGTAAGATTGCATTTTTCGGATTCCCATGCTCTGACAGGGTATGGCTACGGTTCCAAGTTTCTCTAGACCATACTGTCGGACTGCTTTTTTGAGCATCCATACGTTAGGGGAGAAGGTGTATTTAGTTCCAGCGGCGGCTAGTATCTCATCTGAGGACATGGCAACCATTGGTTCTGGTTTCCACATTACATCTGATGGTCCAGCTACTACTGCACCATCAATGAGTCCTTCATCTAGGGCGTAGCAGAATAGACCGGATACTATTCCTCCATCCTGGGCTAATTTTTGGATCTGTTTATCAGTTGATCTTGCTGCAACAACTTCTTTGTAGGTTCCTAATACCATTTTTTCACCTCCTATAAGCCTAAGTCCTGGTTGATCCTTTCAGCAGGCCACCAGCTTCGTGGGCACTGCACGTAGCAGACTCCACATTTAATACAACGATCACTGTTTATTTCAGGTCTTCCGTTGGTCATGCTCACAGCACGGGTCTGGCAAGCCATGGCACAGGTTCCACATCCAATACATAATGCTTGGTTCACCACTTTGCTCTGAAGGTCACAACCACATGCTTCGGTGTAACCGGCCAGATCCATCATGGGCTGTAAGTAGTCCATGTCACCGTTTAAGACTGCTACTACAGTTTTGGCAATTATTTCGGGTGATGGTGGGCAGCCAGGTATGGCCAGGTCAACTTTTACCAGATCAGCAATTGGCACGAATGATTCGTGATTTGGTTGTGCTTGCTGTCCTCCTCGGGAGTATCGGGTGAAACAGCCAGTTGCTGCGCAGGATCCGAAAGCAACAACTAAGCCTGCTTTTTCCCGTACTTCCTTGAGTTCATGTAAACTGTGTTCATCTTGTAGACATACTGATCCTTCAACCAGGGCTATGTCCATTTCAGGCATTTCCCATAGGTCTACCAGGGTTTGTCCGTAAACTATATCCACCATTTCAGTAAGTAACGGTGCGAGGATGTCGTAGTTCTCTGTTAACGACATTCCATCTCCAGTACATCCACTCAGGTGAATGTATCCTATTCTTGGTTTAGCTTTTTCTTCAGCCACTTTTTCAACCTCCTCTTGTGAAGCTTTATTGTCAGGTTTTGCCTCCATTCCAAAAAACGATTTGATGCGGGCTAATATTGACATCAACTAACCCCTATTTCTTTTAATATCATTTTAATGGCCTCGGGAATGGCATCTTCCACACTTTTGGTTAACCCCATTTCTACATCGGGGGCAGAGATATGTTCTGGCTGGCATCCGATTACCATAACTTCGCAGACTTCTGCCAAATCATGTAACGGCGCATTAACTGGCCAAGAATGTATATTTTCGTAAGACCCCTCTGGTAATTCGTCTACACTGAATTTTCGAATAGTGCCAGGTTCTGCTCCGAATTCTGCAACATCCACAACAATCATCTTCTTCCATTCTTCATGAGGAAGACTGAAGATAAAGTGGGGGCCGCCGGTACCAGCATCTATTATCATAGTATTCTCTGGCAGGGGTTTTTCCTTGGAGTATTCTCCAAGTGCCTTTATCACTTCTGGTCCGAATCCGTCATCCGCAAAAAGGATGTTTCCGCATCCGACCACTATTATCTCTGCACTGTATGGCATGCTTTTCCCTTATATCCTGACCATCTCGTTTTTGAGAATGCTCCGGTCTTCGTCGTCGATTACGATCATGTGAGTCGCACAGGACAGACATGGGTCGTAGGCTCGGATAACGTGAGGTCCGAATTCATGGTGGAATCCTTCGGTGGCAGGCCCCATAGTGGGTATGTTCCAAGTGGTTGGTACCAGACAACTGTAGAACTGAGTTTTTCCATCGGCAACCTGAGCCATGTGAACATCCATTCCACGTGGTCCTTCAATAGCACCGACTCCCAGTTTGTTAGTTCCAGTTACATCAAAATCAGCCATTACTGGTGCAGATGTGTCCAATTCACCCAGAATATCTATACATTTGGATAGTGCGGTTTTCATCTCCAGTGCTCTGGCTACGTGCTGAGCTACTACACCTCTTTCGGTGAATCCGCCGTACACTGCTGCCCTAGCTCTTGGACCTACTTCCACATTCCTTCCATCATAGAGCGGGATAGTTGAACAGGCTCTTTTAGCTACTTCTGGGTCATCATACCAGCTTTCTGGCATTATTTCTGTGAATCTGTCCAGATCGAAGTTTTCCCTGTCACCATATAATATATCAGTGGCGAGTGTTGGTGCGTTTGTTACACCTAATCCTTCTGGGAATCCTTTGTCTGCGACTAAACCAATGATTAACTCGACGTGAGCATCTAATTTTGGCTTGAGTTGTTTGCATCGGGCGTATAGCCTTTTCCTTGCAACTTCACTTATGTTACTAGCCATTCCACCGATCCTTACATCTGATGGGTGTATTCCTTCCCCAGCAACAGTTTCCACCACCGACTGGGCGGTTTTTCTGATTGCAGATACTGATTCTACCGCGGTAGTGAACAGATTTTCTGGTACAACATCGGGAGCTATAAGGAATTGGTGTATAGCGTGGCTGTTTATGTGATGCGCAGCAAGAGTAAGTTCTCTTAGCTGTTTAGCTGCTTTTGGTATTTCTATACCTAATGAATCATCCATAGCTTCTACTGAAGCTAAAGTGTGAGGTATTGGACATACACCACAGATCCTCTGCACCATTACTGGTGCGGTTTCTGGGGCTTTACCTGTTACCATCTTTTCTAAACCTCTAACAGGAGTGATACTGAAGTATCGGCCTTTGGTTACTATTCCTTCATCATCTACTTCCATGACCAACTCTGCGTGTCCTTCCTGTCGTGAGGTTGGCGATATAACTATTTTTTCGCTCAAATGTATCACCTCTTAGTTTTTATAAGAACATCATTATCTCTAACTTTTAAATAATATTATAAGCTTTTCTTTAAAAATCAAAATGAAAAATTTAAATAGCAGTATATACTAACTATAAGTTCCTTTAAAAATCAGGAAAAATTAGATATTAATTAATCATATGGGTTTCTTTTTATCGGAAGAAATTATGGGATTAAAAAACAATATAAAGAAAACATAAGAATTAAATCTTCAAAATCTTAATATACGATTATGTTCTTAATATAAGATCAGATGAATATAATAAGAGAAAATATAAATTCTTCAACTGAAAATAAAAAATTGATCTTTAATTCATTGATCCATATAAATTAATTAATCTCAAGAGGTGAGCTGATGATAGACTCCAAAATTCTGGTATCGGTGGTCATAGTACTGTTAATCGGTGTGGCTGCTGCGGGTTACCAAATATCAAACCAAACTCCGGGACTATGGCAACCAGTAACATCAACCAGCGCAGATACAAGCCAGCAATCAGGTTCAACCACTGGAACTGATTCTGGAAACCAGCAAAGTTCTGCATCCAGTGTTTCAACATCTTCCAGTCAGAAATCTACTGCATCAGGAAGTGATACTACCGTGAAGATATCATCTTCAGAAGCTAAATCCATTGCTTCAAAATATATTCTACAGGAAGGAGCAACTGCTGGAACTCCTAAACTGACTACTTACGGTAGCACTAAAGCTTATTTAGTACCAATTATAATGAATGGTAATCAAGTGGGCGAAATATACATTGATGCCCAAACTGGTAAAAACTTAGGCGGAGCTGGGGGTGTTTCGTAGATGGTAGAAATGGTGGAAACTGAAGTGGAATGTTGTAAAATAATATCTAAGGATGTTGAAAATGCAACAGTTATTGAAGGATCTCCTGAATTAGGGCTTATTGGTAACATAGTGGGATGGCTTCTGGTGGAAGAACTAAAAATGGAGGAAATTGGACATATTGAGTCCAAATACTTCCCTCCTCTAGCAGTTCTCTACAAAGGAGTAGCCATACACCCATTCAGGATTTATGCTGCTGATAACCTTGTTCTATTCCTATCAGACTTTGTGGTTCCACCAACTGTTACCTACGACATGACCCATGTCATTGTTGAATGGATGAGGCGGAATAACAGTAAAGAACTCATCACCCTTAACAGCATTGCAGTCCGGCAGAAAACTAACGGAGTTGCAGCTGCTGCCAATTCTCTTGAAGGGTTAAAACGATTAGGAGACCTTGATCTTCCCATACTTCCATTTGGAAATATTAACGGACTATCTGGAACCCTCTTAACCCGTACCATGACCAGTGATATTCCCGCATCATGTCTGTTTGCCGAGGTATTAAATCAGTATCCAGATCCCCGTGCAGCTGCCAGTGTAGTGGATGTTTTAAATAGGATGTTAAACATAGAGGTTAACTCCGAGCCACTTTTAAAAGAAGCCGAAGAAATCGAGTCAAGACTTAAAGAGCTGGCTCAAGCGGTTCAGGGCGAAGGAGAATCACCTGCATACAGTTAAATTCATACGGGCCCGTAGCCTAGTTGGATAGGGCGTCGGACTTCTAATCCGAAGGTCCCGGGTTCAAATCCCGGCGGGTCCGTTACTTGTACCCTTTTTTAATAGAATACCAAAACAGGTAGGATATTCTAAAGTACTAACAATACAAATATAAAAATAATAATTAAATTGAATTTGATTAATAATTAACATGGGCCCGTAGCCTAGCCAGGATAGGGCATCAGACTCCTAATCTGAGGGTCCCGGGTTCAAATCCCGGCGGGTCCGTTATTTTTATCAAGGTATAATTAATCCGATCCCAATCTATTTTTATCCATTAAAATTAATCCTATTCCACTTCGTGCTTTCGTCTTTCCATTAAAACAACATCTCGCCAGATACCATTCATTTTTCCGATCTTTTCCCGGATACCCACAATTTTAAACCCACATTTTGCATGTAACATAATGCTACTCTGATTTTCTGGAAAAATTCCAGCCTGTAAGGTCCATACCCCCTGATCTTCAGATAATTCTATTAACTTTCAAGAAGAGCTAATCCTACACCTCCACCACGATGTTTCTCACTTACATAGACGCTAACTTCCATTAACACCATTGTATACTTTTCTCCGCAAGATTGGGGACAGTGCCGCCCATCCTAAAATCTCATTATCACTGCGTGCCACTATACCAAATTCAAGGGGATGGTTCAAAATCCAGGAATCCCATGATGGTACTGATTGTTCAAAAGTGGGGTTGCCAGTTTCAATGCCCTCCTTATAGATCAATGCAATTTGATCCCAGTCATTTCGGCACATGTGGTCAATTTTAAAATACATTGTGAAAATAGTTGAATAAAAACCTACTTAAATGTTATTACAACTTGTCTATTCTCTTTTCATCATGAAATGAATCACACGATGAGTAATCTAACTTACAAATTACATCTAACTATGTAATCCCCAAAAGATTACTATAATTTTAAAAATAATTTGTGATATGAGACATTGCAAATTAAATATTGAATAGAGTAAATACAGTAATAAGACTATAAAAACTTTTAAAAGAATAAAAAAGAAAAAAATAGTTATAAAATTATCAAATAACCGTATTCAAACAAAAAAATGCTTTTATTCTGCCGGATTTCTGTTTAAAAATTGGGTCATTAAACATACAAAAATGAAACCACCAATAATTGTTCCAAAAATCACCCAGGAATATTCCATAGTAATACCCATTATAAACACCTCAAATTTCCTTTTTTTATTTTCAAAGTAAGTTATGCATTAGTTTAATAAAATTTGATTCACCAAATTTACACTACATATCTTAGAATTGGATTAATCATCAGATTATAAAAACTTTTTCCATGACCTACTCTATTTTCACATCCTACTTAAAGGAGTGATCAATACCATTTCAGATAATATTTTTCCAGTACCATTCCAAGGTTTCCAACACCATTATAACGACCAAAAATTGTTACATATTTATTAAAACCTTGAAAAAAAAGTTGAATGCTGAATCTACAGACTAAGAAATGAAAAAAATTAATATTTTATAAAATGGATTTAGGTGTTTTATAAAAATGAATCTAAAGTGGAATTCGTGGAACTATCTTCATTGAAAACTAATTCCCCGTATTTTCCACCACCACCTACTTTTATTTGCAGTGTTTTATCTCTGAATGCCTGTATCCTACGGGCCAGTTCTGGATCGATTTCAACCAGCTCTTTCAGGGGAGCATCGATGAGTACCGAGATTTCATCACCGAATTTTAGAATGAGTTCCTGCCATATCTTTTGCACGAACTTGGTGGTAACTCCTTTACTGTAGGTAAGGCTTATGATCTCTGCCAGGGGCATGATGTGGATATAGGGGGGTCGGTGTGGAGGATGGTGTGGTTTATCCCAGGTGGCCAGTTCTTCCACACGGTAGTCTACCCCTTTTTTTATGGTGCCACCGCAAGGACATTTCATGTTCATCTTGATGGCTTCTTCAGGATGGAACTGCTGGTAACATTTGGTACAGGCAGTGTGATGATACTTACCCAGTCTCGGGTCAAACCCATAGTTTGCAGTGATCTTCTTAGCACCAATAGCACGAGCCAGTGCAGGGAAGCTCAGATCTTCAACGTCAATTTCATTAAACTCACGTCCCAATCTATGGGGCCATGGAGAATGGGCATCGGAGTTGGTGAGGAAGGGTATGTCCTGTAATTCTTCGATACGATCAGCCATATCCGTATCTGCAGAGAGTCCAAGCTCCACAAAATCGGGTGTTTCACTGTAACAGTCCATTATACTATCATATTCTTTGTAGATACTGGTCCATGGTGTGAATGCATGGGAGGGTCCCATTATACAACCATTTTCAAGGGCTAATTCCTGTATCTCAGCACCGCTCATGCGTACTCTGGGCCTGCCATCAGAATCCAGGTTTCCTTTAAGTTTTTTCCGCATCTGGTATGCTGCTTCAAAGGAAGGAATGAGTATTAAATGGTGGACTCTTTTAGAATCCTCCACTTCTGAGGTTAGAATTAGTTTGGTTTCTGGATTTTTGGAAAGTCCTTCTGGAATTTCTTCCTGGAGAAATTCATTGTGCATTTTCTTGCTTTCGGTGATCCTGAAAATTCCTTCAGCAGCTTCTTCAGTGGCTTCTTCTATCATGTTAAGCCAGCCCTGATGGAATGCATCACCCGTTGCAACCAGATGTAATCCTTTAAGAGTTCCTTGAGAGGATAATAGCTCGGGAGTCATGTTTTTAGATGTGGCCATGGAGTAACGACCGTGAATATGCAGATCAGCCCTTATGATCATGTTTTACACCCTATTTTTTTAATAAAATATTTTTAAAATTATGTCAAAAAGAATAAGAAAATAAAAAATAAAGTAATGAAATGGGAATTAACCTATGTATCTCAGGTCTTCTTCACCCGGGGCGATGTTCATACGTTCAGCCATTTCTCGTTCCATTTGCTGAGCTTTACTGATCATCTTTCGGGTTTCTTCAGCCCGTTCTTCCAGTTTTGCCACATCTACTTCTATTTTGAGTATTTCCAGTAGAATGGTAAGTACTGCTTTGGATGCATCGGCATCAATGAAGTATCCTGGTGTTTCACCCATCAGGCAAGCACCATTCATGCCCCTGGAAATTCCTAAGCCCAAAATAAGACCAGATGCACCTATTATTCCACCATCAGCAGATCTTAAGGTCACTTCATGTTCTTTGAGCATTTGAGCCAGTTCTTTGTTGGTGGCTGCTCCGAAAACTTTTGGTTTTTCCACGGGTTGGCCAGTTCCGAGACCACCCAGGGTGTATATTTCTTTAACCCCCTGCTTTTCAACAAAATCAAGTATAGATCCACAGATCTCGTATTGGCCTTCTGGACTGAGCCCTTGAGTGTTTCCTCCCAGAAAAATGAAATCTCTCTTATCTTCGCCCTGTCCTTTGAGATAGTAAAACTCATTTCTCATGGGTTCAATAAGTCCATCTTCATCTACGAAAACCTGTGGGGGGAATGAGGGTGAGTAAAGTTCTGCGAATTTTTCAGCCCCTAGCTCGTGTATGATGTGCTCTGCAACCAGTTTGCCCACATGACCTATGCCGGGTAGGGCTTCAATAAATATGGGATCATTGAGATCCACTTCTTTAATCATTTTTATGAAGGTTTCATTCATCTAAAACACTCCTACATGAATAATAAATGATTTTTATGAATATAGACTCATTAATCAATATGTTGAGGATTAACACAGATTAATCCAAAGTGTAGCCACTGTTTTTTTAAGAGGATTCACTGAGTTGTTTTTTGAGTATTCTCCTGTATTTACCGTATTTATCCTCAAGAGAATAGCGTGGCGGGTATATAACTTCAAGTTTTCCTCCACAGTGAGGGCAGTGATCTTTAAGGGTGTATTCCTTACAGGAACTGCACCTCCTCATTTTCATCTTCATTCTAATTCCCGGTGGAACTCACCTGTGCCACCAGCTTCTAAAACAGTTGCAATGGCTTCATCGGCTGCATCCTTTAGAATGGTTTCTGCGGTGATATAATCCGATGATTTGACCAGCAACCTGTAACGTGGTGCACCAACACATTGTACAGCTATATTATCTTTATTAATTGATGTAAGGGCATTACGTATGATACCCACCCCATCAGGAGCATAAGAAGTCAAATCAACGTATCCGGTGATCTGTACTTCTGGAGGGGAGATGTTCTTCTGGGCCACTTTAGTTATGGCATTTGCCCATATTTCATCCATTCCTCTTTCTATAAGAGAATCTGCCCCTTCTTCAGCAGATATTTCAAATGCACCATAGAGATCTCCAAATTCTTCCATCATACCATAGCCTACTTCATCGTAAGCTGCGTCCAGATCCTTGTCGATACTTTTTGCTGCAAATTCCAGGAGTTTCTCTGCTTTCTGTTCAATTTTCCACTGTTGGATCTTACGGGTTCTTTGATCTTCCCGGATCCGTTTCATGGAAACATCAACATGGCCCTTTTTGGGGTTAACACGGAGAACCCGGGCAACAATCTTCTGATTTTCCCGTACGTGGTCCCGAATGTTCTTAACCCATCCGGCAGATACCTCGGAGATGTGTATGAAAGCTTCTTCTCCAGGATATTCCTCTAATTTGGCGAATGCACCATAATTAAGGACCTTATGCACGGTGGCCACGATCAAATCGCCTTCCTGTGGCCACTTATGCTTCATTCTAACCATTAAAACACCTAGTCCAAGACTTCGATTATT
>NZ_OY762552.1:1300000-1302500 GCF_963666025.1 uncultured Methanobacterium sp. | reverse complement strand
ACTGGACTATGTTCAGTTTGGCCCGGTGCGCCTGGGCAATTTCCTCTACATGGGAGTCTCCGCTCATGGTGGAGATGATGTTAACACCCATCTCTTCCAAGAGGGGTTTGATTCCCCACAGATCTCCGGCAACATTGAATTCACCCACGATGTTAATATCAAATGGTGTGGTTTCTTCAGGTTCACTGGTTCCTATAACGTAGTCCAGGAGGGCGTCACCACCTATCCAGTGTCCTTTGGTTTTATTGTGGTCCTGGAATCCTTCTGATTGAACCGGTATGACTCGGCACCCGGTTATTTCCTGGGATTTCCTGCAAACCGCTTTAATATCATCACCAATCACGCCTGCCACGCAGGTGGCATACACGAATATGGCTCCGGGCTGATACAATCTGTTGAGTTCCAGCACGGTTTCAAATAACTTCTTTTCTCCCCCGAAAATAATGTCTTTTTCCTGGAGGTCGGTTGAGCATCCTTTCTTGTATAAATCCTCTCGGGATGATTTACTTCCCCTTATATCCCATGTGCAAGCAGCACAGCCTATGGGGCCATGTACCAGGTGAATTGAATCTGTGATTGGCATCAAAACGATTCTGGCACCACCATAAACACAGGTTCTCTGGGTCACTGTGCCTGGTAAGCTGGCTTTATCACATACTGGAATGGATAAGCCTTCCCCTTTCACGCACATGTGTTTTTTACGAGATTCAAATGTTTCAATTACTGGTTCCATAATCTAATACCTCAAACTATACATTTTTTTAACATTCTCTAAATTCTCATTTTATGAATTAAATTCATTATATCTAATTCAGTTATATCAATTATTTAAACTTCTAATCCTCTAAAAAATTCTAATTTTTAATTATGCTAATGGATTAATTAAATAATTAGAAAAATAGTATTAATGTGGCCCCATTAATAGGTATGTAGGTGGGGGCCCCATTAAATTTTAGAGTGTTCCTGAATTAGATGTTTACTCAATTCACTGTTGCAGTTTCCAGTGGGTTGGTTCGTAATATTTTTCAAGCACAGCATTGGTTATAAGTTCCATCAGGCGTGCCGCACCATTGTAACCAACTATGGGGTGCCTGTGATATCCAATTCTATCATAAACTGGGAATCCAGTCCTTATCAATGGGATTCCCAGGTCATGGGCCAGTAATCGTCCATCGGAAGGTCCGATCATAATATCAACCGGGTTTTCTTTCAAGTACACTTCAAAGGACCTCATGTCCTGTTCAAACAGCACATCGATATCGCTTCCAGTTTCTTTGGAAATCTTTTCCATATCTGGGGTGAAAGTTTTACTGTTGGCACCGGTACAGACCATGGTGGGTTCCATACCCAGTTCTCCAACGAATCTGGCCAGTCCGGTGGTCAGGTCCGGATCTCCATATATGGCTACTTTCCGGTCAAACAGGTATCTGGCGGCATTATCTGCAATTAAATCAACCAGCACTCCCCTTTCATCCAGGATACTCTCTGGTATCTCACAACCGGTGAGTGTCTTCAGGTTTCGTAGGAACTGGTCGGTATTCTGCAGACCTATGGGTGGTGATTCTATGATTGCAGGCACATCATGCTTTTTCTCAAGTGAATTGGCTGCTGATCCAGCGTATTTGCATAATGCTATTGTTCCCTGGCTGTTGGCAGAGTCACGTATCTCGTCCACTGTGGTTCCACCCTTAGGGAAGTAGGGTTTGGTTGGTGTTACCGATGGTCTAAGGGGTGAATCGAATGGGTCTGAGGTGTCGGTTAACATCACTCCTTCAATCCCCAAAAGTGCCATGATATGTTTGATTTCCCGTATGTCTCCAGGGTTAACCATTCCGGGGATGATGTTGACTTTTTCTGTAGGTTCAGCTGCTTCTGCCAGGTTGTCTACCAGGGCTTTGACCCCTATATCGTAACCAGTGAAGTGGTTTCCTACGAAACTGGGTGTGGGTATGGGGATAACTTCGATTTTATCCAGGCCTTTAACATCATTGCTCATTTCTTTGAGTTCTTTTTTGGTGGTATCCACGAATCCGAATACATCGTCACCTATAATCTCACTGGAGCAGGTGGTTATGGCCCCAATGAGGTCTGGTTTGAAACGCAGTGCCAGGTTTTTTATACCGGAGGTTATGTTTTTTCTCCCTCCAAATACTGCTGCATCTTCATGCAGGGATGAAACTGCGATTTCTGCGGGTTCACGGAAATGACGTGCGAAGTTGTACCTTACAAAGGTGGAACAACCCTGGGATCCATGTACCAGTGGAAATCCATGGTGAACTCCCATAACTGCAAACATTGCCCCTAAAGGTTGGCAGGTTTTCAGTGGGTTAATTATGAGAGTTCTTTCCTTTTCTATAACATTTATGCTGCTCATTTGCCCACCTCTGCTTTATTGGGGGATGTTTCAATTGATTCTGTTATGATTTTTGATTCATCAGTTTCTACAGGACTCCCTTCAAACTCCAGCATTTTCCAGACAGGGTTGTAGATGTAGGAGTAC
>NZ_OY762552.1:1162500-1295000 GCF_963666025.1 uncultured Methanobacterium sp. | reverse complement strand
TTTTTTATTTTTAAGACGGGCTATTTTTTATCCAGTTTAACCTTTAAAATATTTTTATTGATGATTTTTAATTAAATTATCATTTAGAACTATTATAAAACTCCTTTCATTTTATTCTTTCGAATGTAATCATCTAAAGCCCTTCTTATCAGCTTTCCCAGGGGTATATCTCCCTTTTTAGTGGCAATTTCCCTTAGATCCCGATACATTTCCTCAGGTATTTTCATGGTTATTTGCTTGTCCATAGTTAACCCCTGCAATTAGCTCTTACTTCCTTAAATATTGATTTCTTAGCTATTACTCCCTGAGCTATTAACTTCATTGAATATTGGATTAAACTCAAATTATAATTTTTAAAAACAATTAAGGGCTGTTTTTTTAGGGTGTTTTAAAATTCGCACGGAAAACATAATGTCCGGTTCTATTGTGAACACCCTTTACAAGTATCAGATCCATCTTTACTGATGAATGATTCACCGCAAACCGCACACAATCGCACATCTTTTTTGCCTTTGACTGGAACGGGTACCTCCACGAATTCCCAGGTGTAAACATCATCTCCTGCTTTTATAAGATCTGAAATAGCCTCTTCATGGGGCACTTTCCTTTCATTCATGTACCATGCGTGGAATACTGGATATTTAATGGTTTTTGCAGCATCAAGGTATATCCTAATTCCTTTGATCTGTTGGCCGGGTTCTGCTCCTTTATTTATGGTCACTGCCATTTTATCGTAATCTAAAATCTTCAGGCCTTTGTTTCCCACGGTGCATCCACGGAGTATCTGGAATGGATCAGGCAGGCAGTTAAGGGTTTCGCAGGTCACGAAGATCCGCTCATTTTCTTTTATATCCAGCTCTTTGCTTGCAATTTGCAACATTTGAAGCCCGATGAATGCTCCAGTGCTTAAATAACCATGGAATGGAATGACTTTTTCTATCAGGGATAACATTTCCTGATCATCTATTTTTGCTATAACTTCATCCATTTTAAACATTCTCCATTTTTAAGGGCACCATTGATAATGGTAACAAGAGTTAATCTAAAATTATATGTCTATTTAAGAGATATATCCTATTTAAGAAATATTTACACTAATCTAATTAATTTATTTATTTAATTAATTTTTAAATAAAACTACGTCCGGGTTCATCGTTAATTAAAAGGTATTCATTAAGGGGTAATCATTTTAAACGTAAATGAAAGGAGGAAAATTGGCAGCTCTACCTATTGGAGGTAGTGATGGATATTAGTGTTGGATGGGTATATCCTGCCAATTTTTCCTACGCACCGACATTTTTTTCTACCTATGGCTGAGGGAGCGGACCTCCGCCTGTCTTTATAGGTCAACGTGAATTTACGATCTGGAGTCAAACTCCAGTGTTTTTTGGTAAATTTAATTAACTCCACTTAGATTAATGGAGTTGATTTTTTGGAGATGATTCTTATTGTATTTTGGATTTTTCCCACCATATAAGGACCCATTTTGAGTTATTCCTGGAATAGGATAAACTTCCATCTGGATTTTTGGTCAAGGTGGTTTGTAGATGTTCTTTTATAAGAGATTCTTCCTCTTCATTTAAGTCTCCAATTCTCCATTTAATCCTATCTAAAGCTTCATCAATATTGGAATAGTAATTACGGGTATTTGATTTTAAAAACTCCACATTAGCCTGGATTCCCATTTCATGGAGGAGATTGTAAACAATGGTATAATCTGGATGGTGATAACTTTCCCTTCCCAGAAGTTCAGCCATTTTGCTTTCGAATTCACGGTTATCCACTCCCCAGAGGGTGATGTAAACATATTTTTGAGCGATTTTGTTTATTTTCTCCAGTTCAGGTTTTATGTCCGCTATTCCGTTTAAGGATCGGGATGCCACCACCACATCATGACAACCAATTTCACCCGCTTCAACATCCTCTATCCCTTCATTGATAAATTTGATGTTGGATAAATTGTGATTAGCTGCGTTATCTTGCAGTAATTCAATCATATTCATGGAAATATCCATGGCTGTAACTGAACTGGCCTTCTGTGCCAGGGGGATGGTGATCACACCGTTACCACAACCGATATCCAGGACCGTGTACCCAGATTCTACTTGAATCTTACTAAGCAGTTCCTGTGGATAATCATCTTTCTTCATCCACTGGTCAAACTGAGGGGCTATTTTATCCCATGATTTAGAATTACTCTTTTTTGGAAGCTTGTTAACTGCTTCCTTCCATAACTCGTTCCAATCAATCTTAAGGTCCTTACTGTAATTGGTGTTGTTGGTAGTTATCTTGTTCACCTCTTTTCCATATAACGACATGACTATATATACATTTCGATTGGTGCTTTTGAATCAGTTATAATATGTTAGATACTATTAAAAAAATTAGTTTATTAAAAATTTAAAAAATTAGTAAACCTAAAAATAAAGTAATAAACCTAAAATTTAGGCATCACAACAAATGATCAATAACGAAGGTGTCTTTTCTTCAGGTTAATTTCATTTACCCAGCATATCACATAAAAACAGTTCATCAAAAAATGGGCACTGACCTCTGCAATCATTACTTTTTTCGCACCTGACGCATTTTAACTTACATTTATTATCAATGTAATGCCTGTAATTTGAAAAAGATTCCTGCCAAATATCCTTAAAACTGGAATCTTTTAAACTGTAACTGTACTGGTCATTGTTACAGAATGAGCAGGGAGATACCTTCATGTTCTCGTCTATGTAAACTGAAAAAAAACCACATTCGCAGCTATCTATCAGGTCATTATCAGTATGAGTTGTTTTAAGTAGGACTGGAACGAAACATGCGTCAAATCCAATTTTTAAATGCGTAACTGGTTTATCCACCAGGTTAAGGAAAGATTGTAAAAGATCAGGCGACTGGATGATGTCCTCTGCTGGCGCCCTGCCAGTTGGTTTGTAAGTTAAAAAGATCATTGCATTGAATGATTCCAGATATTTGTCGTGTTCACCACTTAGCATCCTGGTGGCATCTTCCAGGGTGCTTTCTGAAATCACGTAGTGAATGTTGGCTTTGATTTGATTGTCTTCCAAGAGTTTTCCCAACTTTGAAAGCTCATCCAGAGTTAAATTGTTGTCCGGAGTTAAATTGTTGCGGTATGGATCCCAGGATATAGCCACTGCACCACAGTATTTCCTGCTTACTTCCAGATTTTCAGGGGTAAAAAACTTACCACAAGTGGTGTAATTTGGAATTATTCCATAATCTTCCTGTGTGGTTCTTATTATTTCATTAAAATCCGGGTGAAGGAGTGGTTCTCCACCGCCAAGGGCTACCTGGAATATACTCCCGTACTCATCATGGGCGAGTTCCTTAAGCACATTTGTGTAATCGTTCAGGGACATAAATCTACCTTTCTCATCACTGGACCGGTAACAGTAACTGCAACCATTGGTACAGTAATTGGATATGGATATGTCTGCCAGTTCTGGCCATGGAGCCATGTAAGGATTTTGAGAGAAATCATCTCCCCAGCGTAAAGTAAAACCGGTTTCGGGATTAGCCACGAAATTGTATCCTTTGAAGTGTTTTCTTATCATTTTTTTTGATTAGGGGATTGTTTTTTGAATAATTTGTGGATTGTTTGGTTTTTTTTAAGTTCCCGTATATTGGTGGCTTTTAATCAGTCACGGGGGTCGTCGATACATTCACAGTCCAGTTCATTGGTCTGGGTTGCTCCCACACCGAAGAGATCCCGGCTTCCTCCTTTGATGATGATCCAGTTAATGAGCTTCCACATTTCCTCATCAGAGAGATCACTGAAGTCAGTGAAGGCTATTTTTTCAGGGTCTATTTTCGCGTCTAGTTCAATGGATTTTCCCAGGGCGAACTCTTTAATGGTGAAATAGTATTCACCAGATCCCATTTGGGTTTTGTAGCCACCCTTTTTAAGTTCATTCTTAAGGAAGGTTAGAAGTTGAACTCTCCCTTTTTTACCACTTTCCTGGTAATGTTTTAGGTTAGCATCAACTATGTCTTCTTTAACAGTTATAACAAAGCTTGCCGAGCTGCTGTTGGTCACAAAATCGCATCTTATTTTCAAAAAAACCCTCCGATATGGGTGGTTATCTATTCTATATTTATTATATGTTTGAATTGATTAATCCTATTTCAATTGAAAAAATGATGGTTGAAGAAGAAGTGAATAAACAAAGGAGGAGTGGTTGAAAGTGGAAAATTCATTTAATCACTTCTTCTAAACCTTTAAAAATTTATTTAAAAACCCTTTAAAATTCTATTTAAGAACCATTAAACTCTATTTAAGAATGGATGATGTGTGTTCATCAATCAACTTCTTCTGACTGTTATGAGTTCGCCTACTATGCTCACAGCTATTTCTTGTGGTGTTTCGGCTTTAATTGAAAGTCCTATTGGCGAATGCACATTATTCACCTTTTCTGGGGGGTATCCGCATTCTTTCATGTGTTCCAGGATCATTTTTACCTTTCTTCTGCTCCCGATCATTCCCAGATATTTGGTTTCTCTTTTGAGGGATTCTTCTAATACGTCACGGTCATTTTGATGTCCACGGGTGACTATTACCACGTACTCTTCTCCAGTGAATCTTAACTTGTTGAATACTTCCTGAAAGTCCTCTACAATGACATGGTGGGCATCGGGGAACCTTTCCCTGCTGGCGAATTGGTGACGGTCATCAATAACTGTAACCTGAAACCCCACATTGGTGGCCAGGGGTGTTATGAACTGGGAAACATGTCCTGCACCAAAGATGTATAGGGGTGGTGATGGATGGATGGTTTCAACTAATGTTTTGCTTGTTATTTGTGGTGTTATGTTACGGATATTGTTTTGAAAAAGAGCCGAATCATTACTGGCATCCAGGGGGTCGCCGGTTATACTCATATCCATTTCAATGAGGGTTTTCATAAATTCTCCCCTTAAACTGGTAATGAGAACACCTTTTTTTCCATTTTTTTCCAAGTGTTCCAGGCGCTGGTAAAGCTGGCGGTGTTTTTCAAGGGCAGGTTCCAGGAATACTTCCACATTTCCACCACAGATCATACCATCAGAGGCTACTTCTTCTCCATCCATTTTAATCTTAATCAGTTGGGGTTCTTTATGGCCCATTGTGGTCATGGCCTGCTTTTGGACCTTGTATTCGAGTCCCCCTCCACCTATGGTGTCATGGATCTTCCCATCTTCTCCAATGAACATTTTAGCACCCACATCACGGGGAGATGATCCGTCCCGTGTTATGATGGTTGCTATGGAGCCGGTTTTCCCTTCATCCATATATCCTTCAATAACCTCGTATATGGTATCTTTCATAAGCAATCCTCTTTAGATATTTCTCATTTTTTTAAAACTTTTATCATCTGTTTTTCAAATTTTTAGAGTCTACGATATTTTTTTATTTATATTCTGGTAATTTTGGGTTTAATCTCTTATTGGCTTCTTTGAAGTTGTTTTTGCAGCTAATATTGTGGTCCTAGTATATCACTTCCATATGTTTTTTACAATCATTCGTTGGGAGTCAGCAATGTCAAAGTACTTACCGGAAGTAGGCAACATACTTCCGATAACTTAGAATTGGTATCACTCATTATATAAATTTTTGGTAGGAATAAAAGAGAACATACTGCTTTTTTGCATTATAATCGTTTATTTTTATTTTAAATTTATTCAAAAATAATAAATTGTACTAAATATGATAAAAAAATCATTAATCTGTATTCACTTTGCAATATTTTATAAATTGTAGATAGTCCTGTTCGTCAACGGTAAATATGGGGTAAATGGATCATTTATAAGCGTTTTGCAATATTTTTTCCAAGGTTATATCCATAATGATAGATCATGGCATAATATGGGCTCAGTTAGTATACAAAACAGAATTAACATTAAGATTAAAAAAATCTTTAAATCAATTTAATAAATAATAAAACTGTAAATATAATATATTAAGATTAAAAATCATCTATTTAATCTTATTTTTTTAATAAAACCTTAATTTACTTTTATTTATATTTTTTGGAGCTATTTTAATAATTTTTAAATAATTTTTTTTTAAGTGAAATTAATTATGTAGTTTCCTGAAAGTTGTGTATGATTTTTGGTTAAGATCGAAATGTTTATATGTGCGTTTCGTTAATGGTTAAAGGTGTAATTAGTAATAATTCTGTTCATAAATGTTAAATCGTTTGTGACTATTATTGGTTATTTATTTGATTTCGTGGTAGACTGTCTAGTAATGAAAGTTTATAATGATACGCAATTTTTTAAAAATCGTTGTTTTGTAATATGAGAAAATGGAGAAAATGCATGTTTAAGAGGAATAGATCTTCAATTTTGCTAGTATTTTTTGTTTTACTTTTTTGTCTTGTAGCAGCAGGATCTGTTAGTGCAGCAGACCCTGTGTCGGCTAATTTTACTAGTAATGTGACTAATGGCAGTGCACCATTGTCGGTTCAGTTTAATGATACTTCTACTGGTAATGCAACCAGTTGGTCTTGGGATTTTGGTTATAAACAGACATCTACTGAGCAAAATCCCATTCACACTTACACAGCTGAAGGTAAATACAATGTCAGCTTCACAGCAATCAATGGGGCAGGCAACAGTACCATAATCAAAAATGATTATATTAATGTGGCAATTCCGCCTACTGTGACTGCCAGTCTCACTGGTGGAACCTACAATACCACACAAGCCGTAACATTAACCAGTGATGACCCTTCAGCGACTATCTACTATGCTAATGATAAAACTGATCCACGGACAAGTGCCACCAAGATCATTTACACAGGTCCCATCACTATCACTAATACTACTACTCTCAGGTATGCTGCAGTTGATACTTATGGTAACTGGAGTATATTGTACTTGCAGAATTATGTGATTGGGAATGGAACTGTTAGTACGGGTCAATCTAATTACACTGGCCCAGAAACCAGCACCACATTATGGACCTACACCACCACTGGAGGCAGCACAAGTTATTATGGCAGTCCAGTAATTGGATCCGATGGAACAATATATATTGGAAGTTACGATGGTAACCTGTATGCTTTAAACTCTGATGGAACACACAAATGGAATTATACCACTGGAGGATCTATATATGGATCACTAACAATTGGTGCAGATGGGACTATATATATTGGAACTTCTGGTGGTAAATTCTATGCCATAAATCCTAATGGAACATCCAAATGGAATTATACTACTCCTGGAAACGACATATATGGTTCTGCAGCGATTGGTGCAGATGGCACCATTTACGTGGGAAGCTATGATAAGAATTTGTATGCTTTAAACTCTGATGGAACACAAAAATGGAATTATACCACTGGAGGGCCGATATATGGTTCTGCAGCGATTGGTGCAGATGGCACCATTTACGTGGGAAGCTATGATAAGAATTTGTATGCTTTAAATCCTGATGGAACACTTAAATGGAATTATACCGCAGGAGGCTACATATACTGTTATGGGGGGAGCCCAACAATAGGTGCTGATGGCACCATTTACGTGGGTAGCTATGACAAAAAACTTTATGCTATAAATCCAGATGGGACACTTAACTGGTTTTACACCACGGGGAACCGAATTTATGGTTCTGCAGCGATTGGTGCAGATGGCACCATTTATGTAGGGAGCTATGATAAGAATTTCTATGCCATAAACCCAAACGGAACGTTTAAATGGTCTTACACCACTGGAAACCGAATATATGGTCCTACACTGATTGGTGCTGATGGAATTATCTATGTGGGAAGTGATGATGGTAAGTTATATGCTTTGAGTTCTAATGGAACACTTAACTGGTCTTACGCCACAGGAAATTCAATACGTGGTTCTGCAACAATTGATTCAAATGGAACAATCTACTTTATTAGTTACAATAAAGTATACGCTTTAAAGGATGTTGTTCCTGGGGCTGATTTCACATCTGATGTAAATAATGGTGGAGTACCAATTACTATACAATTCACCGATAAATCCTTACATGATGCAAGTTCTTGGTTATGGGATTTTGGAGATGGAACCACAGACAGCACAGATCAAAACCCAACACACACCTACACTACGGCAGGTGATTATACAGTTACTCTTACCGCATTTAATTTAGTGGGAAACAGTACTAAAACATCACTTATATCACTCTCTAACCTCCCCCCAATAGTTAATTTCACATCTGATGTTACATCTACAACAACATTTTCTCCTGTTAAGTTTAAAGACACATCTCTATATGCCACATCATGGGCATGGGACTTTAATGGTGATGGAATCATTGACAGCACAGAACAAAATCCCATATACTCTGGTTACAAAACAATAGGCTACTACACGGTGAACCTTACTGTTACCGGGCCGGGTGGTAGTAACAGTATAACAAAAACAGATTACATCCTAATTTTACCCTCTGTAAATGCTAGTGTGTATGGAGGATGCTACAACACCACACAAACAGTAACCCTAACCAGTGATGACCCTGCAGCAACCATATACTACACAAACGACACTACCGACCCCAGAACAAGTAATAAAAGATTAAAGTATGTTGGACCGATTACCATTGACAAAACCACAGCGTTACGCTATGCAGCAGTTGATTCTGCTGGTAGATGGAGTCCACTTTACATACAAAACTATATAATAGGAGCTCTCGAAACTGGTGGATTTGGTGACCCTAAAAACATAGGACTATCCAATTGCACTGGTCCACAAGTTAACACAACTCTATGGAACTACACAACTGGAGGATCCATATCCAGTTGGAGCAGTCCGGTGATTGGATCAGATGGAACCATTTATGTGGGAAGTGATGACGGTAAGGTCTACGCTTTGAACGTTGATGGAACAGTCAAATGGATCTACGCCACAGGTATGTACAACAAAGTAGGATCCATAAATAGTTTAACTATAGGTGCTGATGGAACCATCTATGCAGTATCAGGATCCTATGACAACAGATTATACGCTTTGAACGTTGATGGAACACTCAAATGGAACTACAAAGCTCCAGGAAACATATACAATCCAAAAGTTGGTGCTGATGGAACCATTTACTTGGGATGTACTGATGGTAAGTTATATGCTCTTGATCATAATGGAACCCTCAAGTGGACCTATGACACTGGAACTTATATTTACAGCCGGGGTCGAGGCCCAGCCATAGGATCAGATGGAACCATCTATGTGGAAAGTGTTGAATCGTATAGTAGAGGTGGTAATCTTTACGCTTTGAATCCTGATGGAACACTTAAATGGACATATACTATTGGGGGAAATCTACAAGGTTCACCAACAGTTGGTCCGGATGGTACTATTTATGTGGGGGGTGCTGATGGTAAACTTTACGCTTTGAATCCTGATGGAACGCTCAAGTGGAATTCAACCCTCGGAGGAACCATATACGGTGCAACAATTGGTGTTGATGGTACTATCTATGTGGGAAGTACTAATAATCAGTTCTATGCTGTAAACGTTGATGGAACACTTAAGTGGAATTACGCTACTGGAGCTGGCATATATGGTGCGACAATAGTTGGATCTGATGGAACTATCTACGTGGGAAGTACGGATGGTAAATTGTATGCTTTCCGTCCTGATGGAATACTCTTATGGACTTATACCACTGGAGGAGCTATCTATAATTCTGTAGCCATCAGTGCAAATGAAACTCTATATTTCGGAAGCGGTGATAAGAACATATATGCCATTGCAAGCACTGTTTGCAGGGCGAATCAGACTGCCGGAGCTGCTCCTTTAACTGTTCAGTTCAATGCTTCCGATATTTCTCCTGGCTCATGGTCATGGGACTTTGGAGACGGAACGAGCAGCACAGACCAAAACCCGATTCACACCTATCGTGACCCTGGGTTCTACAATGTGACTCTAACTGTAACCCGAAGTAATGGACAAATACGTACTGTGAGATTCACCAGTTACATCAAAGTTTATAATCCTCCTGTGTCCTCTTTCACAGCAACTACAAGTTGGGGGGCAGTTCCTGGTGCAACTCCAGCTATTTACAACAATATACAATTCAGCGACACTAGTGCAAACATCCCAACAGCCTGGTATTGGGACTTTGGTGATGGAACAACCAGCATACTGCAGAACCCAACGCATGCGTACACAAGTGTGGGGGATTACATAGTAAAATTAACAGTAATTAACCCTGCGGGAAATAACACTTTCTCCTACCCTGTTCATGTGATGGGTACCATATCAGCAAACAGTACCCTTCCAGCTGGGACCTACAACACCACACAAACAGTAACCTTAACCAGTGATGACCCTGCAGCAACCATATACTACACAAACGACACCACAGATCCCAGAACAAGCAGTACAAGAGTAAAATATACTGAACCAATCACTATAAGTAAGACTACAACACTGAGACACGCCGCAGTTACTTCTATAGGAAAATGGAGTCCACTTTACGTACAGAACTACGTGATTGGAATTGGGGGATTAATTGATTCTCCAAGTCCTACCTATCAGGGTGATAATAATCACACAGGACAATCAGAATACACCGGCCCACAAACAAATAACACAAAATGGAACAACACCGAAATAACTTCGATACAGGATAATGGAGTATCCATAGGATCAGATGGAACCATATATGCTGGAAGTAGTATTGGTTATTTATATGCACTGTATCCTACTGGCGTAATAAAATGGGTTTACTACACTGGAAGCTTGTCAATGGTGACTACTCCAACCATAGGACAAGATGGAACCATCTATATTGCTGCAAGCAATTATTTACATGCACTAAGGGCAGATGGAACGTTGATATGGAAACTTTATATTTCTTCAACTAATATGATGTCACCGACGGTTGGATCAGATGGAACCATATACGTAGCGAACTATGATAACAGTGGTTTCCTTGAATCAGCTTTATATGCAATAAACCCGGACGGAAGCTTGAAATGGAACACAACCATTTTTAATGCAGATGGTCGAGGGAACATCGTCATAGGATCCGATGGAACCATTTATGTTCCGGGCAGTAGTTTATACGCAGTAAATCCAGATGGAACCATAAAATGGACCTATGATTACTTAGATCATCAGTTCACATCGCCATCCATTGGGCTGGATGGAACCATATATTATCTGTGTTATAGTGGCACGTATAGTAACAAGGTTGCTGCTTTATATGCAATAAACCCAGACGGAACACTTAAATGGACTTACCTCACGAAAAATGCGCAGTATGGTACTGCAGCCATAGGATCTGATGGAACCATATACCTCCTAAATGGAGGCTACCTTTTTGCAATAAACTCTGCAGATGGGACGCAAAAATGGAACTGCAGCGCTGTAGGGGCTATTTCTTCTCCAGTGATTGGTGCAGATGGAACCATATATCTTGCAGCAAATAATGGTCTTTTAGCTATACGATCTACCGATGGAACAATTAAATGGAGTTGCACAAGTATTTCATCAAATGGTAATCCTGTGATTGATTCTGATGGTACTCTGTACATTGGAACTGGTAAAGGTTTGTTTGCTTTCCGTGACGTTGCAGCTAAGTTTGAGTATGCTATTGGTTCTAATCCGTTGTTTGTAGAGTTCAATGACACTTCCAATAATGCTACAACCTGGAGCTGGATTTTCGGTGATGGGACAAATTCAACCCTGCAAAATCCAACTCACAAATATGCCAAATCAGGTCAGTACATGGTTACTTTAAATGCTTTAACTCCAGAAGGCATTCTTACAGCTGCCCAGATGATCACCATCGGTGATATCGCACCTCCAACCGTGATCATAAGTCCAAATGGCGGAGATTTCAACACAACATTCAATGTAACGTTGAATGCAACTGATGACAGTGGTACTCAGATTGTTTATTACACTACCGATGGTAGTGATCCACGTACTAGCAGTACCAGGGGTATTTACACAGCCCCGATCGGCATATCTGGTACAGTAACACTCAAATATGCTGCAGTAGACTCTTCAGGTAACTGGAGTCCGGTCTACAGGGAGACTTATACCAAGTCGGAGGTCATATCTGGTGTTATTGTGTATGTTCAGGATGCTTCGTACTACACTGGCTCACTGAATGATGAGGTACAATCAATACTGGATAATGCTGCATCTGGAAGTAACATAGTATTCCTGGGACAGCTTTATGAAAATCTGCATCTGGTCATCAATAAAAAGTTGAACTTGATAAGTAATGTGGGAACGAAGATATCTTTATCTGATTCCTCTGTTGTGTTTTTAATAAACGGAACTCAAGCTTCCGGGTCCACGATTAAAGGGTTCATTATTATTAGCACTGGTTCGGGTTCTGGAATAGTTGTAAACAACACCAACAACGTGACTATTTCCAATAGTCAGATTAGTTCCAGCAGTGGAACCGCAGTCCAGGTGAATGGAAGTTCTAACACCACCATCAGAAGCAGTTCTATACATGATTCTGCTACAGGAATCAGTGTTTCAGGAAGTACCGGCACTCAAGTAAACGATAGCAACATCTACAACAATACTAATGGAGTAATCATAGAAAACAGTCAAAATACCAGTACCAACCAGAACCAGATTACAGGTAACACTAAAAACGGAGTATCTGTTAGTAACTCCAACAACACCACCATCAACGATAACACCATCAAGAAAAATGGGAACACCGCAACCACTGGAAGTGGAATATATCTGGAAAACTCCACAAATATCAACATCAACAGCAACCAGATAAACGAAAACTTCTACGGAATAACAGCCAACAACGTAACCAATGCCACCATTAAAAACAATACGTTCCTCAATAATGACCGGGATGGCATACTGCTCAACGGTAATATAACCAACACCACTATACTGGGCAATACCTTGCAACAAAATGATAATGGGATTAACATCAACTGTGGCAGTGAAAACCTTACCATAAGAGCAAATCTAATCACAGACAGCCAGTATAAAGTAAGTGGTCAGCAGATGTATCATGGAAGTGGAATTTTCATTGGAGAAAACTATAGGGCATCATCCACATTCCTTCTGGAACATAATGTAATTCGTAACAATGCTAACATGGACTTTAGATCATGCCAAGCCGCAGGAACTTACATACGTGGTTCAAACTGGTATGGAAGTGGCTGTAAACAGGTGACCTACGATCCTCAGATGAGAATGGCGATCCTCAAGACGGGTGAAAAGGCATTTACAGTACTGTTCTATGATGGTGTGACCGGTAAGATAGTAACAGATTTGCCCTCATTTTCTGTAGCTTTTATGAACGGTGCCTATTCACAGACAGTTATGATAGTGGATGGAATGGCTACTGCTGTTTTCGAGAATCTGGCTAATGGTGATGTAGTTGGCAGTGCTTATGAAATTACTGTATCTACCGCATACAACTCTATTATAACATCTCTAGACGGATCCAGTAATGATGATTCTGATCCTGGAAAAACTGGTCCTGGTGATAGTTCAAGTAGTGGATCCACGGGTACTGGTCCAGGTTCGGGTAGTGGTTCTGGAGGTTCAAGTGGTAGTGGTGCATCTTCAGGTTCTGCTTCAGCTGTAGGTGCTACAGCAGAATCATCTGCAGCAGGAAGCAGTGGATCATCCTGTCAGGGGGACTGTTCGAAAACAGTTCAAGAGCTAATCGTGGATGATGTGATCAAAAATCCAAATGTTTGGGCAATAATTGGAGTTGTTCTGCTCTTAGTTCTGGTTTTGGGAGCATATTACCGGAAAGATCTAATGAACATGATCCAAAAATCCAAAAAATAAGTCCCCCTTATTTTTTATTTTTTTAAAATTGTTGCAAGCCATGAATTCGATATGTTTATATAGTCTTATCGATTTATAACGTTTTAATGAATTTATAATTAATTAAGACGTTTAAAATTAAAAAATCAATTAATAATATGATTACGAGATGTTAAAGATGGCAGAATTAATATGGGAAGGTTTGATTATATCCACAGTCCTCCTGTTTGGAATTAATATAACCCTAGCAATGGGTCTCAAACAGATTCCTAAAAATAAACTATTATCCATTGCCTTGCTTTACGGTGCAGTACTGTTTACCCTTGGTTCGGTAGCTGGTTACGTTACATCGCTGTACAATTTTGCCAATGAATACATTGCACTGGTAATTGGAATAATCGGAGTTGTGACCATCGTAACCGGGAGCTACACCATCATTAAATGGAGAAAGGATGGGAAAAATCATGACACGCTCCTTTCAAAAGCCATGATATCCTCATCAATCTGTTGCTTTGCAGGATTTATTTTCTCTGCCATATTATTTGCCAAGGGTGCGGACTCATTTTACTTAGTATTCAACGTTATAATGGCAGTGGCTCTAGTTTTAATTGTAATATTTATATATCAATTTTCTAAATTTTTAAGGCACGCAGAAAGACCTTACCCCGTTCTACTGGGGAATTTCATGATTCTAAATGGTTTCTATTTTTTAATCGCCGGACTTTTCATCCCCAATATCAAATTACTGGCCCAAGTTCAGACTAACCCTCTGTCTATAGGTTCAACAACCAACCTGATTTTTCTGATACTGGCAGCGGGAGGGGTCTTTTTAGTAGGGGTCTATCTCAAAAAAGAGGATATCAATAACTTAAGCGACATTTACCCGGGAAAATCGTCCAAATTAGAACGAATTAAGAAGTAATCTGCAAAAAACAGAGAAAAGTCATTGACGTAAAAAAGGATAAATCAGTGAAAATATTAGGTGATAGGTAATGGAAATTCTTGGAACTGAAATTTTAAGCAATTTATTGTATTTAATCGCACAGAGCCTGTTCATACCGGTTATAGTTGTTGTTTTAGTCTTTATGACCTATGCAGTTTTGAGTTTAGGTGGTTTTTTAACTGAAAAATTTTCAAGAACAAAATTCGATGTGAATCAAACTGAGGCTCTGGTAAGGGCCATCTCTAAATCATCCACTCCTGAAGAAATGAAGGAAAAAGTTACCGAAAGCGAGCTTCAGGATAAATATAAAGAAATTCTCATAAAAATCATTTCTAACCATGATATTGGCCCTCAATCAAGAAGAGCAATATCCACAAAGTTAATTGAAGAACAAGAACTTCAATTTTCAACTATAACTCAGAAAACGGATATATTAATCAGATTAGCTCCAACTGTTGGTCTTTTAGGTACTTTGATCCCCTTAGGCCCGGGTTTATCCGCTTTAGGTTCTGGTGATATAAACAGTCTGGCACAGGCATTGACAGTGGCTTTTGATACTACCATTACTGGGTTAGCAGCGGGTGCTATAGCTTATATCATATCTGGATACAGAAAAAAATGGTACAATGATGAATTATCCATTTTAGAGGCAATAGTTGAATCAACGCTGGAGGCTTTGGATAATGTCCAGAAAAAGACGATTTTTAGATGATAGTGGTGAAGATCCCACATCTGGAATAATCAACATGACTGATTGTATGCTGGTTCTGGCAGTTGGATTTTTAGTGTTTGCCATATTGGCTTTACAGAGCAATCCATCCATAGTATCCTCAACTCAGGGGCCTACGCAGGATACAGTTTCAGTTAAGACAGGTCAAACCTTAAATGATACTACTAATCAGTCCGGGTCAGGTAGTGGTTATCAACAGATGGGAACTGTTTACAAGGATCCAGAAACAGGTAAGCTGATTCTGGTTAGTTAGCAGGTTACTTTTTTATTTTTCCCATATTTATGGTGTTTAAATGAATTTCGTGAGCTTATGATTATAACTATAAAACGTACAGGTGATTAAATGAAGAATTACTTTATCCTGATTGCAGCAGTGGTTTTAATTGCAGTTGCAGGACTTGGAAGTTTTTTAACAGAATACGGGGCTTTTTCCGGGGGAAACACTACAATAACTGACATGGCCGGTCGAAATTTAACTGTGCCTTCACCCCTAAATCACGTATTATCAACGTCTCCCACCACCACGGTCATGGTGTACATGATTGTTCCTGAAAAATTACTGGCCTTCAACTATCAGGTGACCAGTGAAGAACAGAAATATATGCCTGATGCCTATAAAAATCTACCTTCAGTGGGTGGATGGTATGGGTCACAGTCAGGTAGTTATGAGGAATTCATGGCAATGAACCCTGATGTGGTGCTGGAAAGTATAAGCCCGGATGATTCATCATCATATGCATCAACAATATCAGTTTTAAATGAAAGACAGAAAAAATTTGGTTCAATAACAGTAGTGGGTGTAACTGACACCAGTGATTTCACCACTTTCAACCCCTCCATTGAATTCATTGGAAAATTACTGGGATCTCAGGGTAAGGCCAAAAAACTATCAGATTTCAACACTAAGGTTCAAAATGAAGTGAGTAGTGTGGTATCAACCATACCTGAAAATGAAATGGTAACTGTTTACTATGCAGAGGGTTCTGAAGGATTGCAAACCGAACCTTCTGGATCGGTACACTCACAGGTAATTGATTTCTGTAAAGGTAAAAATGTGGCTGATGTTCAAATGCAGGGAGGAAGTGGAAAAACTCAGGTATCCATGGAACAGGTTCTGAGTTGGAATCCCCAAGTCATTTTAACTACAGACCCCACATTCTTTGCCAATGTCTATAAAAACTCCACATGGAGTGGTGTAAAGGCTGTTCAGAATAAAAAGGTCTATCTATCTCCGCAATCCCCCTTCAAATGGTTGGACAAACCAACTGGAGCCAACATGATAATTGGAATTCCATGGGTTGCAAAAATATTGTACCCTGACAAATTCAAGAGTTTGGACCTGAAAGGTGAGGTTAAAGAATTCTATTCAGAATTCTACCACTACGATCTGGGGGAGGATGGAGCCACTAAAATCCTTCAGGAGTCTGGAATGACTAACATATAAATTGACTAAAAACATGTAGGGATTGATTTGTCTACAATTACATGTAAAATCAATATTTTGGGATAAACACGGGTATAATTATGTCTAATTCGCCTATAAACAGAGAAAACTGGAAATCAAAACTGAACGGGAATAATCGGAAATGGCTGGTAAATGTAATTCTAATTACATTGCCGGTCATTCTTTTTTTCGTTTCTTTCATGATAGGTAGATATCCTTTAAGTCCAATAGAAGTTTTAACGGCTATATTCGCCAAATTTCTCCCATTTATTCAGGCCTCTCCAACTGCAACAACCATTGTCTGGGAGATTAGATTGCCCCGTATAATGGCTGCTCTTCTGGTGGGAGCTGCATTATCTGTAGCAGGAGCTGCATTCCAGGGTACATTTAAAAATCCGCTGGTTTCACCGGATATACTGGGTGTATCTGCAGGTGCAGGATTTGGAGCAGCAGTAGCAATATTAACCGTAGGCATGCCCCTCATCACCCAACTATCAGCATTCATCTGGGGAATGGTAGCAGTTACTCTTACCTATGTTATCGGACGTTCCATTAAAAGCTCACAGATCCTGGTTATGGTCTTAAGTGGTATGGCCATTGGATCACTATTCGGGGCATTGATCTCCCTCTGTAAATACATGGCAGACCCCTTTGAAAAGTTACCCCAGATCGTGTACTGGCTGATGGGAAGTGTTTCTGCAGCCAATAACAATGAGGTTTTAATAGCATCAATTCCTATAATCCTGGGAATAAGCATACTACTGGTCCTGCGATGGAGGTTGAACATTTTAGCTATGGGTGATGAGGAAGCTAAATCAATGGGAATAGAAACTCAAAAACTACGATTCATAATTATATGCTGCTGCACCATGATAACAGCTGCTGCTGTGTCCATCAGTGGAATAATTGGATGGGTGGGTCTGATCATACCTCACATCAGCCGTATACTGGTTGGGCCGGACCATAAAAACCTTTTACCTGCCACCATATGCATGGGAGCATCCTTCCTCTTACTGGTGGATAATATCTCCCGGACAATACTCATCACCGAAGTCCCCATAGGGATTTTAACAGCCATAATTGGAGCACCATTCTTCTTATACCTGTTAAGGAGGGGGTATGGTAAATGGGCATAGTGCATGAAGTAAAAAGACTGTCAATATTCCTTTAAAACGGGTTTAAGGATTAAAATGGGCATGACTGGTACTATGATAACTGGTTGAGAATTGAACTAAATGGAGGTGAAGTGTTGAGTATACTGGAAATTAAGGATGCTGCATTTTCTTATGAAGATACAGAGAACATATTCGAGGATGTAAATCTAACGGTTGCTAAAGGGGATGTGCTTTGTATACTGGGGCCCAATGGTTGTGGTAAAACAACACTGATAAAGTGTTTGAACAAAATCCACCAACTTGACCAGGGAACAGTGTACATCAAGGGTAAAGACATAAAAAGAATAGATCAAAGAGAAATAGCCCGAAACATTGGTTACATTCCCCAGGGCCATGTTCCCACCTTTGCATTCACTGTTTTTGACGTGGTTCTAATGGGCAGAACTCCTCACCTTGATTTTTTTGAATCACTGGGAGAAAAAGACTACATAATTGCTGAAAATGCCCTGAAAAAATTCGGACTTTCTGATTTACGGGATAAACCATACACTACTTTAAGTGGTGGAGAACAGCAACTGGTTTTTTTTGCCAGGGTCATAGCCCAGGAACCTAGTATATTAGTCCTGGATGAACCAACCTCCCATCTTGATTTTGGCAATCAGTTGAAAACATTGGACATCATATCAACATTGGCTGATGACGGGCTTTCAGTTATCATGACCTCCCACTTCCCGGATCATGCATTCATATCCTCCAATAAAGTGGCCATAATGAAAGACAAAAACTTCATGGCCGTTGGAAAACCAGATGAAGTTATAAATCAGGAAAACATGGAAAAAGCCTATGGAATCCATGTGGAAATAGTGGATATGGGAAATAATCGTAGAATATGTGTTCCAATGAATACAATTGAATAGGGATTTCACAGTAGATAATGGTTATTAAAACAATTAAACAGGAATTAAAAGTTAAATTAAAGTTTAAACAGTTTATAAATTCAATAAAACATTTTCATGATAAAAATCTATCTTTATGGTAAAATTTAGAACTAAGATGTGGTTTTTAAAACAAAATGGTGATAATATGAGTGATTACATGGAATTATTAAAAAAAGCGGGTGAATTTCACGGTGATATATGTGGTGGAATAGTTATGGGGACCAAATTAGCTATACACGGCATGGAAAGCATGGGAATGACACCTGGTAAGAAAGATAAACGATTAATCGTCTTTACAGAGATTGACCGGTGTATCTGTGATGCCATACAGTCGGTTACCAAAACCTCTCTTGGTAAAAAATCACTTAAACCAATGGGATACGGTAAATTTGCAGCTACCTTTGTTAACATTGACACTGGTGAAGCAGTACGGGTTATGGATATAGATGCCAATAATAAAGATACTGATATTGGTTCTGAAGTAGAAAATGAGGAAACCATAGAAGAATTAACCGTAAGAATAGCCAGAACTCCTGGAGATGAATTATTCATGGTCCAAAAGGTTTCAGTTAAAATAGATCCTAATGATCTCCCGGGCAAACCACTGGAAATAGCCAGGTGCGCTGAATGCGGGGAGGTGGTTATGGATGGTAAACACCACTTAAAAGGTGGAAAAACTTACTGTATTTCTTGCTTTGAAAAGTCATATTATCAACTGTTATAACGGGACCCCAAACAGGATTTTTTTTAAAATTTAACTTTTTTTTAAATATATTTGTTTTAAAGTTATTATCCCTGATATTATTAGTGAGGTATAATTAGTAATGGATATTTTTATTGGAAGATAATTAGTAAGATATATTATTAATTGGGCATAATTATGAGAGGATATTCTTATTGGAGGATTATTCATGAAACAAACTTTTGGGTATTTCATAAAAAAGTAATTAAAAAAGATTAAAAAAGTAAAAAAACAACATTTAGATGTTCATTTACTTATTTTTGGAATGTTATAAGATAATGGGACATGGTTCCGTCGTCCAGGACTTCACCTGCTTCGGTATCCAGTTTAACCATTTCAAGGTTATGTTTTTTGAACATTTCCTCCATCTCTTCTGGACTACTTTTGAATTTAACTGGTGGACCATATCCAGTGTCCATTTTCTTGTAATCCATGACTGTAATTTTGCCGCCGGGTTTTATAACTTTTTTTAGCTCGTTTATAGCATCATCCGCTTTTTTATGGGCTACGAAGTGGTGGAAAACATTAACCATGAGACAAATATCCACGGTATCACCATCAAGAGCGATTTTTTCAGTTACGTCTGATTGAATTGCTATTATATTGCTTATTCCCTGTTCTTCCACATCCTTTTTCATATCCTCAATTGATGGGGGGTAAACATCCAGGGCATAGATGGTTGCATCATCATCCATCATATCATGGGCTATCATGGCAACGTGACCATCACCACAACCAGCATCCATAAAAACCTCATTTCCTTTAAGATCAAGCCGTGAAATTACATCACGAGCGTCCAGGAATGATTCGGTTGATCTTCCCTGTATTCGATGACCATTAGATGGGAATAATCCAGTATCACTTGACATTTTTAATCTCCTCCAGTTCATTTTAAATTACACTATAACGAGATGTAAATATATACATTTCTATATTATATGATGTATCGGGTTTTTTGCGGTTTGATTATTTATTGATTCATAAAATACTGTTAGAGGTCCTTTTGAGGGGGTTTAGTATGATTGTTTTGTTTAAATAATTTAATAGTACCTTTTTGGTAGTTTTGATAGGTTAAATTAGTAATAATTTCTAATGATGGTTAGTTTTTTATATTGGAAATGTTCTTTTGTTGTCTGGAACTCAGAGATGATCACACACATATAGAAATAATTAAAAATCGACATGTAAATGCACATAATTTGAAGGGTTTGAATCTATTTCAAAAGAGTTAAGTATTATGTTTTAATACGGCATATTGAATTTGATCCAGCCCAGTAACGTTCATTATTAAGGAGGGTAAAACTATGAAATGGTATTATATTCTCTTTTTATATTTGTAATTGTCATATCTTTATTATCTATTTACACCGCAATAACTCCTCACAATTACAATTAATAGAGTTCATGTCAACTAACCCTGTACATGGACTATTTTTACTCCGGGACGGTAGATGATGCAATGAAAGTACGAAATCTAATGTTGTGGTGATCCTAATAGTGCTCAAACGGGAAATATTATAGTATTAGTCCAAAAAACCAACAAAAGTGGCACACTGGAGGAGATTGTTGAGGCAAGTAAGGCTGATCTCAAGAAAGATTGGGGAGCTACTATGCTATCGGATAATCTTATAACTGTGGATGGAAGACAAGCACATGATGTTATTTACATAACAAACTCAAGTACAAATAAAAAGGAACGCATGGTGATTTTAGATAAGAATGACAAGGTTTACTGTATAATTTTAGGTGGATCTGTGTCGGCCTTTGATGGTCAAAAAAACAACTTTGATATGATGGTGAATAGTTTCAGGGTCACCGGGTAATTTGATGATATTTATTAAGAATTCTGGGAGTAATTTAAGAGTTTTATTTATTTATTGGCTTTGTAGAAACCCTAATTTTTTTTATTTGAAGACAGGTTTTTTTTGTAATAAAAAAAAATTTGTAAGTTTTAAGTTGTGTTTTCCTGTTTTCACTTGAAATTACACTTGCATATTTTTAAAACAGGTTGTTAAAGTATTTATAATTAGAAAGGGGAATAATATTATTATGATTCGCGAAATCTATTATTCCCCTGTTCATATTGGGGTTTCAAAGCAGTTAAATCTTTCGGATTTTGGTTTTAAAAATTCTAATATTCAATGTTTAAAAAGATTTTTAAACAAGAATAGCAAATTTAAAGAAAATAAACTGGTGGAATTCATTGAAAGGACATACTATTATGTTAAAATAGCGATAAACAAGTATTCTAATGCCTTTTCAAACCATTTATATTCACAACATACTTTATTCACGATATTAGCAATGAAAATTTACACAAAATCAACATATCGTGAAATCACTGATGTTATTGATGTATCGGACGTAATTAAGAGATATTTGAGAATAAAAAAGGTTCCGCACTTTACAACGATCCAAAAATTCTTTAAACGATTACCTTCAGAACAAATTAGAGAAATTAACCAATTAATACTATTATTAAACGATATTAAAGCAGATATAATAGCATTGGACGGCTCTGGTTTTACTAATGATTATGCAGACAAATATTATGCAAAAATACGGCAAAAAGAAAGAAAAAGCTACATAAAAAACCATTTAACAATAGACGTAAAAACACGCCTTATTTTATATTATCAAACTTCGCGCGGACCAAAATATGATACACAATTTGCAAAACCCGCATTAAGACAAATCAAAAAATATAAACCAGATTACATAGTAGCAGACAAAGCATATGACACAGAACCAATAAGAAAATGCATAAATGAAGAACTCAAAGCATTTGACCAAATACCACTCAAAAACAGAGCAAAAAAAGGACAATACAGACTAAAAAGCCCAACAATATTCCGAAACAAAATATACACAAAAAGAAACAACATAGAAAGCATATTTTCAACAATAAAAAGAAAATTCAACGGCACAAACCACAGCCGAAGCACACAACTATCAAACAAAGAAACCAAACTCAAAAACACAATATACAACATCTACAGAACAACACAAATCAACTAAAAAAAGGGTTTCTATAAAGCCTATTTATTTATTTATTTATTTATTATTAAAGTGATTATATATGGCATCTAAATGGCTATTAGAATAATTCCCACTATAACTAAAACTAATATCAGTCCTATTAAAATTTTTCCATTCATTTGGCTCCCATCCAATCATTTAAGGGTTTATACTATTTATTTGGTATTATTACATTTATCCAGTTTTTTTTTAAATAAAACCCACAATCCGGAATCATCATTAATTAAGATGTAATTCGTTATTCCGGCTTCAAACACTGCTATTTCAAGTGAATCTAAATGTATTTTTGGAGGACTTTTATAATATTCACTACCCTTACCTTTAAACTGATTTTTAACCTTTTTTCGCACTGTAGCGCTTCCAAATCCTCCACCCACATAACCTGCGCCACCTGGCTTTAAAACCCGATATATTTCCCTGAAGGCAGTGGTCAGGTCTTTCCAGAAAAACATGGATCCTCTGCTGAATACAAGATCAGCAAATTCATCCGGGAAGGGCATCTGATGGACATCTCCTAATACAGTTTTAATCCTTTTTTCAAGACCTTCTTTTTCAAAGGATTCTTGTGCAATTTCTAACATTTTCGAAGATATGTCCATTGAATAGATGTCCAACTCTGTTATTTTCGCAAGGGCTATTGAAAGGGATGCAGGACCTGCACCCACATCGATACCTACTCCTTTTTTTATTTTAAATTTTCCAATGATCTGATTGGCTATCAAGGGATATGTGGATGCATGGGCCCCATCCATTAACAGGGAATCAATTGATTGTGAGTCCTTTAACATTCAAGTAACCTTCTAAATTCCAATAACTTTCTGACAATCCGGTTGTATTTTTAACTAACCCTCCAGCACTCTGAACCCTATTTCACCCTTGCAGACTCGGGTGTTGATCATACCTCCACTCTGGCTGATTTTCCTGAGAATGGCTTCAGGGTCTAATAGTTCAACTCCTGCCAGCATGTCAGCACCATAATCGAAAAGCACGTCACTCATAGTGGTACTTGGCCCCAGAATGATAGTATATGCATCTTCCTGTTTAGCCAGGTTAAGGTAACGCTCCAGTCCCTTGTTTATCAGGGTGGAACCGGTTATAATAATTATATCACTTCCAGGGAACACATATTCTGCAGCAGCCTCGGTGATTATGCCCTCCCGGGGGTTGAGGAGGGTTTGATCAGATTCTAGGACCCAAAACTCCTTAGCTACAGATCTTATCGCATCGATCTTGGGGAACTTACCCACCATGGTAACCTTCTTGTTATGACTTTCTTCGATGATGAGATCCTGGGCATTAATGTCCTTTTTACCACGGGGTTTCATCATGGAATTCAGGGCAGCCACACCAATACTGGCTTCCACCAGATTCCAGGATTTAACATACTCTGCCAGTTCCATGGTAGTTTTATTGGTTAAATCGCCCATGTCTCTGGTGTAATTGCCGTGGACCACAGGGATCCCGTAGGTCTTGGAAACCCCACCATATTTTCCATGGACTCCTGTCCAGGACACTCCAACCCTTACATCCGTGACAGGGGAATCATTTTCACTTGCCGCTTCCAATAATTCATTTACTAGTTTCATTTGCTCACTTTATATTTTTTGATAGTAATAACCTTCTGCACAGGCTTTACACAGTGTTCTTCCATCAACTATTACTTCTCTACGGTCTAAAACTCTGTCCCCACACTTTTCGCAGTATGCTCTAAATTTAGGGAAGCCAGGAATATCATGCTCACCAATATCAACTTTAACTTCCTCAATTAAGAGAAGTTCTTCCTCTGGGACTTTGGTAAGTTTTCCTACCATTCCTTTCATATCTTGTTTAGCAGGTTCTTCGGCTGATTCTTTATCAGAGTTTTGGGGGACTGGTGGTCCTTGTGATTCCACAGCAGAAACTCGCACTGCCTTTCCAGTGGATAAATCCAGGAATGTGGCGGCAAATTTACCGTAATCCTTGTATTTAAGGGTTCTGTGGCCCATGCTGATGCCGGTCACAGCTTGAACTGCGTCCGCCATGCAACGATCTATTTCCACATAGACTATCAAGTCACGATTTCTCTCATCTGGGTTCATTCCCAGCTCTCTCATACCAGCCAGGGCAATCCTTGTCCCCATAACTATTCCTGGGCACACTTCACCATGAAATTCTCTTCCTTTATCCAGATAGGGTGTTATATCATCCATAATTTACCTCCTTTTTTATAACGAGTTCATACTAACAGAAATTAATTAAACTTCTGGAATGCAGATTTTTCTTCCATGATCCAAATCCATTATTTTCACTCCAATATTATAGGCCCTTTCTAAGTTTTCTTCAGTGATAACTTCTTCAGGGGTTCCATAATCGATTATATGGCAGTCTTTCATTATTGCCACTTTATCTGCAGATATAAAGGCATGATCGGGGAAATGAGAGGTCATAACCACAGTAAAACCTCCGTTGGCCATTTTATTAATGATCTTAAGTGTTCTCATTTGATTCCCGAAGTCCAAATGAGATGTAGGTTCATCTAAAAGTAAAATGTCAGGTTTCTGAGCGAGTACTCGTGCGAAAAATACCAGCTGTTTTTCTCCACCACTTAATTCTGTGTATGGGTTGTGCATCATATGATCCATATTCAACTTTTTCAGAGATTCTTGAGCGATCAGATAGTCATTTTGTGATGGTGAAGACATGGAACTCAAATGGGGGGCTCGACCCATTACTACTACATCTAAAACCGTGAAGGGGAAAACAGGATTATGCCCCTGAGGTATGTAACCAATTTGACGGGCGAGATCTGTTTTGTTAAATGAATAAATGTCTTCGCCTGACAGGAAGATGTTACCGGTGTTTAATTTCAAAAGACAGTTTAAGCACTTTATTAAAGTTGTTTTACCGGTCCCGTTTGGTCCTAAAATGCATAGAACCTCTCCTTTATTTATGGAGAGATTAATATCCTGAAATATTTTTTCTTTTCCACTGTAAGAGAATGATGCGTTTTCCATTTCCATTATTCCATTCATGTCCAACCCTCGTAGCCTCTTTTTAATAAATAAATGAAGAAAGGAGCTCCAATAATGGCAGTCACTATTCCCAGAGGAATTTCAACTGGTGCAACAGTTCTGCATATATCATCCACTGAAAGTAGGAAAACCGCTCCTAGTATGATACTGAAAGGTATTAATTCCTTATGGTCAGGTCCTATGAATATTCGGGCTATATGTGGTATTACCAGACCAACCCATCCAATTATACCACTGATACTAACGGCAGCTGCCGTGAGTAATGTACAGCATAGGATTACTATAATTCTTAATCTTTCGGTGTCAACCCCAAGAGTCCTTGCTTCTTCATCACCCATGGAAAGAAGGTTGATCCTCCATCTAATCATTAATAAAACACTGAAGCCTATTATGATGGGAATAATTATCATAACCACGTTTTGCCGGTTAATTGTTGCCAGACTGCCCATAAGCCAGAATATAATCTCTGGTAACTTGCTGTAGGGGTCTGCAACGTATTTGATGCAAGAGGTTAATGCTGAAAATAAAGCACCAATGGCTATCCCACCCAAAACCATTATTAGGGTGGCATTACCTTTGAAACTTTTACTTAGAAAATATGTCAAGCTGACAGCAACTAAACCTGTTAAAAAGGCCATTATTTGGATGACTATGGGTGATGAACCTATCAAAATAGCGAGTGCTGCTCCGAAACCAGCACCCGCTGAAACGCCCAGAATATCAGGGGAAACTAAGGGGTTTCTAAATATTCCCTGGAAAGAAGCTCCTGAAATGGATAATGCAGCGCCAACTATCATGGCAGCGGCTATTCTGGGCATCCTTATATCCCAGACCACGGTATATATGGTTGGAGATAAATTGGTTTTAATATGAAAAAGACCTGTCACTAATGCTATTAAAACTTCTGATGGTGATAAAGGATATCTACCTATTAAAAAAGATATTATAAATAGAATTATAAGCGAAATTAGTACAATGGCCATTGTTGGAAGGCTTTTAATGATTTTTAAATTCATGTATTTCCCTTTCTTTTGAAAATTCAGATTTATTCAGAAAATAAAAAATGTTAAGGATGCAATGTTTTTTTTACTCATTGCATCCAATTTCACTAGTTTTAGATAGTTTGATTGTTCATTATTACTTTCACGTCGTCGTCGGTCAGTGTAACATGGTAGAAGTCTTGATAGAATTCTTTTGTTAGACTGGTCATGTTAAAACTGGTGAATTTATCTGGGTAGAGTACTTTAGCGGTCCATGGTATTCCTATGATAGTGTTAACACCTGGAGGTCTGTCAAACCATCCCTGGGGAGCTGTTGGGGCCAGATAAACTTTCTTATCTTGCACTGCCTTTACATTCTGCCAGGATGAGTTAGTGTAGATATTCTTGAAGAACTGGGGGTTGTTGGTAATTATCAAATCAGGGTTCCACTGGAGGACCTGCTCCAGGTTAACGTTTGACATTCCATTGCCCTCTTTGATGGGCACATTGGCAACGTTGACTCCTCCACAGATGCTAATTAGTTGTGAGTGTGGTGAACCTTCTGGATCTGTTTGTAGTCCTGCTGCACCTTCAGCATAGTACACTCTAACCTTCTGATCCTGGGGGATGGTTGAAACTGTATTATTCACTGTTTTCAAAGATTTATCATAGAATGCGATTAACTTGTTTGAACTACTCTCTGCACCGAGAAGTTTCCCCATAAACTGAATTGATGGGGCGTAGTTGGTTGCGTTAATGGAACTTTGCATGGCCACTACTGGAATACTTCCCATCATCTGCTGCATATTGTCTATACTTGGAGTACCGTTTCCTAAATTGGCCTTATCGAATATTACTACGTCAGGTTTCTGGGTTAAGAAATTTTCAGGATTTCCCTGGAAGGTACTGTACCATCCACCCACCACTGACAGGTTCTGGTATTTTTCAGGGGTGTATTTTTTCTGTTCTGCGGTCAGGTTGGAATTCCAACCACCGAGTTTGTCTGGGGCCAGCATATAAACCAGGTTTGTGCTGGGAGGAGATGTAGCCAGCACTGTATTTATCTGGGTTGGGATCTGAACAGTTCTCCCGGCCATATCTGTTATTTGAGTAGTGCCATTGAGAACATTGTTTCCACTGTAACTCAGGTAACCGGCGACCACTGCTACCACTGCCACAATGACAATAGCTGCAATTAAAATCTTTTTATTGTTAGGTTCCATAATATTCACCTTTAATCAAACTATAATCTTCTAGTTTGCATTATCTTTCTTCCACCAGATTAAAACCCAATCTGCTTTTCCATTGGCGAAAGCAATGGTTCCGTCAGGGTTTTTAATCATGGCTTTTTCGAGATATTCTCTTAAAATTGATTCTTCATCCTCATTTAAATCTCCGATTCTCCATCTAAGTCGGTCCAGAGCTTCTTCTAAAGTGGAATAATAATTACGAGTGTTACATTCTAACATCTCCACATTGGCGTAGATGCCCATCTGGTGGAGAATATTATAAACATAAATATAATCCGGATGACTGTGTGATTCTCTGCCCAATAGTTCAGCCATTTCCCTTTCAAATTTACGATTATCAACACCCCAGAGAGTGATGAAAACATATTTTTGAGCAATTTTGTTGATTTTCTCAAGCTCTTCCTGAATATTGGCCACACCATTCAGAGAACGTGATGCCACAATCACATCGTGTTCACCTACTTCTTCTGATGTCACGTCTTCTATACGTTTATTCAGGGTGTTTATATTTTCAAGGCCTGATTTTTCAGCTTGTTCTGTTAGTATTTCCAACATTTTGCCAGAAATATCCATTGCAATAACTGTTTTGGCATTTTGGGCCAGAGGAATGGTTATAGCACCACTACCGCAACCGATATCTAAAACACTATCATTCGGATGGATTATTATCCTGCTCAAGATCTTTTTTGGATAATCATCTTTTTCCATCCACTGACTGAATTTAGGGGCAATATTGTCCCAAGACTCAGGATTATTTTTTTTAGGCAAATTTTTCAAGGATTGATTCCATAAATCATTCCAATCTACTTCATTGCTATTTTTACTTGTTTTTGTATGGTTTTTTATACCCTTTACCTCCTGCTTTGATTCCATTTTATTATTCGATATGAAAGTATAAATAATTCGTTTTTTGTATAACTTTAATGAATATAAATGTTTATATCATTTAAATAATAATTTAAATTATTTTTAAAAACTTTTAATTGATTTTTTAGGTTATAAACGAATAATAATAAATTTCAAAGATTTTCAAATCGTATTTAAACTGATTTTACAAATGGATAATTGTTCTCATACAATTCGTTATTTTTTTAATTTATCAACTTTTCACTTCAGAATTTAAAATGTTTGAATAAGCTTGATTAACCACCAATTTAACGCTTTTTTCGGTGCATGATCTGCAGATAGTTCTACCATCCACGTTAAACTCTTTAAAATCCACTACGTGTTCTCCACAAGTTGAACACACAGCCACATGCTCAGGAAAGCCAGGCATATCGTTTTCAGGTATTTCCAGATGAACATCCTCCAGGAGGAGAAGCTCTTCATCAGGTATATCATATATTCTATGGGCTGCAAATTCTATTTCTTCCTTTTCAGGGGTTAAATTTCCGGGTTTGGTTGAAATCAGAATATTTTCAAGCCAGGTCCAGAAGCCCTGGCTTGAATCAATTTTATCATCAAGGGCTGAAACTCGAACTGCTTTGCCACTGGAAATATCCACAAAGGTGGCGATGAATTTACCGTAATCACTGTATTTCAGCCTGCGATTACCCAGACTGCATCCAGTGATGGCCTGTATAGCATCAGGGAGGCAACGGTCTATTTCCACATATACCACCAGATCTTCATTACCAGTATCTGGATTCATTTCAAGTCGTTCCATGGCTAACATACACATTCGGGTTCCTAAAACAATACCTGGACAGAATTCGCCATGTAAATCCCGTACTTTTTCTAGGAGGGTTTGGTATTTGCTCATTATTTCCACCTCACATTGCTACAGTTAACGATAAGTACATATAAACATGTCGTCTTGAGGGATAGGCGTAAAGGTTTTATAGGGGATTATCATCATTTTCATGATGATGATAGCTGATTTTATCTGAAACTTGTAGTAGTGCGTAATATTCATAAAATATTTACTATAAACTATTCAATAAACTTAAAAAGAGTATAAAACACTTATATCTTCATGGAAGTTTCTAAATTTCTGATTTTGGTTAAAATATCATTTTAGGGTTATTATTTATTGCTGGATTGTTTTAAGTTAGGGGGTCGTGTGATAAAAAAGTTTATATAGTTAAACTTATAACTTTTAAAGTAATACTATCTAATAATTTAAAAAGAATTCTTTAAGAAGCTACGTTCATGTGAGTCTATGGGTGTAGTTTCTGTTATTTTGTTTCAGGAATTCATTATAGTGAGGAGTTATTTTGACAAATAAAAGGAATAGTCCCCAGTATCCGTTAAAAATTGATTCTAAATTAGTTTTTTTGAATAAAAAGAAATATAACCTTTTAAAATGTATCAATGATTATGGATCCATAAAACAGGCGTCACAAAAAGCAAAAATATCTTATAGAAGCGCCCTGAATTACATTAAAAATTTGGAAAATGATCTGGATAACTCTGTTGTTCTAACCCAGCTGGGAGGAAAAGGTGGTGGGGGTATGAGTAAACTGACTGAGAATGGCAAAAAAATTCTGGAAGAGTATCAAAAAATTGATAGTTTTTTAAACAGGCGAATTGATCAGGGCACCCTTGAAAAGGAAACTTCGAATCTGGCTCTGGAAAGGAATTTTTTAAAAGTCCCGGTAATGGAAAGATTCTGGTTTTAATAAATACGTTCATTTTAATTATATTTTTCTTATCCGATTATCAAAAGAGTGTATTTTAAATTGGATTGGTTAAAGTAGATTTATTTTTCTAGGAATTATTCAGAAAATGTATTTTTTCATCCAGATCAACTGAAAATTTGTGTTTATTTAGAATATTAAATTTCAGTAATCATGGTAATTCTGCTAAATAATTCAAAAAAAAGAAAGGAGGAAGAGATAAAAATTATTTCCCTTCCATCAATCCGGACAACTTATTCTGCCAGGATTTGGAACGGATGTTTTCCAGGTTCATCTTGTCCCGTTTTATGGTGATACATTTTTGTGGGCACACATTACTGCAGGCACCACAGAGAATACAGAATTTCTCTTCAATGGAGGATTTATCATCCACAATACTTGCTGCATTACAGGGGCAGACGTCCACACAGGCATGGCAGGATTCACCTTTACATTCTTCTATGTTAACGGAAATTTCGCCTTCAAATGGTTTGATGACTTTAGCAGCATCAACCGGGCAGATTTCCTGGCACCAACCGCAGTTAACACATTTATCTTCCTGCAGGATGGCCCTTCCTTTGATTTTAGCATCTTCTGGGTCTATTTCATACTCTCCATATGAACAGGAAGTACATGCTGCTTTTATAGCATCAACTGGGCAGGCACGCTTACACACCAGACAGTAAACACATTTATCTTCATCCACTTCGATGTCACGTTCCATTTGTTCCTTGACAGTCATGTTTATGGCCTGTGGTGGGCACATCTCTTCACATATACCACAGTAAATACACTCATCCTTGTTTATATCGATTTCACCTACGACCAGGTTGGAACGTTTAGGCAGTTCACGTTTTATGGTTATGGCATCCTGAGGGCAAGCAGTTTCACATGCCTTACAATATAAACACTCTTCATTGTCAATGTAGGCCGAGTGGTTCCATTGAGGATAGGCCTCCAGATCTTTGATGTTTTCATCGTTGATCTTGAACTCGAATGCTTCGAAAGGACAGGCTGATGCGCATAAACCGCATAAAACACAGCTGTTCTTGTTAACATTCACGTAATCCATGTCCACCAGTCCTCTGGCTATGGGCAGCACTGGGCCCAGCCTTAAGGATTCTGTGGGGCAGATGCTGGTGCATATACCGCATCCCACACATTTGTCACTGATGTAATCCAGAGAACGTTTGTCGTTCCCATTTCTTTCTACCGCGCTCATAAATACCATTCCCCTATATATTAATATTTAAGCTTTGGATATGGCCTGGTTAGGGCAGTTGGTGATACACAAGTCACAGTCATCACATTTATCCGGGTACAGAACTAGTTCCCCATTTTCTTCCACTAGGGCTCCCTGTTCACATAGTTTGATGCACAGGCCTTCTCCTGGGCAGTTTTCGATCTTTCCACATTTATCGTCGTCTATAACTACTGGCATAATTATCACCCTCACTTAATGATTGATGCTATAATTATGCGATATGGACATATAAACATATCGAATTTAATGGAATTGTAAAAAAAATTAATAATCATTAAAACCTTTAAAAAAGTTCTATGGTCATTTAAAAAGCGAAGTGTGATGAAATTATAATGGATTGGATTGTTGGTTTTAAACCATGAGTTTTTAAAAAAATAAAAAAAGAAGTAGTAATAGAGTTTATTTTTTGCCAACCATTACTTCAGTGGATTTAACAATAGCAACAACTTCGTCCCCGTCTTTAATATCCAGATCTTTGACGGATTCTTTGGTGATTATTGCTGTGATAACATCTGGAGCTTCTATTTTTATTTTGACGCTAGCCATTACTGCTCCTACTTCCACACCCTCTACTTTGCCTTTAATAGTGTTCCTGGCACTTATTTTCATGGTTTAACATCTCCATTTTTCGTTCAATCCAGTTTACTCAAGCATGTTATTTTATATATTAGATGATTAAAATATTTTTTTAATGTAAACTATTACATCTCGGCATTTTCCACTATTTTGTATTACGGTGATAAACAATGAATCAAGTACAGTACAATCCAATTGGAATTATACATTCTCCCTTTAAAGAACTTCATGGAATGCCAATACAACCTGTTGGTGCCAGAGGAGTTAAAGGAACAATAGAACTTGAAAAAGAGTATGAAACTGGTTTAAAAGATCTGGATGGATTTTCACACATCCTGCTTATCTACCACTTTCATCTATGCAATGGTCATTCTCTGGAGGTAAAACCGTTCCTGGATACAGTAAAAAGGGGAATATTTGCTACAAGAGCTCCTAAAAGGCCAAACCCCATTGGAATTTCAGTGGTCCGTTTGGAAAAGATTGAAGGGTCTACTTTACACATCAGTAATGTGGATGTGGTTGATGGAACTCCCCTTCTGGATATAAAGCCATATATTCCTCATTTTGACAGGGATGAAGGAGAATATATATCTATAGGATGGTTCGAGGATAAACACCACGAAGCTAAGGATAAAAAGTCTGATAAACGATTTGTAGAATAGGGTAAACTGGGTTAAAACATGAACTCCTTAACCCTTATAATTACATTTTTTTCGGCCAGTTACCTTAATCTGCCTGTTGATTTTCCTAGTTCTACAAATTGATTCCTATTTCTGCCAAATGGAATATAAAATATCTATTATAGAAATCAGAAAAAACATATTAAAAAGAGATTTAAAGATGGAGTGGTTCGAACTTAAAACTCTTCCATCTTGCTTATATCCATTAACATTTCCACTGCCTTGGCTTCTATAGATATCCCTGCTTCTTTTATGGCAGCTATGGGATTCAAACCACCGGGTGCAACTATTCCCACATGGTAACGATCTACCTTGGCGTTGTAGACCAGTTCACTTGGTTTACCTACTTTCAGGATGGAAAAACCAGCTTCTTCTGTTTCATCCAGCACGTCCAGGGTTTCTGGCCGAGCAACATAGGGAATTTCCCTTAAACTGGCTAAAATTCTCCCACCCTTTTTCAGAGACTTATTAACTGAGGTTAATCCCTTTGATAGGTATATTTCGTGGGGATCAAGGGATGATCCATTGTAGGCTGTTAGTTCAATGAAGCGTGGGGATTTTCCTTCAGTTTCTAGGATACCACCGTACTGTGGTGTGGAGGCAATACCATTCTTGGTCAGTATACCATCGATGGTGAGACTGCAAACTGTGGCCAGACCTTTCTTCCCATCGGGTCCAGGAATGATCTGGAAGTATTTACTGGTACAGTACTCTGGACGGGATGCCATGATTTTATCAAATATTTTGAGCCCTTCTTCCAGGTCTTCATCCTTCAGGTAGGAAACGTTCACAATTACCTGTCCTTTAAGGCTTTCCGGGTCAAAATCCACCTGATGTATAAGGTTCCATGCCTTGGAAAGAAGGAATTTAACCTTTTCACCCTGTTCAGCACCTGCTTTTTTGATCACATTTTTGGGGGTGGCTACCCGTTCCATTTCTGAGAATTCAACGGTGTTTTCAGCCATTTTGATATCAACATCATACCCTGCTTCTTTAGCAGCGCATAAAGGTGAAATACCACCAATTACTGCAATACCCACCATGTCTTTATCCACGGGAATGCCCAAAATTGATTCACCGGGTTTACCAATCTTCAAAAGCCCGGATACTCCTATTTTCTGGAGGTTTTTGAAAAGTTTAATGGCTTCATCACGGGCGGTGGCTGGTATCAGTCTAAAATTGGCAGGAATATTTCCACTACCTGACTCTGCTAATTTTAAAACAGAAGTCATTTCCTTGTCAGTGAAGGCTTCCAGTGGGGTCATGGAAGTCTTTTTATAAGCGATAAGTTCGGTAAATGTTTTGGGAACGTGATCTATTACCTCCACCAGTCCTCCAAACTTGGGGACCACGGGAATACCTGCTTTAAGTATCATACCATCGATGGTGGTTCCGCAGATGGTTTCCATCACCATCATGTTTCCATCATCTTCTGAGGAGGGTTCGGTTATCTTAACGTGAGGACTTACTGCCAGCCCTTGATTGAAGCTGTTTTTGATGATTTCCATTACTTTTTCATCGTACTGGAATGTTGAGGAGTTTACCACCACCTTACCCAACCCGGTTGTAGGATTCAAGGTGGTCTGGTACATCATATCTTCAAATTTAGCGAAAATAAAATCAACCTGATCGTAGATAAGGCCTTTTTCGAGTTCTTTAATACCTTCGGGTGTTATTCGTCTTCCCGCATATCCTATTCTCTCAGTGAAACCCTTTTCATCTAAGATGCGCATATGATATCGCACTGCTCTTTCACCAAGGTCATATCCCTTTTTGCGAAGCTCTTCAGCTATGGTTTTCGCCCCCAAGACCTCGCTTCTGTCTGCCAGGATCCTCAGGATCTCCATCATCTTACGATCAGTTTCCTGTGGCATCTATTCACCCTTCTATTTTAGTATCAGTAAAATTATTTAGTTTTTAGGTAATCTTATTGTATTTTTATAATAATCCTAGTTTCATTAATGAATTCTAGTATTTTAATCCATATATTAATTTAAGAATATTAGTTTTAATTATTGGGATTGATTTTAAATACTTATGGTTAAAATTCAGGATGTGAAACTTCTGGATAGCAATGATTTTTGAATATCAATGTGGAGGAAATGAAAATAAAAGAAAAAAAGAAATAATGAGAGGTTTTAGATCTGCAGGTATTTATCCAGTTCGTACTGGAATACCTGGATCCTGTAGTCGTCCCATTCTTTCCTTTTTAACGCATAGAACTGGTTGTAAACGTGGTCTCCCAGGGATGCTTTAACCACTTCATCCTTTTCCAGGGCATGGTATGCTTCCCATAGACTTGATGGCAGGGTGTCGATTCCCAGTGGTTTCAGTTCTTCTGGGCTTAATTCGAATACATCGATTTCAGTTGGTTCTCCAGGGTTGATCTGGTTTTTGATACCATCCATACCTGCTTCTAACATGGCTGCGAAGGCCAGGTAGGGGTTACAGGATGGGTCTGGGCATCTGAATTCCACACGAGTACCGTTACCACGGGATGCAGGGATCCTGACCAGAGTGGATCTGTTCTGGAGTCCGTAGGCAATGTACACTGGTGCTTCGTATCCTGGTACCAGTCGTTTGTAGGAGTTAACTGAAGGAGCTACAATTGCAGACAGTGCTTTGGAGTGTTTGAGTAAACCTCCAGTGAAGTAGAGTGCTTCATCTGAAAGCTGGTTTTCAGAGTCAGGGTCAAAGAAGACGTTTTTACCGTCTTTGAATAGGCTCTGGTGGCAGTGCATTCCGCTACCGTTCACTCCGAAGAATGGTTTGGGCATGAAAGTGACCATTGAGCCTAATTTGTCGGCTATGGCTTTGATGGCCTGTTTAAATGTTATTACTGCATCTGCAGTTTTAAGGGCGTTGTCGAATTTGAAATCGATTTCGTGCTGTCCTGGTCCGACTTCGTGGTGGCTTACTTCCACTTCGAAGTTGAGTTCTTCCAGTCCTAGGACTAGTTCTCTTCTCATGTCGGTTCCCTGGTCTACTGGTTCCACATCGAAGTAAACACCTTCATCGTGGGGGTAAACAATTCCTTCTTCATCCATATCCACTATGAAGAATTCTGGTTCTGGACCCACGTTGTATTCATAGCCCATTTTTTCGGCTTTTTCCAGGGTCTTTTTCAGTATGTACCTTGGGTCTCCTTCGAAAGGTGTTCCATCTGGCCAGTAGATGTCACATATGAATCTGCAAACACCCTTTTCTTCAGGTCTCCATGGGAGGGCGGAGAAGGTGTCTGGGTCTGGTTTTATTACCAGGTCACTGTTGTTGATGTCCACAAATCCTTCTACTGATGAACCGTCAAATAACAGTCCGTCTTTGATAATGTCTTCTATATCGTCTGGTTTCACCAGGGGAATCGCCATGTTCTTGGGAGTCCCGTGTATGTCCACAAACTGCAGCCTAACGAATTTAGTACCGCATTTTTCGATATTTTCAATAACTTTTCCAATCTTGTCTTGCAATTTAGTAACCTCCGTGATCTTCACCGGAAGGATGTTTCCTCTTACTGGTATATAAATGTTTGTGGATTGTGACAATCAGGAATATTTTCGTGGTGGACATCTGAATTAGTGGTTGGGAATTTAGTAGTTGGGAATCTGAAAATTAATGTAATGATCACTAAAAAAAATAAAAAAATAAATTAGTCTTTGGTGCCGTTTACAAATTCAACGGTGGCTGTGGTTATCTTTTCACCATTGGGTGAAGTTAACCATGCATCATAATTGGTATAATCCCGAGCAAGCATATGGGGTAATGTTATTTTAGTTTTGGAGATTGATTCTTTTTTAGCATTGTATCCAGTGACTGTCAAGTTAACAAAACTGTAGTTTTGGGCAGCTCTGTTTTCCACCATACCATTTACATGATAAGAATTGTTATTGCTTTCATCGATGTTAACTGTATACTGAACTATATCTCCCTTACTATTATTTTGATTAATTAGATTTCCCATGTTGAAAGTACATCCGCTGGTCATTACAATTAATATTATACTTAGGAAACTCACAATTAGCATTGATTTTTGAGACTGCATTAAAACACCCTATTTTTGGTTTTGATGGTTAATTACTCATTTTAACATTGAGTAATGTTAGTATTCATTGGATTAAGTATTATGATTAATTAAAAACGAACCACTGAAAATGCTTCTTCTTTCATTAAATCAAACATCAACACACGAGGGGCCATTAATGGGCTTCCTTTACCTGTAATAAGTTTAACAGCTTCAAAAGCCTGGAGACATCCCACTATGTTTGGTACGGGTCCGATTACGGGTGGAACTTCTTTACTGAGATTGGAAACCTTTGAAAGAATTTCTTCGGTTAATTCTTTGCCCTGTGAGGGTAATTTAAATAATTCTTCGTAAGATGGTGTGGAATGGTTAAAAACAGTAACCTGTCCCATGGTACCGTGTATAGCTCCGTGGATGAAGGGAATGTCCAACTTTTCACAACATCTGCTCACCGTAATACGGGTTAAAAGGTTGTCTAGAGCATCAATTATGATTTGACTTCCTTTTAAGATTTTTAAAACATTCTTATCATTTAACTCCTGGTTAAATGCTTCAACCTCTATGGTTGGATTAATTGATTCCAGTCTTTCCTTGGTTATATCTGTTTTTGGTCTTCCAATACTTTTCTGGTTGCTCATGAGCTGTCGGTTGATATTTGATATTTCAAAAACATCTTTATCAACTATTCGAAGCTTTCCAACCCCCATTCTGGCCAGCATTTCGGTGGTGGCTCCGCCTATCCCCCCACATCCAATGATGGTAATTTGGGCGTTTAAGAGTTTCAACTGTTGGTTTTCGTTGATGATCTCCTTTTGTCGGTCTAACATTTCCCAATAATTTTTTGCATCGTGTTCAGCTGGCATAAATACACCAAAATAACCTTTCTTACCACTATAACCGTTCATAATTTTATGTATATGCTTAGTCTGATGTTGTTATTTTAATATTTTTGGAGTTTTATTACCACAAACTATATATAAGAAAATGATATATCCCAATTATATATATCATAATTCGATATACTTGATGGAGGTTCGATAACCAATGGGAAATATATTAATTGGCATTAAATCTTACTTCAAAGACAAGAAAAACAGGGTAGTGCATGCTTTAACTGGAATTTCAATGTTGATATTGACATTATTTGATTCAGTAAACCCTTACGTGCGGGTAGGTGTTTTAGCAGGTGCAGTGGGGTTTAATTTAGTGAGAATGAGATATTTTTAAATGAAATTAAATTTTTAAATGAATTAATGAGGTATTTGGTCAGTATAGATACCTGATCAGTATGAATATTACATATGATAAGTTTATTTTTATGGATTTAATTTAATAGGAGTAAATAACTATGAATCGCGTAATCAAAGGACTAAGGGCTTACTTAACTGACTGGAAAAACCTTTTAACCCATAGTATTGTGGGTGTAGTCATATTGCTAATCGCTCTTTTCGCTCCAGTGAGCCCATACATTCGAATTGCATTTGTGGGGGTGGTGGTTGCATTCAACATCATCAGGATGAGGTATGCCTGATTTTTATGATGTTAATTGATGTGTGAGGTATTAAACTCATATAAAAATCTAGTATAAAATCTGGATCATTTAAGAATCTAGATCCTTTAAAAAAATAATCAATAAAAATGAAATGTAAATGAGTTGATGGTAACTCATAGGAGGGATTTTATGGACCAGTTTGAATTAGCCCTGGAAAAAATGTCAGAAATGTCTGAAGAACAGTATAATACGTTAATTAATATGGAAAAGAAAAAGATTTGCATATGCCGGACTTGCCCGACATATGGCCAGTGCATGACTGAAAATAATGAAGCACTATTGTATTTTGGGTAACAGTAACTGTGAAGTTGATCCGGTGGAATGTATCTGTTCCCAGTGCCCTGCTCACAGCAACTTTGAACTGAAACATGAATCTTACTGTAGGGAAGGTTCTGAAAAGGAGCAACGTGGAAAAGGGGTTTAATAAGTTAAATGTTAAGAATGAAGTTCTCAAAAATCAAAATGTTCTCATGATCAAAATATTTCATAGATGTTTTTGATTGAAACAGATATTTAGTGGGGGGTTTTTTTTTATTGTGATTCAAGTTACTTGATTTTTTTATTTTTAATAACTCTCCTCTCAGGTTGTCTTACCCTTTATTTCTTCCAAAGTATCAGCTGATACTCTATACTCCTATACTTTCTGGAATACTATAATAAAATCACCAGCATCTATCTCAAACAATGGTTCAGGGAGTTTTTGTTTTGAAAAAGCACTTAAAATCTTTTGAGTACCGGTTCCTAATTGTGCAATGAAATTTATCCGGAAAAAACAGTTTCCAATAAGAGGATTCCTTAAAACAGATTTATGTTTCATTTTTAAGTCTTCAACAGTCAGCGGTGCAGGTAATGGGCCGCATCCCCATACTTCCAGTCGGTCATCGAATATTCGAACCTGGATGTTTGAACTCAAACTGTAATCACGATGGCAAATAGCGTTAGTTATGGCTTCTTGAATGGCATTTAATGGATATTTCCATCTTTCAACTCTTTCAAAACCTATAATCTCTGCAGGGAGTTTTATGTGTTCTTTAACGAAATTAATTGCAGATTCTCTTTGATGGATTATGCTTCCCTGGAAAACTTCCCTGGCACCAAATTCTAAAGGTATTGTTCCATTGAATCGAGTGCATCGTACTTCTGCTTGAGGAAAGAATTTTTGTGGGTTTTTACAGAACAAAAGAACAGCAGCATTTGTTAATTTCTCCCCTTTTATTAATTCCAATTTTTCCAGGAATTCTACAATTGGGATTTCAGAGTCCAGTTCAAGTCTTCGCTTGTTATTAAATACTTTAAGGAACTGTTTAACAATTTCTTCATCAATATCTTCTAAAGTGGCTGAATCACAGATTTTTTTATCCCAATAGGGTCTGTTATTCTCCATTCTTGCCAGTCTCCTCATTTCTGAAGATGAATTCACTGATTAGTTTCCTAACTTTTTTATATGCTTTATTTTTGTAAAAAACTGGTATTTGTATCCGTTTTTCTGCAAATTATCATCAAAAATCACTTTTATCTACTTTTTATCTTTTACTGCACTACTGTGAATACTGCAACAGATGTGAACTAAATAAAAAAAATCTGCGGTAACCACAGTTTCTAAATTAATTTAGTATTAATTATGTGGCAATATATATTAACTATATGGGTTGGATAAAATTTCGCGAATAAACAAGTAAAATGGAATAATAAGAAGTTAAAAAAATTTAAAGAGCTGAAATAACATTTAAAATTAAAAAATTGCTTATAATGGAATAATAAGAAGTTTGAAGATTTCAAGAGCTGAAATAACGTTTAAAATTAAGAAATTGATTAAAATAGTAATAATGAAGTGCCGGGGGCGGGATTCGAACCCGCGACCTCGCGGTATCCCAGGAAAAAGTCAGAGCACTTGCTTAATACCCTATGAGCCGCGCGCTCTAACCAGCTGAGCCACCCCGGCATGGCTTATATCCTGTTCATTCTCATCTTTCTTAAACTTTTCTATGGATGGGTATATTTTTTATTCTATGAATTAGATTATATTTAATAAATCATATTTAATTTTAATATTAGAAAAAATTATTGGAAAAATTTTTTATAAAAACTAATCATTGAAAAATTAAACTAATCCATTAAAAAATTGTTTTATGGAAAACTCACTTCCAATGGGAAATTTATTTTTAGTTATAATTCAGGTGATTGAATGGATGAGCATGTGATTGAAGCCCTGGGTAAAACTAGGGTTAAAGTTAAAAACGGAAAGGTAGTAGAGGTCGGGGAGCCTAAAATAGAATACTGCCCAATATTTGATAAATACAGGGGAATAAAAAAGCTTACATCTAAAGATGTAAAGGAAAACATCGAGTTTCGAATAAATGACTTTGGTTTTTGCACTGGTGAGAGAACCCTGAGAATGCAGGATTTTCTTTCTTTTGGAGTTTCAGAAACCCTGAACACCATGGTTGAAGAGGGAGAAATCGATGCAGTGGTAACTGTATGTGAGGGATGTGGGACAGTAATATTAACCGAACCAGAGTTGATTCAGGGTATTGGGGGTAGAGTGTCGGGTTTGGTAAGTACAACTCCTCTTGAAGATGTTATGAATACCTTAGGGCTTGAAAATATATTAAATTCAAAAACAGCAGAGATTAATCAGGTTGAAGGTGTTATTAAAGCAATTGAAATGGGATTTAAAAAAATAGCAGTTACACTGGTTGCTGCGGCTGATGCAAAGAAGATCAGGGAAATTGAAAAACGGACTCCCGGTGTAAAAATATACATTTTTGTAGCCCATGTGACCCAGATTTCGGAGGAAAATGCTAAAAATCTCTTCAAATATGCGGATGTGATAACTGGTTGTGCATCTAAATGTGTCCGGGAAATTGGGGAAGATAAATCTTATTTCAGGGCAGGAGAATCCATACCAATCTATGGAGTTACTGAAGCAGGTAAAAAATTCCTGGAGCTTCGAATTGAGAAAATTGGTGGATTAAAGGACAAAAAAGATCCAAAGATTCCTAAGCCTCTACTTTAATCTATAAATCTGCAAAACCCTTTGAATAATGCGTAAACTTTGAAAATAATATTAACTAAGGATGATATTAATTAATGATATAAAATCAAAGGATTACTTAAAAAAACTAAGTTTATTCCCCTGAATCAGCAAGTGCACGGATAAGTGAGCTCTGGGTTATGAGTCCCACCAGGTTACCATCTTCCACCACTGGAATTCTCTGGAAACCTTTATCGGCCATGATCCGGGTAATAATCATAACTGGAGTGTCTTTATTTACTACCTCAAGGTCTTTACTCATTAAATCGCCCACTTTAAGGCCTAGAGATTCTCCTCCGGCTAATAAGACGTCCCTATGGGTTATTATCCCTACCAGTTGTTTTTCATTTACTACTGGCAGGCCTCCGACGTTACAGCGCATCATTTTCAGCTTGGCAGCTGCTACCAGGTCATTGGGAGAGGTAACATGCACTTCCTGGATCATGATATCCTGAGCATGCAGTTTTTTTATCATAATATTTAATTCTCAACTACTTCCTAATATATAAAACGAGGGATGAAAAAGTGACTCAGTTATACCAGGCTGGCAAAGGCCAGACCACAGATGAAATACGAAAAATAGCCGAATATGAAGGCATAGATGTTCAAAAACTCATAAAAAGAGTTGCTAAAGGTCATGTGGTGATTCCAAGTAACAAAAACAGGAACACCAAACCCTGTGGGGTAGGCAGGGGACTCAGTACCAAGATCAATGCCAATCTGGGATCTTCCCCTGAACTGGAAAATGTGCAACTGGAAGTGAAAAAGGCCAAAATAGCAGCAGAATATGGTGCTGATGCAGTAATGGATCTTTCCACCGGGCCAAAATTCCGTGAAGTGCGTAAAGCAGTAATGGAATCTACCGATCTTCCCATAGGAACTGTCCCCATATACCAGGCAGGAATAACTGCTTCCCAAACCAAGGATGCGGTGGTTAATATGGATGAAGATGATATGTTCCGGGCTATTGAAGAACAGGCCAGGGAAGGAGTGGACTTCATGACAGTGCACAGTGGCATCACCATGGACACTGTGGAGAAAGTCAAAAGGTCAGAAAGGGTTATGGGAGTGGTAAGTCGTGGTGGAGCTTTTCTAACCGCATGGATACTTCATAATCATGAAGAAAACCCATTGTACAAAAATTACGATTACCTACTGGAGATTGCCCGTGAACACGACGTGACTCTCTCGCTGGGTGATGGTCTCAGGCCGGGTTGTCTGGCTGATGCCTCGGACATACCCCAGATTGGAGAGCTCCTGATTCTGGGGGATCTGGTTAAACGTGCCCGAGAGGCAGATGTGCAAGTCATGGTAGAAGGACCCGGACACGTCCCCTTAAACCAGGTGGAAGCCAACATGCAAATCCAGAAAACAGTCTGTAAAGGTGCCCCATTCTATGTTTTAGGGCCAATAGTAACTGATCTGGCACCCGGATACGATCACATAACTTCAGCCATTGGAGGGGCCCTGGCAGCCCGTGCAGGTGCTGATTTCCTGTGTTACGTTACTCCTGCAGAACATCTTTCCATACCTGGATTGCAGGATGTTAAAGAGGGTGTTGTTGCATCAAAAATAGCTGCACAGGCTGCAGATGTTGCAAATGGGCTTGAAAGTGCCTGGGCCAAGGAAATGGAAATGGCCAGAGCCCGAAAGAATTTCCAGTGGGAAAAACAGTACCAACTTGCATTTGACTCTGAAAAGGCCAGAAAATGTCGTGAAAGGAGAGTTACTCCTGAAAGTGACATGTGTACCATGTGTGGGGAGTTCTGTGCCCTGAGGATGGTGCGGGATAACATATAACTAAAGGTTTTAAGTCATGGTAACATCAATTGTAAGGCACATCAAAGGTAAATCAAGCAACATCAAGTGTAGACAACATCAAGGGTAAAATCAAGTGCGGGGCAACGTATATCCAAGCGCGGGACACTGTTAAATATTTATCTATTTTTTTTTCATTGTCAGTTTATTAATACAAGATGTAACATAATAAAAGATGGAATTATGATAAATGTGGGTAATGTTTGAATAACAAGAGCAAGCTGATCTTGAAAGGGGATATTCTAAAAGGAGGAAATCAAAATGCCAATGCAACATGTTGATGGTGAAAACAAAGGTAAAACAGTCCTTTTTGCTTTAAGTACCTGTGGATGGTGTAAAAAAACCAGAATGCTTCTGGAGGATCTGGGAGTGGAATACGATTATATCTACGTGGACCTCCTGGAAGGAGAAGAAAGACAGGAAGTAATCCAACAAGTTGAAAAGTGGAACTCTCAACTTTCATTCCCTACTCTGGTTATAAATGATGAAGAAACCATTGTGGGATTCAATGAAGATAAAGTGAGGGAGATATTGGGATGAATCCTGATAAAATCACTGCAGATGATTTAAACAGTTTTTACGAGAAGTCAAAAGAAGAAGCAGAGGATTTCGGTTATCATCTAAACCCTGATGAAGCATTTACCAAGGAACTCCTGGAAAGCATCCTCATAAACAAGGATCGTTACGGTTATGGGGCCTGTCCCTGTCGACTGGCATCAGGAGTCAAAGAAGAAGACCTGGATATTATCTGTCCATGTGATTATCGTGATCCTGACCTTGATGAATTTGGAGCATGCTACTGTGGACTTTATATCTCCAGTGAAATACTCAATGGAAGTAAAAAATTAACATCCATACCTGAGAGAAGACCGGGACCCGGGCAACGCCAATCAGCCAAACAAACCTCACAAGAACAAACATTAAGTACTCTCCCTTTACCGGTGTGGAGATGCAGGGTCTGTGGGTATTTGTGTGCTCGTGAAGAGCCACCGGAAACCTGTCCAATATGTAAAGTAGGAAAAGAGAGGTTTGAAAGGTTTATTTAAGATAAATCTCTGTTACTAAATATTTAAACATTGTTTATTTTTTTTTAACTCTTTATTTTCTATAATTTTTTGGCATGGTTGTTATTAATCAATTTTACTCATTATTGTCCCTCTTTATATAGTACTTACTAAGAAAATATTTATTAATCTCTAATACTCATATGATTAAGCAACTGTAATTAAGGTTACAAAAATCAATAATGAAATCAATGAATGAAATTGTATCAATAATCGAAATCCCCTTATCAAAGAAAAGGTGGAAGTTAAATGGACTATATGTTTGAACTATACGAGCAAGTTAAAGATGATATGAAGTTTTTTATAGCCTCAGATGTGCGGGCTAAGATATTAATTAGTTTAATAAGTGGATCTAAGAATTTAGCGGATTTACGTAAGGAGATCCATCTGAGTTCATCTACTATCCTACACGGAATGAATCAACTGGAACAGAAAAATTTCATTTTCCGAGAATCTGGAAACTACTCCCTATCTCAAACTGGAGAAGTTGTAGCCAACAAATTAATCGATGTTATGAGGTCTTTCTATTCCCTGAACCTCTGTGAGGGACTGTTCTTAAACCATGATATCAGTTGCATCCCACCAGAACTTTTCAAAGACATAGGGTGCCTGGAAAAATCATTCATAGTGAAATCAACCAGTACCAATATCATGAGGCCACAAGAGGTTTTATCAGAATTTTTATCCAAAAGCGAAAACTTTAAACAACTTACTTCTGTTTATAACCCTTCAAGTATCAAGATTTTCCTGGAAACCCTTGAAAAAGATGGAAAAGTTCAGCTTATCATGACTGAAGGAATCATTGACAAACTGGTGGAAAATGTCGGGAAAGACAAACTGGAAAAATGGGTCAATGAAGGTAAACTACAGTTAATGAAAGTTGATGAAGATGTGAATATATCCCTGACTACTGGTGACAACTTCATTGCTCTGGGTCTGTTTTCAGCTGACGGAGCTTATGACTTGAATATTTCCCTGATTAGCCATGGTGAAGAAGCTATTTCATGGGGTAATCGGTTATTTGATCACTATTTACAGCAGTCCACTCCAGTTAAGATGGGGTCACTGGAAATGCGTGAGGAAATGCTGACTATAGAAAAATAATCAGGTTTTGAAAATAGTACAGATACCTCAGTCTAGGTAGTTTTTAAGTTGATTTATTGGGTATAAGTGGGATTTATTTTATATTATCCCCCTATTTTTTTCTTACATTTAATTTAGTTATCAAGATTTTTTACTAGATTTAGATGCTTTTTTGGCCGTATTGTTCTTAAAAAACATCTTAGGGAATGTTTAGCCAATAAAGCTTTTCATTTTATAAGTATAAAAAGAGTTCTTGGCAAATAAAAATCTATAAATATGATCGATCCATATCAATAATATCTGAAATCTTAATAAATAATCTCTGTGGGATGTTATGGCTGAAGAAATAAAAGTTCTAATACTGGAAGATGTGCCACTGGATGCTGAACTTATAGAAACTCAGCTCAAACGAGAAGGCCTCCAATTCACATCTAAAATCGTGGAAAAAGAAGAAGATTACCGGAGAGAACTGGTGGAGTTCAAGCCGAGCATCATCCTGGCAGACCATTCACTCCCTCAATTTGATGGTATCACTGCCATGAACCTGGCCCGGGAAATCGTTCCCAACACACCTTTTATCTTTGTGAGTGGGAAAATAGGTGAAGATTTCGCGGTTGAAATGCTCAAAGAAGGTGCAACAGATTATGTTCTCAAAAATAACCTCTCAAAACTACCTCACTCTGTTGTAAGGGCTTTAAAAGAAGCTAAAGAAAAAATTGAAAAATTAGCTGCAGAACAGGCCCTCAAAGAACGTGAAGAGAAATACAGGACTCTTTTTGAATATTTCCCCAATTACGTGGTTGTTCTGGGATTGGATGGAAAGATCATTGATCTTAACCATGCTGCGGCTAAATTCAGCCCATTATCCCGTGATGACACTATTGGTATGTATTTCACAGATCTCCAGTCCATTACTGGTGAAGATTCTTCATACTACAATGAACTATTTTCCAAATATCTGAAAGGAGAGGATGTAAAACCATTTGAATCACGTTTGATCTCCAGAGAGGGAGAAATACGTTTAATGGAAATTTACCCTGCCCCTTTACTTAAAAATGGGGAATTATTTGCAGTTCAAGTAATAGCTCAAGATATTACCGAACGAAAAAAGGCAGAAACAGAAATAAACGCGTCTTTGAAGGAGAAAGAGATGCTTCTAGGTGAGATCAATGGGAGAGTTAGTAATTATATGAACATGATCTCAAGCCTCCTGGAACTCCAATCAGTTTACATGAAGGATGCAGAGAACCGGGAAGTTTTAAAAGATAACAAAAACCGGGTTAAATCAATGTTACTAATCCATGATGGATTCTCCCAGTCTGAAGATTTCGCAGTCATCGATTTTTCCCAGTACATAAAAAAACTCATAGAACTCATTGTCAGCTCATACCGAGTGGATACTGACCGAATTAAGATGATTACCCGGACTGACGGGTTGATGCTGGATATTGACGCAGCCATCCCTTGCGGACTAATTCTCAATGAACTTTTAACCAACGCAGTGAAACATGCCTTCCCTGGAACCAGTGAAGGAGAAATTTGCGTGGATTTTGGATTTGATAATCACGAAAACAATGTATTGATGGTCAAAGATAATGGTGTGGGACTTCCTACCAGTATTGAATTTAAGGAAAGTGGAACCATGGGATTCCAACTGGTGAACAGCCTGGTAAACCAGTTAAAAGGTAGTATAATCCTTTCCAGAGATAAGGGGACTACCTTCCAGATTATCTGGTCTGAATCTGAGTATTAAATATTTAAAGTTTGTAATTTTAGAGTTCATTGATTTTTTTAGATCTCCAAAATTTTTAAGCAGTGATAGAGAATGATTGCTGTTAATTGGGATATAAAAATCTAGATATGTTATTTTAGAATTCTTCATGGGAGTATTTATGGATAGCAACGGATTATTTTTGGTATTTATTTTTTTGAAAAAATTGTAAATTTAAATAACATCGACTCAATATTATTTTACCAAGTAAAAAGTTTAAACATGTTGGAAACAGTTGAGTGAGTGTAATGGTGATATTTCAATGCTTTACAATGATTTAGTGGAAGTTTATCAGGATCTGGACTCTACCACCAAACGTCTGGAGAAAACCGATATTTTAGCTAAATTTTTAGCTGAAGTGGGAGATGAAGAACCTGAACTTCTTCCCATAGTAACTTTACTGGCTTTAGGCCGAATTTTCCCCACATGGAGTGAGGAAGAACTGGGAATAGGATCCAAACTATTAATGAAAGCTATTTCCCAGGTGGTAGGAGTTTCTCCAGATGATGTGGAGAACCGAATGCGGGATACTGGGGATATTGGTATGGCTGCAGAGGAATTATACCAGAAGAAAAGCCAGATAACTCTCTTTAGCCGACCACTCACCATACAGAAAGTACATCGCAATCTGGTGAAAATGGCTGAAATTTCAGGTAACCGTGCCCAGTTTAAAAAAATAGACTATTTAATGGAGTTATTATCCTCAGCAGCTCCAGTTGAGGCCAAATACCTCACCCGAACTGTTTTGGAAGAACTTCGAGTGGGTGTAGGTGAAGGAACCATCAGGGATGCTATTTCTCAGGCATTTAACATACCCAAAGAAGTAGCAGAAAGAGCCCATATGTTAACCAACGATATGGGGCTGGTGGCTGAAGTAGCCAGGATGGAAGGGGAAGAAGGTCTGCGTAAACTAACTTTGAAACCAGGTAAACCTGTAAAACCCATGCTGGCACAGTTATCTCCAGGTATAAAAGAGAGTGTGGAAGAAATGGGTTGGGCCATTTGTGAAACTAAATATGATGGAATACGGGTTCAGATTCACAGAAATGGTGATGAAATTGATATTTTTACCAGAAGGCTGGAAAATATCAGTTTAGCACTTCCTGAAATCTCAGATTATATTGAAAAAGCTCTTCCACATGAAGATTTCATTGTTGAGGGAGAAATAATCGCCAGCAGAGATGGGAAACCAATATCATTCCAGTATATGCTTCAAAGGGTCAAGAGAAAGTACGAAATTGATAAAATGGTTTCTAAAATCCCTTTAACTGTTTATCTTTTTGATGTACTTTACTACGAGGGTCCTATTCTGGATGAACCTCTTCAGGAGAGGAGGAAAACTCTGGAGTCAATAGTTAAAATAGATGAGGGCAAACTGGAGCTTTCTGCTCAGGTTAAAGTTACTCCGGAAGAGATTCATAAGGCTCAGGATCTTTTCAATCACTCCATTGAAGGAGGTCATGAGGGTATCATGATCAAAGATCCTAATGCACCCTACATGCCGGGTATAAGGGGTAAGAAGATGCTTAAATTAAAGGCAGAACCAGAAACCCTGGATCTGGTAGTGGTGGGTGGAACCTATGGGAAGGGTAGGAGGGCTCATTTCATTGGTTCTTACCTGATGGCTATTCAGGACGAGGACAACCAACTCAAACCACTGGCATACGCTGCCACTGGATTGGATGATAACACACTAATGGAACTTTCCAAGATGGTGGAACCTCTAATCATCAATAAAGAAGGTAGACATGTGAAAATAGAGCCTTCAATAATTCTGGAAATTGCTTTCAGTGAAATAGTGGAGAGTCCCGAGTCTGAAACTGGATACTCGCTGCGTTTCCCGGTGGTTAAGAGGATTCGTAATGACCTGGGTATGGATGAAATTGATACTCTGGATAGGATTGAATCTATTTTCAGAAACTCCCAGAAAAGTTGAATTTGCCAGATGAATTATGTAAAATTAGAAACTTCAGACCATAGATGAAGTTTCAAATCTTTTTTTATCCCCTATTAGCTGTTTTTTCCTTTGCATTGGGCAATTTCCTTGTTGTAATTTTATTTATTCAATCTCTGGTTACTGGTACATTATAACCTAATACTTATTAACAATAACCTTTGATAGTAATACTGTGGTTGTGATGGAGGACAAGAAAATCTTCAGAATGGCTTTATTCACTGCTATTATTGGATTGGTGGGAATGATGGTCTCTGCCAACTATATAATGCCTCAAACAGTCCAAATTAAAGATATGAATCGTGGAATGCTTGATAAAGACGTTTCAGTTGAGGGAATGGTCACCGGGGTCAGTCAATCCCAGAAGGGAGGAACCTACTTTCTGGATTTAATGGATGGAACTGGAAAAACTAAGGTGGTTATATTCGAGAGTGTAGCATCTGAAATCCAGAAAACCAACATAACTCCTCAAAACTTTATTAACAGACGTGTAAAAATTGATGGAAAAGTCACAGAGTATCAGGGTAGCTTGGAAGTGGTGCTAAAGGATGCCAGTTCACTGAAAATAGTATAAATTATGTTATAAAAGTTATGTTGCCCCCCCCCAAATGGTGGAAGCCAGGGGGATAACTTCGGAACCGATGCACTTCTTTTTTAATAACAAGAATCATAGTATGATAATATAAGGATTCGATAAAGTACGTTTGTTTAAATGGGGTGAAATATGCATAGTGAAGAGGATAAGGGTGTATTTGGGAATGTAAAGCCAAAAGGATAAGAAATTAGGAAGGATATATTAAGAAATACAATCAATAACGGATCTAAATAGGTAAGAGGGATGCGTACGGGAACGATAACTCCCAAATCAGGGAATGAAGTTAAAAACCCTATTAAAGAACCCAAAAGAGATGTTCGCGGGAAGAATTGGTTGTAGATTTCTAATAATTTACTTATTCTTATAATTTGTTTACTAGTCTATCCGAAAAAGAATTTTCTATGAATTCAACATAATTCTCAAATTTCTCATTAAGTATTATTTTTTGTTCTTTTTTATCTTCTTCACTTAAATCAGGTAGATTGAATTCTGGATTAAAGCGGAATTTATGTTCGTCACCTGTTGATATATGAATCTTTATTTCACCGAACGATCCTTCTAGATTAAAAAGAATCCAATTTTTTTTCAATATGATACCATCAATCATTTTGTTGGGTATAACAAAATTCTCTTTATCCGCCTTTAAAAGTTCTTCAGGTGATAATTCATGTATCTTTTCAAAAGTGGCTCTTGACATTGCACTGTCTTGTAAAAGAAAATTTTTTTGAGTAGCAGCGAACCAACCAATACCTGGGGGTTTCCTTGTTAGAGTTCTCACAACTATAATCCGATCTGTTGTAAAAAAAAGTACGTAATATTTTCTTAATACGGGGCTAAAAAAGTTGTCTTCATCTTTATAGACGGGCACATATCCTTTTTTTTCTTCAGACATTCAATAAACCTCCATAAAAAAATAAAAAACAATTCTATAATCAAATATCTCACTTTAGCAATTTTTAAAACTTCAAATCCTTAGCTGTTACGGGTTTAGAGCCCGTTAAGTGATTATATTCTTTCAAATGATTATTTTAATGAGGAATTTATATTGAAATGATTTAGATCTTAATCCTGTTTAGAAGACTTCAAACCAATGGTGTATCCTTTGATCTCATCCAGGATGTCCTTGGCATAGTAGGATGCAAATATTATTCCCAGGGCACTGACCACCCAAAAGGATGCTAAACGATCCACCATGGCTATGCTTCCACCCACTGCACTGGAAACTCCGAAAAGCACGAACAATCCGGTGAGTGACAGTTCAATGGAACCAATACCTCCAGGAAGGGCGGATACGATCCCAATGATGTTGGCCAGGAGGAAGATGATGATAATGGCCACGAAGCTGATTTTAACATTGAAAGCAGCAAAAACAATGTACAAACGGACACATTCCAGAAGCCAGCTAGCCGCAGTTAACACGAAGACCACTGTCAGATTCTTGAAACTGCTGAAGGTTTTGGTGTATTCGATCATGCTGCGCAGCCCTTCGGTGAATTTGTTGTATAAGTTCTCCACCACTTCTTCAGAGATGGGTAAAAATCGCACTATGAAATGAACACGATTATAAATCCAGATACTGGTGTCTTCTCTCCAGTTTATTAAGTAAATAACAGCTAAAAGTCCAAAAGAAGCTAAACCTCCTATAATTGCTATTATTCTTACCTTTGGAAGCAAACAAGCACATATTAATAATAAAATCGCGCATATGGCTCCATCGAAGAACCTTTCGGTCAAACCTGCGGATAAACCTTCTGAAAGTGTTATTCCATTGATTTTTTTACCGGCAACAGCATTCAAAACTTCCCCTCCACTGCGCATAGGGGTGAAGTTTCCTGCAAAAAGTCCAATGGTTTTGACAATGAAATTCTTCTTGAATTCCCATGGTTGATTAATGATGTAACCCCAACGTAGCGAGCGGATCCACACTACAAAAAGATGTATACCGACTGCCAGCAGTATTAACCAGAGATTGGCCGTTTTAATAACGTCCCACATCTTCTGGGGACCAATCCAGATTATCAGAAGCGCCAGTAACAGGATACTTACCAGGAAAACGTAGTACCTTTTCAAACTAGATCCTCCGCAGTAATTTGCGCACTAAAAGGCGTAGGGTGAACATCACATAGTGTACTACGTGTCTTGTGCGCACATAAGACTTTTCATTACCATAAATGCACTGTATGGGTCTTTCAGACACTACCAAGTTATTTTCTGAAGCCCGGCACAGGACTTCTGATTCATAAACATAATCATTGTAGGTTATATCCACGAAAAATGGTGCGGCCCTTTTGGATATTACTCTGAAACCGCACTGACTATCGGTGATGTGGTAGCCAGTCACAAATCTTATTAAACGGGTGGTTATTCCATTGGAAAGACGGCGCTGCAGGGGCATGTTTTGTGGGGCCATATTCAGGAACCTTGAACCAATTAACAGGTCAACACCATCCATTCCATCCAAAAGGAGGGGTATGCACCGTGGGTCATGCTGACAATCTCCGTCCAGAAGAACCATTAGATCGTAATCATCGGCAATTGCGCTTTTAAGTCCAGTTTTAATGGCTGCACCTTTACCAATGTTTTTGTCATGTTTTAAAACATTTGATTCTGCATTTATTGCAAGTGCGGATGTTTCATCAGTGGATCCATCATCTACAACCAGAACATCCGAATATTTTTTAACACCATTGACCACCTGGACTATGGTGTTTTCTTCGTTGTAAGCAGGAATAATAGTTATGATTCTCATTTAAATATCCTGTAATCATTAATGGTAATTAACGAGTCTTATTGAAATAAACAAAGTCAGCAATAATATTATATTATAGATTTAAATATTTTCATTCAATATAAAGTCATGGTGTCCCAATGAACTATCCTCAAATCTTGCGAGAAAAACCTGTTTTATTACTGTTGGTCCCGGCCTTAGCCGCATTTTTCATAGCACTGATTCCCACTTTAAAGTATCAGTGGCCATTGGGTGGGGATATTTTCTATCATGCTCATCTTGCTAAACTTTACCTGGAACAGGGACTGGTTTACTGGGATCCCTTAACATCAGCACCATACGGACGCCCTATTTCCTATCCTCCTGTTTTTCATTTGTTACTGCTTTCATTGGGCCTTATCTTTGGGGACATTTTCACTGCAGCCAGGGGTTTACAACCAGTACTAACTCTGTTCTTATTTTTATCCTTTGCTTATGTGGCATACAAACTTTACGGAAGTATATTGGTAGGGGTTACTGCAGGATTTTTTATATTTTTCAGTGTGGTTTTCCAGAGATTTATTTTACCTGGCCCTGAAAACCTGGCCCTCATACTGTTTCCCCTGGTGATTTATGGATTCTATCTTTCTATTCAAAATAAGAGTTATAAATATGCTTCAATATCTGGTATAATTGCGGGAGTGGTATTTTTAACCCACACACTTTCAGCTTCGTTTCTTTTGTTAGTAACGTCAATTTACGCTATCTTAATCAGCTTAAAGGATAAATCGATTTTAAAATACTGGCTGGTCTTTGTTGTTTCCACTTTCCTGGTGGCATCTATCTGGTGGGCACCATTATTAATTAAATATGGTCTTGTTTTCAATTCAGGGGGAGATTCTCCATATATGGTGAGTTTGTTAAGTTATCCCAAATTTTTCGGTGTTTTAACACTTCTATTCGCATTTTTAGGTGCCATATCAATGGTTAAAAGGAGATCCAGGCAGGATATTTTAATATTAATCTCTTTAATATCCATTCTACTGGTGAGCAACCTGAATTATCTGGGAGTACCCATTTTAAGCAATCGTTTTTTAACATTTGCTCTTTTCCCTCTGGTAGTTATGGCGGGGGTGGGAGTTAAATACTTAAAAACGGTAATTGAAGAAAAAAACATCTCCAGAAAATTTTACGGTATTTTCATTGCTTGTGTCTATGTAGCAGCGGTTATGGTTGGATATTCCATGCTGGCTGATGTTGACAGCGGATTTCTATGGTTAAGAGCCTCTAATGGTGAACTGGACATTGCAGAATGGTTCCAGGAAAATGGAGATAAAAAGAGTGTGGTAGTAGCTTATAACTTCAGAGATCCCTTTATAGTAGCTATCAGCAGACAACCAGTAGCAACAGGGGGTTATGGTCAAGGCATAGTACATACCCTTGATATCCAGAAGTATGCTGATGGTGGGAGGAATCAATCCGATTACATAAACAATAATGTGGGATATGTGGTTCTCCCTTCAAGTATGAATGCTCCCCCCTATACTACACTGGCGTATAAAAATAGTTATTATCAAATATTCACTTTCAACAGATGATATAACTGGATTTAAGGGGATTTGCGGAGATTATACTTAAATTTCTCTATTTAAGTAATCTACCTATTTAATATTGATCTATAGATAATCAGATATCAAAAACTAGATACTCCTTTTTACGTTTAGATATTCTGTTCACGTTTAGATATTTCAGGTTACCTTAAGTTCTCTCCAGGCAGATAAGTCAATTAACTGCCCATTTTTATCATTGACATCGGTGTTCATCATCAGGAATGATACCTTCTTAAAACTATTCATGGGGAGCTTCAACACCAACATGTTGCCCTGGACTTCAACTGTGGCATTAGTTTCAGGCTGGAGGCTGTTAACCGATTTTTTCTCATATACTGCAGTACCATTTTGAACTTTAACATCCAAACGCTTGAACTGTCCATTTTCCAGCAATCGGAAATGGTACCGGTAAACAAGTTCACCATTAATTTGGTGAGTGGAGTTTATCACAATGTAAAAGTTTTCATTATCACGTGCTGCTCCCAGGGAACTCATTTCATCAGATATTTTAAGGGTTTTGGTATTATAATCGTACCGTACATCTTCAAATGAAGATGAAGGCATTCCTGTTTTTGTAAAATTTGTAGCACTGATTATTTGAGTGTTAACTGTTTGGGGGATAATGAAAAGTTCATTAGTTCTGATAAAAGATTTCAAATAACCCTTGGTGAGGGAAAGGGGAAGTCCATAGGAGTTAACGGCTTCTTCTTTTGCTTTTTCTTCATCCGAAGTTAGCGGGGTCTCTATCCATTTAATATTCTGATTCTGAAGTTCCTGTGGGGGTGTTAAATTGAGGGAAGGTTGATAATTGGGAGGTGAAGGCCATTTAGTCCCTCCTTTATGAACCAGATAGGTGTAGATCGTCCCTTTGAAGTTGGTTGCAGCTGCAGAATACATTACAAATGCATTGGTAGCCCAGTGGTCACGATGTTCATCCAATCCATCCGGAGCAATGATGATGGTGGGTTTAAAATCAGTTATTATCTGTTTCAAGTTTCCTGCAACATTCGATCCAGTGTAAGTGGCGTTTGGTTGATATGTGAAATTGTAGGGGAAATGATCGAAATGGTTGAAGGGTGTGTTGCTTTGATATGGTTTATCTGGATCCCAGTAATCCTCAAACAGAGCTCTGAGGCCAGTATCAGGATAACCCAGGAATATGATGTTACTGGTATTGACCCCTAATTTACTCAGGGCACTGGTAGTTTCTTGGTACCTTAATTCAGCAATTCCAGTGGAATTGCTTTTATTGTTTTTTTCAAGATATTGGGACAGTTCTTCTGGTGTGGCTGCACTGCTACCGTCAGTCATCACAACCACCCTAACAGTGGCATTCAAAGCTCTGGCTTTTTTAATCAAACCTCCAGCAGCAAGTGATTCATCATCTGGATGGGGAGAAAAAACCAGGATTCTATCATTACTATTAATTTCCGGCATTTGGGCGTATCCTGGAGTATTCAGATAGGTTAAAAATAAACAAATTACACTAATAATCAGTATCACGCCTAAAACAATTAAAAAGAGTTTTTCACGGTTTGACTGTGGAGAAGATGGAGATGAAGTGGTAGTCATATCAGGTACCTTTAATCCTTTATCCTTTTTCTTAGCTTTATATAATGAGTGTTAATATAATTTTTTTAAATAAATTATGACTTTTTAAATTAATCATGACCTAAGTTATTTATGTTTAAATCAATAACTTCCAATTAAATACTCTCTAATTTACTTGATTATTACTTCAATCATCATCCTCACATAGGTGTGCTAATGGAATATGAAAAAATAACTAAAAATAAGTCTGTTCTGTTACTGCTGATTCCTGCCATCCTGGCATTCATCATTGCTCTTATTCCCACTTTAAAGTACCAGTGGCCCTTAAGCTGGGATATATATTATCATGTTCACCTGGCCAAACTTTACATGGAACAGGGACTCACTTTCTGGGACCCTTTAACCTATGCACCATTCGGCAGGCCAATATTCTATCCTCCCTTGTTCCATTACCTCATTGCGGCATTTACGACCCTTTTGAAAGTTGATCCTTTCCAAGTTGCCCGGTATCTTCAACCAGTTTTTGCATTTTCCCTGGTTTTATCATTCACCTATGTTGCCCGCCAGTTTTATAACTTAAGGGTGGCCCTACTGACCGGTTTCTTTTTGTTTTTCACATCAGTATTCCACCGGGCCATGCTACCATTACCTGAAACCCTGGCTTTAATTTTCTTCCCCCTAGCGGTCTACATTTACTACCGTGCACTGGAGGGTGATGGCCACAAATTTGCGGTTGTAGGGGGTATTATCGGCGGGTTAATGATGTTAACCCATAACTTAACTGGGTTGATAATGCTGGGTGTGGTACTGCTTTTCACATTATCCCTTAAACTGAGAAAGGATAAAGTAAATTATTCCTCATTAGGACTATTCCTGGGATTCACCCTCTTAGTGGCCGCTCTATGGTGGCTCCCCTTACTGATCCAGTATGGATACACTTTCCACAACCCACAGGCAGTTATCCAGGGTCCTGTTGAATATCTAATCATCCTGGCCAAGACACTGGGAGTTCCCGCCCTGATATTTGCTGTTTTATGGGTAATTATTCGGATTAAAGGATTTAACCAAAACAGTATGAAATGGTATGAAAAATTGTCCCGTAAGGATATTTTAATAATTACCTGGACTTTATTCTTGTTAATACTAAGTAATGCGTATATTTTGGGATTTTCCATACTCATAGATCGAATACTGAATTTTGCAGTTTTTCCAGTGATGATTATGGCTGCACTGGGGCTGGAATACATCCATACCAGCAGTAAAAAACCAGTTTATGATAAAATATTCAAAGTTATAATTGTTCTTTTAATCATCTCTGCAGTTTTTTCAGGACTATTCTATGCTTTATCAGTAAAACCACTGGTTAATGACTCTCAAAGAGACTTAGCCCAGTGGTTTGCAGATAATGGGGATGGTACGAGTGTGGTAATGTCCCTCACTGAAGGCCTTGATCCGGTGATTGTATCGGTGTCCAGGCAACCAGTTTCCACCGGGGGTTACCAGCCTGGCATGGTTAAAGTACTTGATCGGAACCTCTACTACAGTGGAAATTTCACAGAAGAAGATGTTAAAAGGGATAATATTAAATACTTTGTAGAACAGTCCCCAATACCTCATCCTGGTTATTTCATCCTGGTTTACCAGAACAAAGATTATAAAGTCTGGAGGGTAAATATTTAGATGAGTAATCCATTGATACCAATCCTTGGATAACCATACTAAAATTATCAGATTGGATAACAGTATTAGATAACGGCATTTAAGAGTGAATTAAACGTAAATATTCTCGTATATTAAGAATTAGTCAATTTAATCAACTAAGAATCAAATCAAGTTTATGAAGGTTTTACAGGAAGTGTTTATCAATGAAAAAGTTATTCGGAACATTTGGGGTTAGAAGAATTGCCAATGAAGTATTAACGCCAGAATTCGCATCTAAACTGGCCGCAGCATACGGAACACTGGTCAAAGGATGGGTGGCTGTTGGAGGGGACCCTAGAACATCTACTCCCTTAATAAAACACGCAGTGATATCTGGACTACTTTCATCCGGATGTCAGGTTGTTGATCTGGGAATACTACCTACACCTGCCGTTCAATATGCAGTAAGGAACTACTACGATGGTGGGGTGATAATCACCGCATCTCACAACCCTCCACAGTACAATGGTATTAAATTCGTGGATGAAGATGGAATAGGTATAGCTGAAGATATGGAACTTAAGATCGAGGACATGTACTTCAATGAGAACCCAGACAGAGTGGCCTGGGATGAGATTGGTGAGGTAACCACCAATCCGGGTCTGGTTAATGAGTACATTGATGAAGTTATACAGCGCGTTGACCACGATGCCATTAAAAAAGCCAACCTTAAAGTAATAGTTGATTGTGGTAGTGGAGCGGCCTGTTCCACCACACCCTACATTCTCCGTAAAATGGGATGTGAAGTCACCACCTTAAACTGCCAGCCTGATGGATCATTCCCTGGAAGAAACCCGGAACCAACAGAGGATAACCTCCAGGAACTCATTAAAACAGTGAAAGCCACGGGAGCAGATTTGGGAATTGCCCATGATGGTGATGCTGATCGTACCATCTGCATAGATGAGAATGGAAACTTTGTAATGGGGGATAAAACCTTTGCCCTGGTGGAAAAACAGTTATTGCAGGAGAACCAGGGAGGACTTATAGTAACCACCGTAGCTACATCCACTGCAATTTACGATATAGCCGAAGAATTCGGTGGAACAGTGAAGGCAACCCGTGTGGGTGACCTTCTGGTGGCCCGGGAACTTAAAGAAAGTGACGGGTTATTTGGTGGAGAAGAAAATGGAGGTCTTATTTTCCCTGATTTTGTTTTAGGTAGAGATGCTGCACTGTCCACGGCTAAAATCGTGGAAACCATGGCCCTCACCGGGGAACCACTATCCCAGCTGGTGGCAGAACTTCCGGCCTACCAGTCAGTGAAGATGAAAGTGGAATGTCCTGATGACCTGAAACGTGAGGTAATGGATAAAATCGCCGCAGATACCAAGGAATATGAGATTGACACCACGGATGGGGTGAAAATTTTCAGGGAAGAAGGATGGATTATTATCAGACCTTCCGGAACAGAGCCCATCTTTAGATGTTTTGCAGAAGCTAAAAACACTGATGATGCCACTAAAATGGCAGAATGGGGAATTTCCCTGGTTAAAAAGCATTTAGGAAACTAATAAATTTAGGGAAATAAGGAAATAATAAAATAAAAATTCTAGGAACTTCTTAGTGGATTCTTAGGATAATATTAGGATAATACTTGGAAACTAATGAAATTGGAAACTAATGAAATTGGAAACTAAAAAAAAACTAACAATTATTTTTCAAGTGATTATTTTTTCCTAAATATTTCCTTATTTTTCCTTTCTTTTTTGTCCAGGATCATCGAAATAAAAGCCGTAAAACTCGGCACAATAGGCACATAATGGGAATTTCTCGTATCGGTAGCGGCTTCCATCATCTTTATTCATGTCAAACTTTTTACCACAAGTGTAACAGGTTTCAATTTTTTCAGTTTTTTTATTTTCTTCATTATTCTGGATGTTAAACACCACCAGGAATTAGTTTTATATAATCAATATTTACTCAATCAATCTGTTTCCTAAATCAGTTTATTACCCATTTATTAAAGATGGATATCATTTGGGTATAATCTACTTGAAATGGTATAGTTTATTGAAGATTGAATTTACCCTTTAAATTATTCCTTAAATTATTCCTTAGATTAATTCTAATATTTATGGTTTGACTTTGATCTATGGTTTGACTTCAGTGGGTTAAACAAAATCGAAAAATAAATTATGAACTCTGTACAGAAATAAGGTCATGAACAAAAAAAGAAAAATAGCCTGGGGGATTACGGGAAGCGGTGAAAAACTGGTGGAAACAGTAGAAATCATGCAACAGATGAGGGATGAATACCATAAACAATTCGACATCAGGGTGTTCATATCCAAGGCAGGAGATCAGGTTTTAAAATATTATAACCTCTCTAACACTCTGGAAACAAAATTTGACAAAACATGGACTGAAATCAACTCCAATGCCCCCTTCCTGGCTGGGCAGATTCAACTGGGAAGATACGCGTTCCTTCTGGTTGCTCCAGCAACCTCCAATACAGTGGCCAAGATATCACTGCGCATAGCAGACACTTTACTCACCAACGCAGCCATAATGGGTCAAAAAACTAACACTCCTCTTTACATCATGCCCACAGACTTTAGGGAGGGCATTGTCACTACTAAACTCCCCAATGGTAAGGATCTGGAATTGACTATAACTCGTGAGGATGCAGAACACGTGGAAAAACTGTCAACAATGGACAGCACCAATGTATTTGAAAATCCCGAGGAAATACCAGCTATATTCCAGAAACATGCTGAAATGCTTAAATAAATCTGAAAGATGCTGGAATAATCTTCTTAATACCAAATATGTTATCTTCTTTGCTGCAAAGTCACACTGAACCTTTTAATGGGAAACCCATTATCCTCATCATCACTGAGCGGTGAGATCCCCCTAAAATAGTACTCTACTGGTCCAGTATTATCAATATCCACAGGTACAGTTTCCATATCCTGCAGTGCATCGAAAAAATCATGTATTTCCATCAATTTATCTTCAGGACCACCAAATTTAACAACCATGGCTCCTTCGCTCCTGTTCTGGAGTGATATGTATTTATCATCCACATCAATAGCAGTATCTTTCTTTTTACTCCCACTAACTCTGTAAAATAAAATATTGGCCATATTTTAACCCCCTGAACTGTTTAACAAAGTATTCAACCTATTTTATATATTATAATATTGATTTTATGGAATATAAAATTTAAGATAATATGACTGGATTTAGGGAATAGTCCTTTATTTCAAGAGATATCTTTTTTAATTCAGATAATCTTAATTGCAATTCCTCAGTGGACTTTCCTTAATTAGATGACTTTATAAAATAAGAAAAGTTTTAAATAACATTGAGATTTTTTTTTAAATATGGGATAAATGGGAAAAAATTAAATGAATTGAAATGGAATAATGGTCGAATATTCTTTGATTATAATTTGTAACCAATATCCCGGAGGAATTTCTTCCGCCCAGCCACATCTTCTTCAGTCTCAATAGCCTGTGGTTTGAAGCCATCAACAACTCCAATTATTCCCCTGCCCTGTTCGGTTTCCACAATCAGGACCTGAACTGGATTGGCAGTGGCACAGAAAAGATTAACCACTTCAGGCACATCCTTGATTCTCTGGGTGAGATTTAGAGGGAATGCATTGGCCAGGAAGATCAGGAAACTGTGACCACAGGACAGCTCCAGCATTTTCTTTCCGGCCAGCTTTTCCAGATCTGCATTGTTCCCGGCAGTTCTCACCAGACAGTCTCCTGAAGCCTCTCCAAATGCAAGACCGAATTCTGCCTGTGGCACGGTATTCACTATGGCCTCGTAAAGATCCTCCACTGTCTTAATGAAATGACTCTGGCCTAAAATAAGATTACAATCTTCTGGTGCTTCCAGTTTAACCATTTTAATATCAAGTTCCAAATTCATCCCTCCAATCCATTCTTTTTTATAATCAATATCTCAGTGAAATACCAATATCTCATGTGAAATATTAATTTCTGGTTCTGTTTATTTTTTTGTTCTGTTTGATAATTTGGGATTCATGGCATGTTAATTTAACTTACTTCACATGATTATCTTCCCTTGTCTTCAAGATTTTTCTAATCAGTACCGGGGCATTAGCAGTTACCTAGGCATCTATCAACATTGGTTATTGGTAATTTATTTATAGTATCAAAATTAAATTGTCATTAACAATCATTATAAAACTTGTGTAAAATTATAATATAAAGGTTGAGCATAGATCAAGATAGAAAATTGAAACTTCTAATCAAATAATCAAACTATCTTTGATGGATCCAATTATAATAAAATCTCAATTGTAATAAAGAATCTATTAGTTTTATAAGCAATGGCAAACTAGCCAAGGGCTTGATTAAAGACTTAACCACATTTAATGTGAGGTTTTAGTTTATGAAAGAAAAGATGAAAGAAATTGGGCTGAGAATAACAGAACTTCGAGAGCTCTCAGACATCAGCATTCAGGACATGGCAGATTACCTGGAAATTTCCATGGGAACCTATCAGGAATATGAGGGTGGGAAAAAAGACATCCCTGCCAGTATTCTCTATGAAATCGCTCATAAAATGGAAGTGGATATGGGTTTATTATTAACAGGAGAAGAAACACGAATGCATATTTTCAGTGTGACCAGAAAGGGAAAAGGAGTGGAAGTAGGTCGTAGAAAACAGTACAAGTACGAGAATCTGGCGGAAAAATTCATCCACAAAAAAGCAGAACCTTTCATTGTCACTGCAGAACCTAAAACGGATGGGATGAAACCTTCCACTAATTCACATCCTGGACAGGAGTTTGATTACGTTTTAGAAGGTGTACTGAGAATTTACATACACGACAATGAGATCATCCTCCAAGAAGGAGATTCCATATTCTTCGATTCATCCTATGAACATGCCATGGAAGCCCTGGAAAATAAACCCGCAAAATTCCTGGCAATTGTAATGTAAAGTGGATAGTATGTAAAGTGGATAAAAATTACAAATTCCTTTATAAAAATTAATAAAACCAAATATAATTTAGAATAAGCCTTATAATTTTAAAATAATTGATAAATAGTGATTTATTAAAATAACTGGTGATAAAAAAATGTCATCTTTACTTGAAAAATTCGTTTCACAGGTGGATTTTGAGTCTTATCCTGATTTTAAGGATAATTTCCGTATAAATGTACCTGAAAACTTCAACTTTGCCTACGATGTGGTAGATGAGTATGCCAGTCTGTATCCAGAAAAAGTGGCCATGGTATGGTGCAACGATGATGCTGACCGGATATTCACCTTCAAAGACCTGAAAGAATACTCTGATCGTGCAGCTAACTTCTTTGCCCAACAGGGCATAAAAAAGGGAGACCGGGTAATGCTCACCTTAAAGAGCCGTTATGAGTTCTGGTTCTGTATCCTGGCCCTCCACAAGTTGGGAGCCATAACCATCCCTGCCACCCACATGCTTAAAACCAGGGATATTGTTTACCGTATAAAGAACGCCGGTATCAAAATGGTGGTATGCATAGCTGAAGATGGAGTACCCGGATACTTTGATGAAGCCCACCTACAACTGGAAGACGCACCATTTATAAAGGCACTGGTGGGGGATGAGGATAGAGAAGGGTGGTTCAACTTCCGTAAAGAAATAGAAAACGCATCACCTGAATTCCAGCGCCCTTTTGGAGAGGAAGGCACTCAAAATAATGATGTAGCACTTATTTATTTCTCATCAGGAACCACCGGCCTGCCCAAGATGATCATGCACGATTACACCTACCCTCTGGGCCATATAATAACCGCAAAGTACTGGCAAAATGTGGTGGAGGATGGATTGCATTACACTGTGGCAGATACTGGCTGGGCCAAGGCCATGTGGGGTCAAATATATGGGCAGTGGATATCAGGCACTGCGATCTTCGTATATGACTACGAACGATTCGATGCAGCAAAAATGCTGGACAAGGCCTCCTATCACGGAGTAACCACATTCTGTGCACCTCCAACCATCTACAGGTTCCTCATAAAGGAAGATCTATCTCAGTACGACTTTTCAACCCTGAAATATGCGGTAACTGCAGGAGAACCCCTGAACCCTGAAGTTTACAATAAATTTTATGAATTCACAGGTTTGCGTTTAAGGGAAGGATTTGGTCAGACTGAATGTGTGGTCTGCATAGCCAACTTCCCCTGGATAGAACCCAGACCCGGATCCATGGGAAAATCCGCCCCTGAATACGACATCCAGATCATGGATAAAGAGGGTAAACAGAGCGATGTGGGTGAAGAAGGCGAAATAGTGATAAAAACCGCCGATGGTAAACCCCCGGGGTTATTCTGTGGATACTACAAGGAAGATAATAAAACAGAGGCTGCCTGGTACGATGGATACTACCACACCGGAGACACTGCCTGGAAGGATGAAGATGGCTACCTGTGGTTTGTGGGACGTAACGATGACATGATCAAAAGTTCAGGATACCGTATTGGTCCTTTCGAGGTGGAAAGTGCTGTAATATCCCATCAAGCGGTCCTGGAATGTGCCATCACTGGGGTTCCTCACCCAGTAAGGGGGCAGGTTATAAAAGCCACCATAGTACTAACCGGGGATTACGAGCCCTCTCCCGAACTGGCCAAAGAAATCCAAAACCATGTTAAACAGGTAACTGCACCCTACAAATACCCTCGGGTAGTTGAATTTGTGGATGAATTACCCAAGACCATCAGTGGAAAAATTCGCCGGGTGGAAATCCGGGAAAAAGATGAAAAAGAATAATAAACCTGTTTATACAGATTAAGGGGAATTAGGATGATAATAATCATCAAATGATTTTATTGTTTATTTAAACTCATTTTTCCCCCATTTTTTTAAGGTTTTACTACAGATTAAATTTTTATGAATGTTAATGGGATGATATGAATCATGAATAATCGCAAGAAAGAACCTTATCCAGTGTTCAATGAGCTGGAATGTAAGGCATGTGAACGTTGTATACTGGCCTGCCGTGCAGGTGTCCTTAAAATGAGTGAGGACATTAATGAACGCGGTTACCATTATGCAGAATACACTGGAAAAGGATGCACCGGTTGCGGGGACTGTTACTACACCTGCCCAGAACCACTGGCTGTGGAAGTGCACATACCCCTAAGATCCCGAAATAAAGTTCAAAAGAAGATTAACAATGAACAAGGGGTTAAGGAGGAAGATAAATGACCATACAGCTAATAAAAGGCAACACTGCAGTTATAGTCGGTGCAATGTATGCAGGCTGTGACTGCTTCTTCGGATACCCCATCACACCTGCCTCTGAAGTTTTACACGAAGCTTCACTCTACTTCCCAAAGGTAGGTCGTAAATTCGTACAGGCTGAATCAGAGGAAGCCTCCATAAACATGGTTTACGGAGCAGCTGCCGCAGGCCATAGAGTTATAACTGCATCCTCAGGACCGGGAATAAGTCTTATGCAGGAGGGTGTGTCCTTCCTGGCAGGAGCAGAACTTCCCTGCGTCCTGGTAGATATCATGCGTGCCGGGCCAGGCCTGGGGAACATTGGACCAGAGCAGGCAGATTACACTCAACTGGTTAAAGGAGGGGGGCACGGAAACTACCATAACATCGTCCTGGCCCCTAATTCTGTTCAGGAAATGTGTGATTTCACAATGAAAGCCTTCCAGCTGGCAGAAAAGTACCGTAACCCTGCAGTGGTCCTGGCAGATGGAGTACTAGGCCAGATGGTGGAAAGACTCCACTTTCCGTCGGAAGCTCTAACCCCAACCTATGACGAGTCATGGGCGGTCAGGGGCAACCGTGAAACAAGAGGAAACCTGGTAACCAGCATATTCCTGGACTTCGACCAGCTTGAAGACTTCAACTATCGTTTACAGGATAAATACCAGACCATCCGTGAAAACGAGGTGGACTACGAGGAATACCTGACCGATGATGCGGATATTATTCTGGTAGCCTATGGGATAAGCAGTCGAGTGGCCCGTTCAGCAGTGGACATGGTTCGAGCAGAGGGTATAAAAGCAGGACTCTTCCGTCCAAAAACGCTGTTCCCATTCCCAGAAGAACGATTAAGAGAACTAGCCCAGAAAGACTGTCAGTTTTTATCAGTGGAAATGAGCAATGGTCAGATGAGGGAAGATGTAATCCTGGCAATTGGATGTCAGCGCCCGGTGGAACTGGTGAACCGTATGGGTGGAAACCTCATAGACCAGAAAAGTATCATAGATAAAATCCATGAAATGGCAGGTGATAACTGATGACACTTGATAACACCATGGATGAAGGAAAAGGGATGGATGAAAAAGTCCTCAAAAAACCAGAATCCATGCTGGATGAGTTTCCCCGTAAAGGTGGAAGCGCACCCACAGCCACTCACTACTGTCCCGGATGTGGCCATGGAATACTCCACAAACTCATAGGAGAGGCTCTGGATGAACTGGGAATACAGGACCGCACAGTCATGACCAGTCCAGTGGGATGTGCAGTTTTCGCTTACTACTACTTTGACTGTGGACACGTGCAGGTTGCACACGGACGTGCACCAGCAGTGGGAACCGGAATATCCCGTGCAGAAGAAAACGCTGTGGTAATGTTATACCAGGGAGACGGAGACCTGGCATCAATAGGATTGAATGAAACCATCCAGGCCGCCAACCGGGGAGAAAAAATGGCAGTGTTCTTTGTAAACAACACTGTCTACGGAATGACGGGTGGACAGATGGCACCCACCACCCTGGTTGGAGAAGTCACTGTAACCTGCCCTGCAGGCCGGGACCCACGTTACATGGGTTACCCCATGCACATGGCAGAATTACTGGACAACCTGGAAGCACCGGTCTTCATTGAACGCGTATCTGTCGCAGACCCTAAAAACATCCGAAGAGCTAAAAGGGCAGTTAAAAAAGCCCTTGAAGTTCAAAGGGATAGTAAAGGCTATGCATTTGTGGAAGTACTTTCACCCTGCCCTACCAACCTTAGAATGGATGCTCAGGCAACCGAAGACTTCGTTAACAATGAGATGACCAAGGAATTCCCACTGAAAAACTTCAGGGATAAAAGAAGCGAAACAGAAACCCTCTGCAGGGCAAGTAGTGACTTTTCACAGGAATCCCTGGAAGATATCTTCGAAGTTCAGGATGACACCTCATGGGAGGCCCGGGATGACCCATCTTTCCCAAGAAAGGTGGTTCGAATTGCAGGATTCGGAGGTCAGGGAGTTTTAAGTATGGGACTCACCTTAGCCCAGGCAGCCTGTAATGACCAGCGACACGTGTCTTGGTATCCATCCTACGGACCGGAACAGCGAGGAGGAACATCAGACTGCACGGTGGTAATATCAGGTGAACCAATAGGCTCTCCTGTTCTGCAAACCTCTGATGGTCTGGTGGCAATGAACAAGCCTTCCATGGAAAAATTTGCATCTAGGGTTAGGGAAGGTGGAATTATCATCTACGAAAGCAGTATTGGTGAGTTTGAAACCCCAGAAGGACTCAGGACCCTGGCCATACCTGCCCGTAAGATAGCCAAGGATCATGGTGTAAAAAGAGCAGCTAACACTGCAATGTTGGGTGTTATAATGGAATTGGGCTTAACTGGACTTCCTAAACATGTTTTCACCGAAGCAGTGGAACACACCTTCCGCAGAAAACCCAAACTGGTACCAGCCAACCTGGAAATACTGGAAGCCGGTGCCGAGTGGGCTCGTAAGAATCTAAAATTGTAATTAGAAAACAAGGGATTAAATAGAGGATAATGTCAATTTTTTGTTGATATATTCCTTAACCTTTTTCAATCCCAGTATTTTTTTATAGATTTAATTAGATAATAAAAAACTTTTTGAAACTTTATCCTTATTTTAAAACTTCAATCACAAATTTATTAAAAAATTATATTATGAATTCATACTGAATTTAAATGCATTAAATAGTTTTTTACAGGAATCTCAACTATTTTTGGATTATATTTCATATTAAATTTAGGTTAGTTGTTTAGATATTCTCTTTGAATAACATCTGAAGGTAATTTGGATGAAAAATTCCTTAAGTTCATCATAAGTTTTGATGCCTCAACTGGATTTGTTGCGTAGAATGAAACCACTTTGTCTGAACATACTTTATTATTTTTTATTTCCCACGCCCCAACTTTAATCCAACTATTAGGAATACAATCGTCAAAGACTCTGTCATATATTATAACAATTTTTATATTTTTTTCTTCTGTTAATTTTTGAACTGTATCATTGTTGAATCCATATTTATTGAGAGGTATTGTTTCCATGCTTCCCAATGCCAGAAGATCCAAGCATTTTATATCTGCCAAGAAGTTCACTGCACCTATGTCACTCACTGCAACAGAACTTCCAGTGTAATATTCTTTTAGGAATAAACCCATCTGATACTGTTGTTCATATATGTTATCGGTTGCCTGAGGCGTATTTGCCATAGAATACCCTCTAAAACCAAAAGTAGATATTAAGAGAACGATTAAAATCAAAATTACCAAATATTTGGGAATCATTTTTTTATCAAAAATCAGTGTTGGTGAAGGGAATGATAAATTAGTTGGCATGTATTCTTTCAATGCAATTGCCAGAACAAATATTCCTAAAGCAATTATGTAAGCATCATATCGGAAAGCCCAGAAAAACACAGTATTAATAGAAACATTAGGTGAGAGGGTAAACAGGTTAACAAATAAAGTGGTTATGAATATAATTAAAAGAATATTCTTAGAGTCCCAGAAGTTGCTTTTATTTTTCATATTTTTAATTAATAGAATTAAACTGCTTAATATTAAAAAAACTAAAGATAAGTTCTCTAAGTTAATTTTTAAAAGATCTAATAATCTATATATGGTCAATAGGGACATTTCAAATGTTCCAGTGTTAAAAATAAATGATTTGGCCATTAATGAATTCGGTAAAAAAAGCCATCCTTGACTGGTTGATATGAATCCGTATATTATTATGGGTAATATTGAGACTATAAATAAAGATATTCCGTATGATATTTTTTTCCTCAGAAGAAGTAGTACCGATATTATCCCAATTAAAAATAGGGATTCGTAACGAGTTAGGATCAATAAAACGCCTAATATTAGGATTGATAGAAATTTTATTTTATTATTGTTGGAATTTGATTTATCCGTGGATGGGGATAGAATTTTGGTTGAAAGGTAAACAAAAGCTATTACCAGAAATATCTGCATTGAATGTTCCATTCCTGTGAAAATCAAGGTGGGGAGTGGTGTAGCAAGTGTTATTAAAAGGAGTATGATGAAGTTGTACCATGGGGGAAAATTGCATTTCCTGAAAATATGATATACTAAAATTAAGGTTGCTGTTGAAAATAGTATATTTAATATTAAGGGTGTTAGTTCCCTAACTCCAAAGATATAATTTGTTAAGGATAGTAACAATACCCACAGGATGGAAGATGTTGATGAACTAAAACCGTATGGGGTGATTCCCCAAATACCTTCCTGAGCGAAATGTTTGGCCATGGCCATGTGTATGTAAGCATCATCAAGGATATAGCCAAAATGACCCTGGTTCATTTTTATTGACAAAAAATAAATAAACAATAGAGTTATCCACAGTATTCCCAGATTAATTAATAAAGGCCAATTATCTCGGGCTAATGAGAAATTCAATTTATTAAGCATATCACCAAGTCTCACATTTTAATAAATATAAATCTTTCATTATTCACTTAAAGCCTTTGGATTGCTTTTAGCTATTGGATTGGTTTTAGATATTTTTTTTGCAAATCGATGAAACTTATTTTTGTGGGAATGGAATTATCCTAACGATTTTTTTCAAGTTTCTATTGTAATGTTGACAGTTGACTCTTAATGGCTAATATTGATGGGATTAACATTAATAATGCTTCTAAAGTTAAAATATATTTTCAGGATTTAGTGATGAATTGCTTCTCCTATTATTAATTAGTATTTATCATATGGTCATAATCTCAAATTTTAAGTAAATTGCAAGTCATAATGTTAACTATAAAAAGCACTGATGTAAATTTGAATGGGATTAAATTTTAGGGGATAATGTTTCAAGGGGTGAAATAATGACTGTTTTCCTAAAAGAAGAAGATATCTCCCTGGTTCTGTGTGGTGAGGCTGGACAGGGAATCCAGACAGTAGAGGCCATACTGGCCCAGGCCGTAAAACAAAGTGGATACAACATTTTCTCAACCAAAGAATACATGTCAAGGGTTAGAGGGGGTCAAAACTCCACTGAAATAAGAGTATCGTCCCATAGGGTTGCTTCATATGTAGATCGAATTGACATCCTACTGGCACTAAGTTCGGGGGCAGTAAATCACCTCAAGGACAGAATTTCATCTGATACTCTGATCATAGGAGATCCAGAGCACCTGAAATCTGTGAAGGATAATAAAATTTTTGATTCTGTTTTAGGGCCTAATTTTATAGAAATCCCACTTATGGAAACTGCCCAGGAAATGGGAGGACCAATATTTGCTAATGTAATTGCAGTTGGAGCCCTTTCATGTCTGTTGGACATTCCTAAAGAAATATTCGACGGTCTAATCAGTGACATGTTCGCCAGGAAAGGTCAGGAAATACTTCAAAAGGACTTGAAAGCTGGTGAAGCAGGTTACAGTATTGGTAAACATTTAATGGAATCTGAAACAGGGAAATCTGAAACAGACACAATTCATATTTCATTACAGGGAGAGTCTTCAGTACGTGATGAGCTTTTGATAAATGGTACCGATGCAGTGGGGTTCGGATGCCTGGCTGGAGAGTGTCGGTTCATGTCATCATATCCCATGACCCCTTCCACTCCCCTGCAGAACTTCCTGGCAGGTAATGCCCATGAATTTGAACTGGTATATGAACAGGCAGAGGATGAAATAGCAGCTATTAACATGGCACTGGGAGCATCCTACGCCGGGGCCAGGAGCATTGTAGCCACATCAGGAAGTGGATTTGCCCTGATGGAAGAGGGAGTAGGACTGGCAGGAATGTTAGAAACACCAGTGGTCATTTACCTTGGCCAGAGACCGGGACCCGCAGTGGGATTACCCACCCGTACCAGCCAGGAAGATTTGAACCTGGCACTCTACTCAGGTCCCGGAGAATCCCCACGAATAATATTCGCCCCTGGAAAACTGGAAGATGCATTCACCCTCACCCAACATGCTTTTAACATGGCTGAAAAGTACCAGATACCGGTTTTCATTCTATCTGATCAGTACTTCGCAGACTGCTACTACAACATACCTTCCCTTCCTCTTGAAGAGGTAGAAAATGAGAATTATCTGGTTAAAACCACTCCGGAATACAAAAGATACCTGATCACCCATGATGGGGTCACCTCGCGAGGAATACCTGGATATGGTGATGGGCTGGTGGTTGTAGATTCAGATGAGCATGACGAAGAAGGTCACATCACCGAAGACCTGAAAATAAGGACACAGATGGTGGATAAAAGATTACAGAAGATAGATGAGATCCGTGAAGATGCAGTGGCTCCGGAACTGGTTGGAGGGGATGATTACCATAGTCTGGTCATTGGATGGGGTTCTACCTACTGGCCCATAAGGGAAGCTTTGGAAAATATCTATAAAAATGACATTAAAAGAGATCCAGGGGAAAAAATCAGTTTTCTACACTTAAAACAGGTCTATCCATTCCACAAATCAATGGAAGCTTACCTTGAAAAAGCAGATGATGTTATTATCATGGAGAACAATGCCCAGGGACAGCTGGCCAATCTCATAAAACTGGAAACTGGCCTTGAAATACAGGAAAAATTCTTAAAATATGATGGAATGCCTTTTTCAGTGGAGGAAGTTGAGGAAAGAATAAGAAAATTCATGGGAATTGAGAATGAGGGTAACATGGGCGTGGGTGATGCTGCAGATTCAGAGGAGGTCTTAAAATGAAACCAAAGGACTTTGACATGCCTGATGCCGATGTGGCATGGTGTCCAGGATGTGGGAACTTATCCATCCTGCGCAACCTCAAAACAGCACTGGCGCAACTGGAAATACAACCAGAAAACCTGGTTTTTGTATCGGGTATTGGTCAGGCTGGCAAACTCCCTCACTACATCAAAGGAAATGTGTTCAATGGATTACATGGCAGGTCATTATCTCCCGCAACGGGTATAAAAGCGGCCAATCCCAATTTAACAGTTATTGATGTCAGTGGTGATGGTTGTATGTATGGGGAGGGGGGAAACCACTTCATGCACACCATACGCCGTAACCCGGACATCACCAATCTGGTGCACAACAACATGGTCTACGGCCTGACTAAGGGACAGGCATCACCCACCAGTCAGAGGGACTTCAACACACCACTACAGGTGGATGGTGTTTTCCTGGAACCTTTCAACCCACTGGCCGTGGCCATAGCACTGGATGCATCATTCGTAGCCAGAACATTCAGTGGAAACCGTAAACAGTCCATTGAAATATTTAAAGCTTCCATAAAACACAAAGGATATGCTCTGGTGGACATATTCCAGCCCTGTGTGACCTTCAACAAGGTGAACACCAGGGACTGGTTCAGGGAACACACCTACGACCTGGAGGATGACCATGACCCACTTGACCGGAATGAAGCCTTCCGCAGAGCCACAGAAACAGGAGAATATCCACTGGGCATCTTTTACCAGAATCCCAATAAAAGAACATTTGAAGAAAACCTGAGTGTGTACCAGGATAAAAAATCACCGTTATTCCAGCGAAAACTCGATATGAATAAAATCAGGTCACTACTGGACACTAAAAGATGAAGGATTAAAATCCTGTTTAAATATTTATGAAAACCGATGATATTTTTAGTAATCAGTTAATGGTTTTTAGTAAATCAGTTGATGGTAAATCATTACGGTAAGCCAGTGAATTTTAAAGAGGTGCAAAATGAGGAAAATCAGAATATTATCATGGAACGTCAATGGAATCAGGGCTGTTCACAGAAAAGGATTCAAAGATTGGTTAATGGGAGATAAACCAGATATATTATGCATCCAGGAAACTAAAGCCCATCGGAAACAGTTCCCTAAGGATATTCAGAACCTAGATGATTATCAGCTATATCTCTCCGAAGCAGAACGCAAGGGATACAGTGGTGTGGCGACTTACACACGTCTAAAACCTGAAAAAGTGGAAAACGGCTTTGGAATTCCCAAATTCGATAGTGAAGGGCGTACCTTAATAACTGATTATGGGGATTTTGTGCTGTTTAACATTTACTTTCCCAATGGGAAAATGTCTCCAGAGCGTCTCCAGTACAAAATGGATTTCTATGACTCCTTCCTGGACTATGCTGGTGCATTGAAGGAAGAGGGAAGAAACATCGTGGTCTGTGGGGATGTGAATACTGCCCATAACGAGATAGACCTGGCACGCCCCAAAGAAAATGAGAAAATATCAGGATTCCTGCCAGAAGAACGGGAATGGCTGGATCGATTCCTCAGTCATGGTTACGTGGATACATTCCGTGAACTCAACCCTGAACCTGAAAACTACACCTGGTGGAGCTACAGAACACGTGCAAGGGAACGAAACGTTGGCTGGAGACTGGATTACTTCTTTGTAAACCAGGAATTCATGGATAATGTAGAATCTGCCTACATATTTTCTGATGTTATGGGATCGGACCACTGTCCAGTGGGAATAGACATAAAACTGAAAGACTAACTGGCCACTTTTTGATTGGAAACTGATTGTATTAATAAAAGTAATGCAGGAAGGAAAAATAATAGCTGGAATGATAAAAATGGACAAATTCGAAGAAAAAATGGATAAATTATCTTCAGAAGGCCTATCTGATTCAGAAATTGGGGAAAAACTGTTAGATGAGATGGGAGACCTATGTATATGTCCAGACTGCCCCATGTACAACCAGTGCGCCCAGGAAAAATACGAAGGACTCTACTGTATACTGGGCAAATCCCAATGTAACCTGGAAGAAGACGACTGTATATGCCCGGAATGTGAAGTGGCAGAGAATATGGAACTTAAAAATGATCTTTTCTGTCTTAATGGTTCAGAAAAAGAATTGAGAGAGAATTAATTCGGACATTCTCTTCTATATTTTCTATTTTACTTAATCAACCCATATAATTCTTTATTTTATTTTCTTTTCTAATTTTAACTGGCTTTTATAGACTTTTATCTTAAAATTACCAACAATAATCATTAATCCACCAATAATCAGTAATGATCATATTAAATTTGAGATTATGTCAGAGGTGAATGGAATATTTGAATTAATAAGAATGAATAAAATGGTTGAATAAATAAAGATTATAGGAATATTGTAAATAAAGAATATGAAATGAAATGATAAATCTATCAAAATTCACTTTATCCAAGAAAATTAGAGGGATGCTATGAGTTATCGTGGAAGAGCCAAAGAATTTCTAAAATCACAGAATATTTCCATTGGAGACATTATATCCATAAAAAAAGATGACACTGAATACAGGGGCATGCTCCTGGACCGGGCCGAAGATGCTGATGAATTACACATTGTTCTGAAAATGGACAGTGGTTACAATGTGGGCATTGCCCTGGCTGGATCGGAAGTGAAACTCCTTGAAAAGGGTGATAAACCCGAAATAAACCTCCCGCCATTGGAGATAAAACGGGACCCTGAAAAGATGGATGTATCAATTATATCCACCGGGGGAACAGTTGCATCCATCATTGATTATAAAACAGGGGCAGTTCACCCTGCATTCACTGCCGATGATCTTTTAAGGGCCACTCCTGAACTTTTAGATGAGGCCAACATCAGTGGAAAGGCCATAATGAACATCTTAAGCGAAAACATGAAACCAAAATTTTGGGTTCAGGCTGCCAGGGCAGTGGCTGATGAAATCCATGGGGGTGCTGATGGTGTGGTAGTAGCCCATGGAACCGACACCATGCACTACACTGCAGCTGCTTTAAGTTTCATACTGGAGACACCAGTTCCCATCATCATCACCGGTGCCCAGAGAAGCTCGGATCGACCATCTTCAGATGCTTTCTTAAACCTGATGAGTTCCGTGGCCATGGCCAAGTCAGACGTAGCCGAGGTCACAGTTTGCATGCATGCTACAGAAAATGATAACAAGGCACACATCCACCGGGGAACCAGGGTCCGTAAAATGCACACCAGCCGCAGGGACACCTTCAACAGTATCAACAGCCCCCCACTGGCCAGGGTAAAAGATGGCAGGGTTAAAATCATTGATAAAACATTCACCCCTCGTAAAAGGGGAGAGTGCCAGCTGGAAGTCAATGACTCCCTGGAGGAAAAGGTGGGCTTTATAAAAAGTTACCCTGGAATAGCCGCCGAACTCCTGGATTACCATATTGATAAGGGTTACAGGGGTATTTTAATGGAAGGAACCGGTCTGGGGCACTGCCCGGATCACCTGATCCCCTCGTTACAGAGGGCAGCAGATGAAGAAATCCCGGTGGTCATGACTTCCCAGTGTCTTTACGGTCGAACCAACCTCAACGTGTACAGTACTGGCCGTAAAATCCTATCTTCAGGTGTTATCGCAGTAGGGGACATGCTGCCAGAGACAGCCTACGTGAAACTGGTATGGGCATTGGGACAAACTAACCAACTGGAAGAAGTTAAAACGATAATGCAAATTAACCTGAAGGGAGAAATGGATGAAAAATCCTCTTCCAAATACTTCCTGCGAGATTACGGGGAATGAGATGGAGTCATGGTGATTGATATGAATACTGAAATGGATTACGAGAAACTAGGCCTTATGATGGGTCTGGAGATACACCAGCAGCTTAACACTACCAAAAAGCTCTTCTGTCCCTGTGAATGTGAGCTCACCGATAAAAAACCGGATTACCGTGTTTTAAGGTATCTGAGGCCCACCCAGAGTGAACTGGGTAAAATAGACCGGGCTGCTTTTGAAGAGTCACGCCGTGAACTCACCTTCTGCTACGATGCTTATCCTCATCACACCTGTCTGGTGGAAACTGATGATGAACCACCACATCCCTTAAATCAGGAGGCACTGGAGATAGGACTAATAATTGCAACCCTTCTTAACATGACGGTGGTGGACGAGTTCCACACCATGCGAAAACAGGTAATTGATGGAAGTAACACCGGAGGGTTCCAGAGAACAGGTTTACTGGCAATTCAGGGACACATGGACACACCCTATGGTAAGGTTGTCATTGAAAACCTCGGTCTGGAAGAAGATGCCGCCAGAAGAATGGGTCAAAGGAAGGGAAAGGTGGAATTCCGCCTGGACCGGCTTGGAATACCCCTACTGGAGATAACCACGGACCCTTCCATGAACCAGCCGGAACAGGTACGGGAAGTGGCATACCAAATTGGTCAGGTTCTGCGCAGTACCAAGGTAAAACGGGGCCTGGGAACCATACGCCAGGATCTGAATATTTCCATCAGGGAAGGGGCCCGGGTTGAAGTGAAGGGAGTACAGGATCTGGACTCCATGGAACAACTGGTGAAAAACGAGGTCACCCGCCAGCTAAAACTCCTGGAAATCATGGATGAACTTAAAAAAAGAGAGGCACAGGTTGAAGACCAGATACATGATCTGGGAGAAACCCTCAAGGACACAGAATCCAAGATCATAGCCAAAGCCCTTAAAAAAGATGGGAAAGTTTTAGCAATCAAATTAAACGGTTACAAAGAATTAATCGGTAAAGAAGTCCAGCCAGGGAGGAGATTTGGAACTGAACTTGCAGGATATGCCAAAAAAATGGGCGTAGCAGGTATATTCCACACCGATGAACTACCGGCCTATGGAATAACCTCCCATGAAGTAGAACTGATTAACGGGTTCCTGAAAATTGGCGAAAACGATGCCTTTATCCTGGTTGCAGATGAAGGAGACAAAGCCAGAAATGCCCTGGAAGAGGTGCAGAGAAGGGCTAAAATGGCTTTAGATGGTGTTCCCGAGGAAACCAGGAAAGCATTGGATGATGCCAATACGGAGTATCTCCGGCCATTGCCCACTGCCAGCCGGATGTACGTAGAAACTGATATTCCCACTCAGGTGGTCTCCCGAGAACTCCTGGAACATGTCCAGGCCAATCTTCCGGAACTTCCCAAAGAAAAAGAGGCCCGTATAATAAAAGAATATAAGTTAAGTGAAGATCTAGCACACCAGTTGGTGCGACAGGATAGGACCGAACAGTTCGAAGAAATTGTTGCAGAATGTGGGGTTGAACCAACAACTGTGGCTTCACTACTGGCTTACACTCTCAAAGAACTCAGAAGGGAAGGTCTGGATGTGGAGGATCTCTCGGATAGTCTGAAGGGAACATTCCAGTTACTGAAACAGGGTAAGATATCTAAGGATGCTGTTTCGGATGTGCTGGTGGGAATTTTGAAGGAAAACTGGACTCCTGAAGAGGCTGCTGGAAATTTAAATCTCTTGATGCTTTCAGAAGAAAACGTCAGGGATATAATCTCAGGAATAGTATCTTCCAATGAAAAATTGATTACCGAAAGAAAAATGGGGGCCATGGGATCCCTGATGGGAATGGCAATGAAAGAGCTCAAGGGTAAAGCAGATGGTAAACTGGTGAACAAATTTTTGAAGGAAGAAATACAGAAGTATCTATGAGTAAGTGGAGAGTTTTCACATGGAAGAATACGATCTGATTATCATTGGGGGAGGACCTGCAGGATTAACTGCAGGAATATACGCCGGAAGGCAGGGAATGAATGCAGTAATACTGGAAAGGATGACTGGGGCAGGCTCCGGTTATATGGTTCCGATTATGGAGAACTACCCTGGTTTTGATGTGATATCTGGAAAGGAACTACTGGAGAAGATGAGAAAACAGGTGGAAAAACATATCCCTATTAAAAACATGGAAGAAGTTCGAAAAATCAGTAAAAATGATCCCTCTGGTATTCTAGTAACCACCACCAAAGGGGAATATAAGGCAAAGGCTGTGATGATATCCACAGGAAGTCATCACAGAAGACTGAATGTGCCGGGTGAGTTTGAATTCCTGGGCCGTGGAGTTTCATATTGCGCCACCTGCGACGGGCCCCTGTTCAAGGGTAAGAACGTGATGGTAGTGGGGGGAGGAAATGCCGCAGTTCAGGAAGCAATCTACTTAAAAGACCTGGATTGTAACGTAACCATCATACATCGCAGAGATCAGTTAAGGGCTGAAAAATATCTTCAGAGTAAATTAAAAGAACATGAAATTCCCGTAATCTGGGATTCAGCAGTGGAAAAGATAAATGGTAAACAGGCAGTTAACAGTGTATCCCTCGTCAACCTTAAAACACAGGAGAAGAAGGATTTCCCAACTGATGGTGTTTTCATTGCTGTGGGAGAAGAACCCCTTAATCAAGTAGCCATAACTGCCGGTGTGGAACTGGACAAAGGAGGCTACATAGTAACTGATAAGCACCAGCGAACCAACATTCCTGGAATCTACGCTGCTGGAGATATAACCGGTGGAATCAAACAGTGGGTTGTAGCCTGTGCTGAAGGAGCGGTGGCAGCATTGATTGCCTTTGTAGAAGTGACTGAGGAATCGGAGATAAGCTGTAAAGATTAAGCTGTAAGGGATAAAGATGTAAAGAGATAGGTGTAAAACTTTCCATTGATTACTCAATCGATGATTTACTTTAAATTAAATTATTTTAACTATTCTACAGGATAACATGAAAAAAAGGATAAAATTTGGGCCAGCAGGCAATCCAATAGGTTTCAAGGGTCAAACAGTCAATGTTTGTGATTATATCCGTGACATAGGTTTGGAAGCCTATGAATATCAGGCCACTTATGGAGTGAAGATTCAAAAACAATCCGGTCTTAAACTGGGTGAAAATGCCCGTTCTAACAATGTAAGGATTTCAATGCATGGACCTTATTACATCAATTTAGCTGCACAAAAAGATGATGTTTTGGAAAGATCAATTGAAAGACTGGTTCAATCAGCCCAAGCAGCAGAGTGGATAGGTGCCTATCGTATTGTTTTCCACCCAGGATTTTACACAAAGTACACGCCCCTTGATGCACTCAAAAGATGTAAAGGAGCAATAACTGAGCTTCTGGAAAAGTTGGATTCCCTGGGAATAAAAAAATTCACCTTCGCCCCGGAAACCACTGGAAAAAGATCACAACTGGGTAATCTGGATGCAATCATCGATATATGCCAGTCATTTGACCATTTTTCTCCCACCATAGATTTTGCCCACCTTCACGCCAGGGGCAGGGGTTGCATAAAAGGAGCAGATGATTATCATCGTATACTGACCCGATTAGAAGAAGGATTGGATGGAATAGGCAAAGGCAAGGAAGCATTGCACTGCCACTTTACCCGTATCGAGTACACTGATGCAGGTGAAAGAAAACACCATATTCTGATGGAAGAAGAATACGGCCCACCTTTAGAACCACTCCTCCAGGAACTGGTTGATTGCGGTTGGGATGCCACTATTATCTGTGAAACCCCTCTATTGGAGCAGGATTCACTGGTGATGAAAGAGGGTTATAAAAAAGTTTTAAAAGGTTAATTACTATTATTTTTTAGGGATTTTTTATTTTTAAGGATTTTTGGCCTGAATTTCTCCAAAATATCCCTAAGTTTGTTTTCAAAGAGTTTTTTTTTTAACAGAATTATTCTTGGTATTTTCTATGTGGATGATTAACAATTATATATTAATCAAACAATAATATTACCAGAGATTAAAATTGGTGATTAAATGGAAGAGCAGTTTTTGGTTAAGCATTTAATGAAAGATGGTTCTGATGAAGAAGATCACTTACTGCTGTTAATTAATGATTTAATTGAAGAACACGTTTTAACTAAAATCATCAACGAGTTTACAGATGAAGATACTGATTATTTAAAAATAAAAGATCGCCAATTGAGATGGTTAGTTGCTAAAGCAAGATTCAGGGCAGTTAAGTAGGGTAGTTAAGTTAGGTAATTAACTAAAACAGTTAAGTAAACGGCATTTAAGTAAAATAATCTAATTTTAATTACTTAATTTACTAATTTGTTATTTAATAACACTTATTCAATCACAAAACGACAGTATTTATCTCCCAGAGCGTAACACTTGGTTTCTTTAACCCTGGCTTTTTCATTGTTATAAAGACTGAACAATGATTCGAGGATACCACTATCAAAAGCACAGGCAGGCCTACCAAGATAGGGCAGTCCACTGCATTCAAAACAGTCCTGAACGCTTATGGTTAGAGGTTCAAGGGTTTTAATGGTCACGGTTCCCAGGCTGTGTGTCTGCCAGAAGCTGGCAATGTTTCCTATGAATGTATCCCTATCTGGATCTTTAACCTTTTCATAAAGGGCTTCTCCCACCTTTAAACCTGCTTCGTGAAGTATTGGGTCTATATCCACTCCCTGGGTGAGTAGTGAAATGCGGATGGTGTGAAATATCAGACGGAAGAACTCAAAGGGATCATTTTCACTTGAAATGTACCTCTGGATATAGGCGCTAATGTCCTCCTGAAGTTGTTCTCGTTGCAGTTTGCCGATGTATTCTGATTGGATGAAAAATATCTTTTTCCTAGCATCATACGGGTCCACCCTGGAACTAATTATTCCTTCTCGGGACAGGGATTTAAGATGACTTGATACAGTTGATTTTGCACGGCCAGAAAACTTAACTAACTCATCAAAGTTGAGATCACCCTCACGGAGCATGGATAAAATCTTCACCCTGACCGGGCTTTTTACTGCCTTTACACCATCGGGGGTGGCGAAAAGTTCGATCTGGATATTTTCAGAATTAGAGATGTGATTATTCTCTTTTGTATCACTATTATTCTCGTTTATGCCTCTAGTTATATCTCCCTTTATGATAGGGGGGTTATGATTCATGTTATTTTTTACCATTTTTCATCCTTTAACCTGTTTATCATTAATTGATTGTTCCAGTTATTATTTTTACTATTCATTATTTCATTGACCTCTTTCACAGCGGAAACAGAGATCTGTATCCCGATCAGTTTTGAATGTCATACCGCATTTTTTGCAGGTAACATCCCGCAGGGATGATTTGTTTTCAATAATTTCCAGTGCACATGAACATTTCCAACCCATTTTACCCTTCAAAGCCTGTTCAAATGCTTTGTCTTCGTCACATTCTTTTTTAGACATCTAACTCCTCCTTTACTATTTATTTAAGTTTTTATAATAGTTTGGTTTCAGCAGTTGGTTTAGGCACTTTAACTACTAAAAAACGGAGTTTATTTTGACTTTCATTGTACCAGCAATGTGGTATATGGGCAGGACTGTCTATTAATGTGTCCTTTGAAACTTCTTTTTTTTCATCCCCAATTTCTACTATGCCATGACCTTCTAAAACATAGAAAAAAACATCCACTGGAGTAATATGCTTTTTAAGTTTTTCACCAGGTTGGAGAGTTATATGTACTGTTAAAGCGTTTTTTGTATCATATAACTTTCTAACATCCACTTTATGGGGAGTGTCCACAATTGGACTTTTTTCCATTTCAACTATATTCATAGGAACACCAGCATTGTTATAGTTTTTTTAATATTTCGAGTGGGCAATAATTTAAGTGGACCTCTAAAATAATTTTTTCACTAATTCTATCCTCCCTAAAAAAGGAGGGAAATGGGGTATTTATTCCCCCATTATGGCTTTAATGTCTTCTTCTGGATCTCCAATTGGTTTCAAGTCGTAGTTTTCTACCAGAACTTTCAGGATGTCATCGTTGGCCCATGCAGGGAGAATAGGTCCAATGTACATTCCTTTAATGTTCAGGGCCAGTAAACTCCAGAGAATTGCAGCTGCTTTTTGTTCCATCCAGCTCAGAACAATGGTTAATGGCAGTTCATTGAGTTCCACACCGAATAGTTCAGTTAGGGCCACTGCAATATCTACTGCCACTATGGCATCGTTACACTGTCCCAGGTCTATCAGTCGGGGCACACCTTCAATATCCCCTAAATCCATGTCGTTGAAACGGTATTTTCCACAGGCCAGTGTCAGAACTACTGCTTCTTTAGGGAGTTTCTCCACAAATTCGGTGTAGTATTTTGCCTGAGGTTTTGGAGAGTCACATCCACCCACCAGGATGAACTGTTTTATTTTCCCAGCTTCCACAAGTTCTTTAATTTTTGGAGCGAGGGATAGCACGGTTGAAGCTCCGAATCCAGTGGTTAGTACGGTGTTTCGTGGTTCATCTTCCAGTTCTGGAAGCTCCAGGGCTTTTTCAATTACTGGGGTGAAATCATTGTCATCTATATGCTGCACTCCAGGTAACTGGGCTACCCCACTGGTGAACATTCTTTCTTTGTATTCATCTCTGGGTAAGAGTACACAGTTTGAAGTTCCCAGGATAGCAACAGGGTATTTGGAGAAGGTCTGTTTTTGGTCAAACCAGGGTCCTCCCAGCTGTCCCACCAAGTGTTTGTATTTTTTAAGTCCAGGGTATCCGTGGGCTGGTAACATCTCAGAGTGGGTGTATACGTTAATTCCCTTTCCTTCAGTTTGTTTCAGGAGTTCTTCCAGGTTTTTGAGGCTGTGGCCAGTGACTACAATGCCAGGTCCTTTAACTGATCCAACCGGTACTTCTGTGGGCACAGGTTCGCCGTAGGTTTCGATATGGGCCTTTTTAAGTAGTTGCATGGTTTTGATATTCATTTTACCTGCTTCTATGGCCAGTTCCACCAGGTCTGCGGCGTCGAAGTTGACATTGGTCAAAGTGGAGAAGAAACCCTTTTCCAGGAAGGCGTCCACCTCATCATCAGTATATCCCAGTTCACGGGCATGGTATAGGTAAGCTGATATTCCTTTTATGGCAAATAGCAGGTTGTCCTGCAGTCGGGCCACAGTGGGCTGTTTTCCACATACTCCTACAACGGTACAACCAGTTTCACGTGCAGTTTGTGAACACTGGTAACAGAACATATCTAATGCATCTTTTTTCTCCATCTTATCTCCTCCTTGGTCACTTTCAACCGTTTGGGGTTTTTTAAACAAGTCAATGAATCCCATATTCTTTGCTCCTTAGTAAATCGCGTCCTACATGTTATTTATTGTTCTACTGGTATCGAATAGTTCTACATATATCGAATGTTCTATACTTATAGAACAAAGTATTTAAAATTTTTGGTACTACTTTTTTAGGGAGATTTTTTCTCATGGTCAAAGGAAAAATTCATGTTTACTGAACATAAATAATTAAAATAGTCAATTAATGACCTGAACCAATCTGATATTTTCAACTATTTCAAATAAATCAAAATTTATCTGAGGATCATATGAGGGATGAATGCAAATCCGAGAAAGAACTCATGGATGAATTAATTGAATTAAGGGCTATTTTAAAATCTAAAAAAGAATCTACTGAAAAAATCATTGAAAATGAACGGTTTTTATCCCAAACCGCTTTAAAACTTGTTGATTTACCTCCTAGTTCGGATATTTATAAATTCATAGCCAAAAAATTGAATAATTTGATTGAAAACTCGATTGTTGCGGTAACTGTCTATGATCCTTTTTCGGATAGTTTCCATGTGCACGCAGTTAGTGGAAAGAGTGAAAAATTAAATGAATTTACCCCGAAATTTTCAAGTAAGGCCCTAGAGATAAAGGTGCCACTAAGTTCTTTCAATGATTACTCTCTAGAATCAAAGGACATGATTCTCAGTGGCGGGCTTATTAAAATAGAAAAAGAATTATGCCCTGTATTTTGTGGGAGTTTGCCCAAAATTGTGGAAACTATTATGGATGTGGGGGATGTTTATGGTACTGGTTTTAAATCCCAGGGAAAACTTTACGGAACTGTCAATATATTCCTTGAAAAAGGCAGTAAATTAGAAAATAAGGAAATGGTACAATCTTTGATCAACCTTTTTGCAGTGGCAATGCAGCGAAGAAGTGATCTGGAAGAAAGTGAAAGAAAGTACCGGAAAATTTTTGAGAATGTTCAGGATGTGTATTATCAAACTGATATTAATGGAAAAATAATCGAAATGAGCCCCTCCATTGAAAGATATTCCGGATTTTCCAGGGATTACCTAATTGGAAGGCAGGTTGAAACTGTTTACCAAAACCCTGAAGATAGGGTTCAGTTGTTAGAATTGATTAAGGAAAAAGGGGAAGTTAATGATTATGAATTAGCTCTGGAAAACAAAGATGGAGAAACTGTTTACGTATCAGTAAATTCTCATTTCCTTAAAGATGAAAATAACCAACCCGTGGGGGTTGAGGGTTCATTAAGGGATATTGGGCCAAGGAAAAAAGCGGAGAGAGACTTAATTGCCACACAGCATCGTCTCAGAATCGCCCTGGATCTGGCTAAAATGGGTAGCTGGGAGTATGATGTTGCATCGGACATGTTCACATTCGATGATCAATTCTATGCACTCTACGGAACCACTGCTAAAGATGAAGGGGGTTACCAGATGTCGTCTAATGATTACGCCTCTAAATTCATTCCCCCTGAGGTATCTTCCGTTGTTGCAGAAGAAATTGAAAGAGCTTTAAGTGCTGATGATCCTGCTTACTCCAATGAAATTGAACATGTCATTGTTCGAGCTGATGGGGAAAAAAGAGTAATTGTTGTTCGTAATGGGATTGAAAAAGATGAATATGGGAACACCGTAAAAACCATTGGAGTAAACCAGGATATTACAGAACTTAAACGAGTACAAAATGAGATAAAAGAAGCATTAAACGAAAAAGAAATGCTTTTAAAGGAGATTCATCATCGTGTTAAAAATAATTTGATGGTGATATCCAGTTTATTGAATCTTCAATCTCAGTATATCCATGATGAGGAAGCACTGGATATATTCCGGGAAAGTCAGAACCGTGCTAAGTCCATGGCTTTGATCCATGAGAGATTATACAGATCCACTGATCTTAAAAGAATTGATTTTGGAGATTACATCCGAACTTTAGGTAATGATCTTTACCACACTTACATGCCTGAAGAGGGACGTATCAGTCTTCACATGAATTTAGAAAATTTAATGGTTGATATAAACACTACAGTTCCTTTAGGACTTATTGTAAACGAGTTAATCACTAATTCCATGAAACATGCCTTTGTGGATGAAGCAGAAGGTGAAATTAATATAACCTTTTATAAAAAAGGTGATGAATTTACTCTAATAATAGAGGATAATGGTGTGGGATTACCTGCGGATCTTGATTTTAAGAACACTGAAACCCTGGGTTTGCAGTTGGTTAATAATTTAACCGCCCAGATAGATGGTACCATTGAACTGAACCGAAGCCAGGGAACTCGGTTTAAAATAACCTTTAAAGAACAGTATAAATAGATAAAAAGAATAAAATTTAATTAATATTAATATAAATTACTTTCAGATATTGATCTTGTTTTAGAATTATATTTGAATGTGGTCTGGTCATAGTCCATTAAATATCCTTTATATTCATTTTATAGTCTTAACTAATAGAAAACTGAGATAAATAATCGTTTTTAAAAAAATAAAAAAAATGGGGGTTTTATTTTTTCATCCGTGGATACACAGTTCCGGCTACTGTTACTAACATACCAACTATCAACAGTCCAATAGGTGCGCCTGTAGTTTGCATGGGTATGGTTTTCCCAGTTGAGGTAGTAGTTGCAGAAGCAGCTCCCACAGTTGTGGCAGTGCTAGTGGAATTAGTTGGTGCGTTGAATGGTGCAGTGAATAGGAAAGCTGTTACAGAACTAGTGCCTCTAGGTTGAACAGTAATTGGGTCCCAGTAATACAACATTGCACTATCGCTAGTGATAGACTGGCCGGTTGGAGTGTAGTCATAGGCATTGAATCTAGAAGGTTCATACGCAGCCGCAATTAGAAGTTCTGGTGGTGTTGATCCGGTAGGATTTATAACAGAACCGTAAACACTGAATGTAGGGTTATTTGGATCGTCAGTAGCTTCCCATTCCTTAAACGTAGGGTCAATCCATCCTTCCTCTGTGGTTTGCCATGCTCCGTCGGGGTCTCTAGGTCGTACTTGTGAACCATCGTTACCAGCAACAGCAAGATCCCAGTAGTAACGGATAGCAAAATTTCGTGCAATATCTTGGTTTAAATTGGTTATATATGTGGTTACTTGTATACGGGAATCTTCATAGGTAGTTCCAAGGATCTGGATACTCTGGAGGACCTGGAATAGGGGGCTGCTGGTGCCAACTACCCATGTGGTGTCAATCTGAGTAGGGCTTACCTGAGTGACTGATACTGCATAGTCATCTAAATCTTCCTGTGTGTATGGAGCAGAGGGGTTTCTCCCGGATCTAGAAGTGTAATCTGTTTGCCCAGTAATATCCCGAACAGTTAAGTAAGTAGTATAAGGGTCCTGATCTACACCACCGTATAAAACATCTTGGTCTGGATAGGGATGGTTTGGTCCGGTACACGCAGTCCATGTACCTACATCGTCCTCAGTTAAATTGTCCTGCACGGAAACATTGTATATGCCGTTACTAACGGTCATTACTGCTGATGCCGAGCTGGCCAGAATCACTGCAATAAATAGGGTTAACATTGTTAGAATTATTTGTTTTTTCATACATTTTCACCTCCTTTATGCCTTTAATTCCTAGTTTTTACCTTTTTAAATTGCACATGAACTGGTGTGTAAAAATATATAGTTCATGTTAGTGTGTACTTATGAACTTTAAGGCGTATAAAATTAACTTAAAAATAGCTGAGTATATTTGGAGGGATGATTTAATTTTGATATACTTTTTCCTGAAAACAGTATATGGGTGGGATTAGCTGAAAACAGGGATTAAATAGATGTTATTTTCATAAAAATAAAAAAAATGAAAAATGGATATTAAACCCCGGTGGCAACTGCGGTAGCTCCGCCGTATGGGGCAGAAGTACTTTGTGAAGCGAGTGTTTTTCCACCTTTAGTTATGGAAACGGTTAGAACACTAGTGCCCCCATCTGTTTTACGAGCAGCAGCAGTTACAGATCCAGTTACACTACCAATGTTATTGGTTTGATCTCCAGTACCGGAAAGTGAACGATATCCAAAGGGACCACTTGCATCAACAGCCCAACTACCAGAATAACTTACCACAATATTAACATCACTGGAAGCTGATGCATTTGAACTGGACGAGTTAGAACTCGACGGGTTACTATTGGAACTATTATTACTTGAAGTACATCCCGATACAACAACAACAAAACAAACAAGAACCACTAGCCCTAATAACATTTTTTTAGACAATTTCATCAGTTATATACCCCCTCGATTACTTAATTTGTTATAATTTTGTATTCATATGATATTAATTTATCGTTATAATGTAAAATGATCATTTGTTATTTTGCCTATTGAATATTCAATAATGGGCATGTTATGACAAGATTGCAGATAGTTTAAGTGTCATTATAATTTATTTGGAAATTCATATTAGGTGGTGTAATCATAGTACTGGTATTTATTACCCTTTATTTATTACCCTTAATATAGGACAATTTATGGTAACGAAAAAACTCTTAAATAACTAGCATCTATATATAAATCTTACAAATAATCTATATATAAATTCAACATTAAAAAATCAGTTTTATTTCTTAAATTTATTATTTAACAAAATAAAGAATTTATCATGCCAATTATTTGAAAAAAAGGCGTAAAAATGTGATATATTGAAACTCAACAACATAACTCCTGATCCGATTGTATCTGAAAAAAAGACCTCCACTGGTCTGGAAGAAGTCGGGAAAGAAACCAAAATGGTGGTACTCCAGTCCATTGGTTATCCCTTCCTGTGCAACCTGGTGGAAAATCCTAAGATCGAGATATTCGATAATGAACTTTTCGAACTCTATGCTCGGGAACAATGGGTAGGATCCACAGTAAAAGAAGGATCATTCCTTTTCGACCAGAAATTACTGCCAGATTTTGCTTTCAAGGTAATTAAAGCCCACCCAGATGATTCCAGGATAACTCAAAACACTTCTATACTCCTGATGGAAGTGGAAGAGGTACGTGAGATCAAAAAAATTGAAAGTAACCTTAAGATGAGTGATGTCATTGGTCAGGAACGGGCCAAGACCAAGTGCAAGATCATAACCAAGTACCTGCAGGAACCAGAAACTTTCCAGGAATGGGCACCAAAGAATGTATTGTTCCATGGTACACCGGGTACTGGTAAAACCATGCTGGCTAAATCATTATCCCACGAACTTCAGGTTCCCCTCTTCCTGGTTAAAGCCACCAGTCTCATAGGGGAACATGTTGGTGATGGAGCACGCCAGATACACGACCTTTTCGATGCTGCATCAACATGTGGGCCTGCAGTTATATTCATCGATGAAATAGATGCCATTGGTCTGGACCGTAAATACCAGTCCCTGAGAGGGGATGTTTCTGAAGTGGTCAACGCATTACTGACTGAACTGGATGGCATCAACCCTAACTTAGGTGTGGTCACCATTGGGGCCACGAACAATCCTCAATTACTGGATTATGCTCTAAGAAGCAGGTTCGAAGAGGAAATAGAATTCACCCTCCCTGATGAGAATGAAAGGAAAGAGATCCTGGAACTGTACATAAAATCCATGCCTTTGCCAGTTGATACTGATGCGAAGAAACTGGCCAGCCTATCCAAGGGCATGTCCGGCCGAGACATCAAGGACCGGCTGCTTAAGGTGGCACTGCACAAGGCAATATCTGAGGACCAGGATAGTGTGACCTGGGAGAACTTCCAGTACGCACTGAAACATCATGAAAAAGAGAAGAACGAACCTAAGAATATGTTTGCCTGATCATACGTATTTAATGGGGGATTTATTTCAATCCCTTATTTTCAATTCTTTTTTTAGATGTTTTTTTATTTTGAGTCTCTTATTTTTAAATCCTTTAATTTTAATTCTTTTTTTAGATGTTTTTTTATCTTGAGTCTCTTATTAATCCTTTATTTTAGATTCTTTTATTTCAGATTGTTTAATTTCAAATTCGTTTTATTATTCCTTATTTTTTAACTAGATGTATTGTATCTGGACGTTTTAAACAGAAATGTAATTTATATCATTAATATGGATTATAAAATTCTGAAATATTTTAGTATGGTCTCAGGATAATAATTCTAATATTTAAGATACAAATAACGAGATTGGTAAGACAATTATAGTGAGAAACAGTTTATATAAGTTTAAATCTAATATCAGTAATCAAATTCATTATCTACTAAGATCTCCCTAATTTTTCCCATATGGCAATTTTAAGGAGTTTTTAGGGGATGTAGGTGTGCTCTATGAAATTAAAGTCCATTATAAAAGATTCAACACGTTACGCGGTATCAGATTGGCGTAATTTTCTAGTATTAGGGGTAATATTATTTTTAACGGATCACCTGATTGGATTAGAAAATTTTTCAACATTTGATGGTGCATTTGGCAGTTTAATAATTATTGGTTTAATAATTATTGTTATTCTCTTCTTGTCTTTTTTGGAGATAGGATATGGTTTCCGCATAGTGGAGGAAACAGTACAGGGATCAACCCGGCCTCCCAGTTTCCACCATCCATTGAATTTATTCACGCATGGGGTCAAAGAAAGTGTGATTCTAATTGTTTATTTCATAATTCCGGTAATCCTGTTTATTTTTGGATTTGCGGGACTGGTGGGCATGACTGGCCTTGATTTTGGGCCCATGGACACTTATTTGACCATAATCATTGCAGCAATTTTCTTCCTTTGTTTCAATATCACGATGCAAGGGGCAATCTTAACCATGGCTCACCATGAAGGAAGTCTTCGATGGGGCTTTAACCTACCTCAGGTCTTTAGAAAAATACGCAGAGTGGGTATTGGAAACATGCTTGTGGTCTCCTTGATCACCATAGCCGTGCTCATCATTGTTAGAAGTGTACTCTTTGACACCCTCCATGGAATTCCTTATCTGGGTTCCACAGTGGGGGACGTTATTGCTACAGTACTGGTTGCTCCTTTTCTAATGATATTTACCACACGTTTACTGGGTATGATTGATGTACCGGATGATAACGTTCCAAATGATGAAATAACATGATTTATATCTATTTTTTTCATTTCATATTTTGAATCTGATTAATTCTCGAATTTATTTCTGAATCATTTCCAATCTAATTACCTAAGAATCTATAATTTTGTGAACTGTTATTTTACGAATCTGTACTATTGGTAACGAAGTATGTTGCTTAGATGGATTCGATATAATCAAAAACTGACAAGCATCATCCAGTTAACAATTAGTATGGAGTAAATGATAGGTTCATTTGTTGACTCGAATCTGAACCATCGTGCTGTGGGTTAAATTCATTGACAATTTAGGAGATAAAAAGTTGTTTATTTTTGAATCGTTTCATATAATATTTCCAATAAGAAACTCTAGCTCCAATAAGAAACTCTAGCTAAAAATTTTAATTCAAAATCAGAGGTAATTACTTGGATGGGGTTAAAACTTATTTTAGAAAATTTTGCATTTTTAGAATGCGGGTTTAAGATTTTAGAATGGCTTTAGCACTTTAGAAAACTTAGTTTTTAGAAGGGATTTGGCATTTAAAAATTATAGATATTAAAAATTTTAACACTTTAAAAAAAATTATTAGCGTTATTCATCCTTAAAAATATATTTTGCAGCTTCTAAAACATCTTTATCATCATTTTCTGCTGCTTCTTTTAAATTATGGATTATATCATAAAAAACACGATCCACTACCACTTTGGTTAGATCATCAACCACTCTTTCCTTACCGTTCATGTCTCCCAGCATGCGAAGTGCCTTTTTGGTTTCTCTTTGCCGGATTAATTCGGCCTGGGATCTGATATCTCCAATAATGGGTTTAACTTCCAGATGCCGCAGGGATGTTTCCAGGAGCTGTAGTTCATCAGCAATGATCTTTTCAGCTTCACATGCTTCGTGCTCCCTCATATTCCTGTTTTTATCGGCTATATCGCGGAGATCGTCGATGTTGTAAAGTCTCACTCCCAGCTGAGCCACATCTTCCTCAATATCCCTTGGATTGGCAATGTCCACCATCACCATTTTCTCCAGGTTTTCAACAGGAACAGATGCTTCCACCTTTTCTTGAGTAAGTATGGGGTGAGGAGCTCCGGTTGCACATATGATCACATCTGCGTCATACATGGCCTCAGCCAGACGGTCAAAATGAATTGCACTTCCCTCTAATTCCTTAGCAAGACAAACTGCCCGGTTATAGGTACGGTTAGCCACTACAATGGCCTTGAGGTGCTTTTCCACCAGGGCTTTAGCCACCAGGGTTCCCATTTTACCCGCCCCAATAATCAGCACTTTCTTACATTTAAGATCACCTAAGACTGATTCTGCCAGATTCACCGCTGCAGAACCAATAGAAACCGAGCCCTGATTAATCCGTGTTTTCTTCCGCACTGCCTGTCCTACGTGTACAGCCTTGGTGAAGATGGTGCCTAAAACTGGACCACAATGGTTTTCCTTGACACTGGTTTTATGAGCCTCTTTCAGCTGACCCAGTATCTGATCCTCTCCAATGATCATGGATTCCAATCCGCAGGATAGTTTAAGAACATGTTCTAGGGCGTTTTCATTCTTTTCGACTACCAAACCGCCCCAGTGATAATCCAGATAACATTCTTCTAGAATCAGGTAAAGTTCGGCACGGTTACAGGTTTTTAGAAGTATGTACTCCTGTACGTCATGGTCTTCCTGTATTTTCGCGAATATTTCATCCAATTTATAAGTGGATTCCTCTATTTTGCGTATATCCGCTGTTTTATGGTCGATCCTGATGTTAAGAATCACTCTGGCCCTCCTGAAACTGGAAAACGTTAGTTATTAATATTTTCAATTATATTACTATAATTTTATTTTGTAATAATGATGGTCAACATTGCCTTCAATTGTAGCTATGAATTATTATTTATATATCAATCTTGGGTTTCCAGAAGAAATTTAACGTAAACCTGGGCTTCTTCCAGTTCACCTTTATCTAAAAATTCATTAATCTTCTTGTCATTTAATATTTGGTATAAATAATCGCGACGGTTTTTTTGATCATGCACTTTTTCTTTGAGTAACTGGCGGGTGAAATGCTGAAGTTCCATCTTTAAAATGTCTTCTTCCTGGATCACGGCCTGAATACGTTTTCGCAGTTGGCGTGCCATAATTGGACTTTTTCCCTGGGTGAAAATGGAAAACTGCACATCTTTAATAAAAAAAGAGGATGGAACAATGAAATTACCCTCTTCAGGATGGTCTGCACGGTTAATTAGCTTATCTTTAGCTAACTGGGCCACTTCCTGGTTTAACTGCTGATCGCCACTGGCCACCACCACCAGATCAGCCCAATTAATCCATTTCGGAAGCTCTGAACGAGGCTGGGGAATAACTCCCAGTTCTTCAAGCTCCTGTGGGACCTGACCTCCAGTCATAGCCACATTAGCACCAGCCTCCAGGAAACGGAGTGCTCTTCTTTGCCCAACCTCCCCAGCTCCAACCACCAGGACGTTTTTATCCTGCATCTCCAGGTAGAGCGGGGTCAATCCCATGGGTAACACTCCCTGATTTATAACTCCAGATTTTTCATCCTGAGAACCTTGATTGCAGTTTTCAAGTCATTACCACACTCTGAAAGAACCTGGGTTGCTTCCTCGGTGGAAACACCAAAGGTATCAGAAAGAGCTTTAATACTCTCTTCGTTATTTACAGTTTCATGACCTACCAGTTCCTGTGACAACTGGTGTTTTAAATCCATGTACTCTTCATGACTCATATCGATTCTGCGCAGTACCATATCCCGCAGAGGGCATGGTTTTGATGGTTTACAGCACCATACCAGGGATCCAAAACAGGTTCCTTCACCCTCACCCAGACGGGTTTTTTCTCCAAATTTTTCTTTAATCTCAATGTACTCTTGAGGAGTCATTTCAGCTTCTTCAAGAGCAAATACTATGGGGCAAGGCTTGACAGGAGGACAACAGAATGTTAAGGCTCTCTTGTCTCCACCTCGACATACATGTGATGGTGAATCTTCCCAGACCATCTTATTCCTCCTTTAACATTTTTTCTTTTTCTGAAGGGGTTAAATCTTCCACAATATCCCCTGGCAGACCAGTTTTTAAAATTTTCCCTCCTCTCATGAGGGATGCACGGTCGCAGACATCCAGCACGAAATCCATATCGTGGCTGATAATGAGGAAAGTTTGTTTAAGTTCATCCCTTGCTTTCCTGATTGAATCAGTAACCTGTACCCGGGTTATAGGGTCCATGGTTCCGGTGGGTTCGTCTAAGATAACAATATTTGGTTCCTTGATTAGAACCTGAGCCAGTGCTACTCGGTGTCTTTCTCCTCCACTCAACTCATCAGGATACTTGGTGATTATCTTTTCAGCATAGGCTTCATCGAAGCCTACGGCATTTAAAACATATAATGCTTTCATTTTAGCAAATTCTGCGGGTAATTCCAGGCTAATTGCTTCGGTCAGGTTTCCTAAAACATTTCGGTGGGGATAAAGACTGTATTCCTGGTGTAATATTCCCAGGTAAGGTTTAACCCGGCCTCTGCCGAATATGCCCTTCTCAGTCATATCTATCCAGTTATCCCCTAACTTAACCATGATCTGACCGCTACTGGGATCGGTGAGTCCATAAAGAATACGTGAAAGGGTGGTTTTACCTGCTCCTGAGAGTCCAACCACTCCGAATATTTCTCCTTCGTCCACCACCAGGTTTATCCCGTCCACGGCCTTAACCACTCCCCGATCAATGGAGTAGTAATGTTTTTTCACATCTTCCATTTTTATGATAGGGCCACCGGCCTTGAATTCAGTTTTCTTTTCAGGAAGAGGGACCTGATCCATGAAACTCTGTACTACCGTCTCCGGGTTTCCTTCTTCCACAATTTCTCCCTTCTCCAGCCATATGACGTAATCTGAAAGTTGACGCATTACCTCTGGCCAGTGTGAAGTGATAACCATGGTGGTTCCTTTTTCCTTTACCCCTTCAATCAGTGCCTGGTGGATCAATTCCGCAGTCTGAGGATCAAGTGTACCAGTGGGTTCATCAGCTAAAAATATCATTGGTTCCTTGGCAATCTGCCGGGCCAGAACCACTCTCTGTTTTTCTCCACCAGATAGATCACGAGCGATGTGGGTGATCCGGTGGGTCATCTGGGCCATTTCCAGAAGATCAATGGCCATGTAGGTGCTTTCTTCTTCATCATGCCCTGTGATTGATTTTATAACGTTATCAATAACGGTGTCATCCTCATAAAGCGCAAATGTTCTCTGGAGCATAATGGCAATACGACGTTTAACAGCAGCGAAAAGTTTACGATCAGCGTGCCAGAAATCAACTTGCTGGGCTTCAAAATTACATCCGCATGTACAGAGTTTTCCTGCCATTGAAGGGGGTTCCACCCTCAAACATTCTGGGCAAACAGCCAAATTATAAATGATTTGGCCTTCGGTGGGGCGGTAGTCCTTCATTCCCCTTAACATGTTTATGAGGACCGACTTTCCAGAGCCACTTCTTCCCAGGATACCCAGGACAGCGCCTTCCTCTATGGTTATGTTCAAGTTTTTCAGGATTTCTACACCATCAAAGGTTTTGGTGACGTTTTTCAATTCTATAAAAGACATTTAACCACCTTTTCCTATAATAATTAAATTAAATGAATAATTATATATTATGGGCCGCATTTTCCTTATTTTTGATCCGTTGTTTTTAATTTATATGATTTAATATTAAAAATTTTAGTACATAAAAAAATATTCAAGCTATATTTGGGATAGATCAAAGGATAGTGTTCCTCCAATGGCGGCTCGGGCAATTGATATTCCATCAGCACCAGCAGCTAACATTCGCCTGGCGGATTGAACATCCCTGATGGAGTTGTTGCCAATAATGAACAGAGAAGTTTTCTGGCGGATGGATTTAATTAGGTCATAATCTGCAGAGTCAAAACCCGGTTTCATGGCGTCTACATGAAGGTAATCTGCACCGGTATGTTCAATGGATTGCACAGTTGCAAGTTCATCAACACCAGGAACATTGGCCCGTATCTTCACGGATACTTTACTTTTTGCCTTTTTAACCACTTCTCTGGTGAATTTCTCCAGGTAAGACTGGTTCTTTAGGAGTGCCTGTCCACAGCCCAGATCAGTTATTTCCGGTTGCCGGCAGTGGGCGTTGATCTCCACCACATCCACATTTTTAAGTCTGGAAACTTCAATAATGGGGTCTGGAGTCATGGCACGGAGATTGACTGAAACCAGGCCGTTCCATGTGTCATGACTTTTAAGGAGAAGTGTTTGTCCTTCCAGGTGAGAAATTAACTCCCCTGGTTTTAAGTCAAACTCAGGTCTTCCACGCGCCAGGATTTTTTGCCCGGCATTGAGGGTGGATGGATCGGCATTGTAACCGCCTAAGGTTACCATGTCAAACCCAAGAGTTGAAATATCCCGGCAAAATGTACCATCAGTGATACCTGCCATGGGAGCTAGGACTTTCAATAAATTCCACTCCAATACACATAAAATTTCAATACACTGTCAACTACTGTTACTTAATTGAACCATTCTAATGATTTAGAAATTGGGATAACAACATCAAATAACATTAAAGGGCTCATGAACATTTAATTTGTATAATTATTGTAGTAATTAACAATAAATCCCTTAAAAAACTTTTTTATAAAATTTATGGGGCTAAATGTTTATTCCTTCAGGACATGAACCAGATTGTAAGTGCAACCGCCCCTAATTTCTTCCAAAGCCAGATCAGCGAGGTTAGCTGCCTTTTCAGCGGTAGGTGCTTTACCAACACCTGCTTTTAGGGCAATGTTAATTTCTTCTTCGATTTCCTCGATGATGGTCAGTAGTCCCTCAGGATCCATACCGTTACAGGGGGACATGAAGTTATCTCCACCAATGAAGAAGAGTAAAGATCCCTTTTCAATTAATTTTTTCATGAGGAAGTGCTGAACCCGGTTAACTATAAAAGAAGTATCATACGCTGGAATGATATCGGTGAGGGAGTCAGTAATTCCGTTTATGTCGATATGAGCAATCTGCACAAAGCTGTCATCTGGTTTCACCAGGCCTTCAATGGCCAGGATTTCACTCCGGTCCTCGGATTGGGCTCCACCATATTTCTGAAGTGCACTGGTGGCGCTTCTCTGTGCTTCGTAGGGAGTTTCAGCAGTTCCAACACCCATACTCACGGTTATGGGGTAACGGTTGTTAATGGACTTCTGGATACGCAGGTGATGCTCCATATCCACTCCGTTGGTAACCGCCAGCATATTGTCAAAGCGGGTGAAGAAAACCAGTCCCCCTTTGACTGCGAATTGCCTTTGCAGGTCGGCGTATAACTCTGACTGCAGGATCTGCAGGTCGGCTTCGGCCCGTGGTTTGGGGGTAACAGTCCAGGGTCCGTAGTTGTCAATTTGAATTAAAGTCATTTGTATCATACATTTTCACCCAAAATACATCTGGCTAAATTTATCTTATCTGTGACATTGGTCATGATGGTCTCTGTTATCATGACATCTGATATTAGTCTTTCTATTTCTTCCTGATGATCTCTATCCACCGGGTCAATTATGAATTTGTCCATAAAATCTTTATATATGTCAGCCACGCCCAGAGATGAAACTTCATGACCCATTGCCTCCATGAACTTAGCTGCCGGACCGCTAACTGGTTTATCGCCAATTATAGGGGATACACCAACAACGTAAGAATTTTTAAGAGCTTTTCGAACACCTTTGGCTGATATTATGGGTCCGATGGATGTTATGGGATTTGAAGGTCCAATAACCACCATATCTGAATTTTCAATTGACTCTATTAAACCAGGGGCAGGATCAACTGTCTGATAACTGATCTTACGTACTTCTGGTTTTCCCTGGTTTTCCACCAGGAACTGGTGAAATTCCATTTCACCGAGAGGGGTAGTTATGGTGATGTGGGATTGCTGGTTGCTCATGGGAATTATTCTGGACTTAATTCCCAGTCCCCTCCTCTGGATATCCACTGCCTCAGAAAGGGGTTGTTCCTTCATTAACAGGGTTTTCTGGATTTTCATGGCCCGGTCACGATCTCCGATCTTGAGGGTTTCCGGACACCCGATTTCCTTTAACCGGTCATGGGTTATAAAACTATCATCCTTAACCCCGTACCATGTGTCTTCGTTGATGATCCCGGCCAGGGTGTAAAGCACTGTATCCACATCCGGGGCCACGTAAACTCCTGAGAAATAATCATTCTCCAATGTGTTCACAATTACTGTGATATCTTCAGGATTTACCAACTCCACCATACCCTGCAGGAGTTTTGGTGTTCCGGTTCCACCGGAAAGGACGCTTATCATATTATCACACATAAATAATCAGTGTAACGGTTTAGATTAATTTATTCAGGAGTTAATTTATTCAAATGTAGTTTTTTAAATCAATTGAATGTTAGTCTTTATATCCATTTGTGCAGTTTTTAAATCAGTATTCAAGAGTTTTTAAATTAGGTAAGGTTGATCTATTCAACTGATTCTTTTCATCTTTGAATTATAATGGTCAAAACTTTAGGTGGTGTAATTATCTGAGGCCTAAATTCCACTCTGATGAACATTAAGTTCCTTTAAAAGGCGGCTTCGTTCATTTTTCAGTTCTTTCAGCACTTCAGGATCACAAGAACCCTTTTTTTCCAGATAGGCAATGGTGGTAGTTATAGCTTCCAGCTGTGTTTCAATCTGATTTACAGGCATAAGATCAACTCATATACAATATTAACTCATAATGCAATCATTTCAACCAAAAATATTTTTTATAAAGTATTTTTTTATTTAAAATTTCATTGCCCTTAAATTTTATTAAACTTTTATCTTCACACTTCTAAATTTTATTCTAAAATTATTCCACGTATTCCAAGTATTCAAAAAGTATGCTAAAAGTTCTATAAACAGATCTCCTGTCGTGGATTTAGATAATGGTTGGTTTTAAAGGCAATTCATTTTCGGAAAACATCGTATTTTTTGGGCCTTATTAACGGTTTTATGGTGGCAGATTCATTTCTGAGTTTCTGGAAGTAGTTAACACCACGAATTATCACCACTGGTATTCCCTCATTGGCCTGACCCATCATCAGAGAAGCTGCAGAGGATAATTCATCAGCCACAGCTATACTGGTTGTTTTAAGCTCTCGGTCATATAAATCAAGCTCACCACAACGATCCCAAAGTGGGGACATTCCAGAAATACCTATGGCTGTTCCAATAGCACCTTCACGAAATGCTCTACCCTGTGTGTCAGATATTATTACTGCTACACTTTTACCTGTCTTGTTTTCTAGTTGCTCTCTTATCACATGGGCACTGTTATCTGGATTTAGAGGTATGGGTGTTGCTAGCCCTTTATCCACATTGGATTCATCAATACCGGCATTGGCACAGACAAAACCGTGTTTAGTTTCTGAAATAACGAAGTCCGGTCCAACTTTAACAATTTCCTCTGACTCCTGGATTATTGCTTCAACCAGTTTGGCATCTTTACCAGTGATCTCCGCAATTTCTCGAGCACGTTTGCTGGGTTTGATATTCTCCAGATGAATTAAATTGCCTTCAGCCTTAGCTACTGCAGTTTCAGCAATAACCAGAATATCCTCATTAATTAGTTGGATATCCTGTAGTTCTGCAGCATTTATGATAAGTTGAGATAGGTCATCTCCTGTTTTAATGAGGGGAATACCTTTGAGTCCTATAATTTTGATTTCCATAGTTTCACAGGATTAGGCTAGTTAATAGGCCATTTCATTAAATAAGACCAGTATATTAATAAGTCATTTTAAAACATTTTGCAGACGGTATTGTACTCAGATTACAATTAAACAGCACGGTTATGCTTTTGTTTAAGCTGATTTTTGAAAAAAATTGTTGAAAAATCTTCCAACCTTAAATTGAATCCAATTCCCAGCGGTCTTTACCGAATGCAGCGGCAGAAGTAACGGGATTGGTGAATTCTGAGAATTTACCTCCATCCATTATGAATTGGGCAGTTTCAGACACGTTGCTTGCAGTAAATTCCACTTTGTTGGGTTGGATGTGTTCATAAGTAGCAATGTAACTGGATTCACCCTCAGGGACCTTTTCCACCTGGACCTTTTCATGGGTAACAATACCAATGTATGATTCTCCATCTAAGGTGGTAGCCCCTGCAATCCGGGGAGTGTTAAAGTCATCTTTTTCGTAGTCCATGGTCATGAGTGAAAGGGCCAGAGAATCCCGGATACTCATACCTGATGCGATTTTTTCAGCAATGACATCGGTATGGGAACCATTGGAAACCACTGCCACATCATCCACCAGACGGATACAATTGTAGGCTATGTAAGGACTGACAAAAACATCCTTTTCAAATCCTTCTTTGGGAACCACAGCCACCCGTTCAGGGAACGTGCTGGTCATCCTGTTGGGAAATGAACGGCTGGATACCCTATACGCCACAAAGTTACCTGTTTTGTTACTTCCAACTGCCAATATTCTTCCTAGATACATTTATTTCACCTTTCCAATTTACACTATTTTAATTTTAAAGTGATTATGCAATCTATAAGAGTTTACAATCCTAAATATCTGCAAACTTCATAAAAGCTACATCTTCAAAAAGTTCACAAGTGTATTTTGTAATCACAGATTGTATTTTGTAATTATGTATCCTACAGTAAATAGTCGTAGGCCCAACTTCATTAGGGTGGGTCAACTTTGAGGAATACTAACTGCCTTTTCTGGACTCATCCCTGCAGGGGTAGTGATGATGATGGCTCCTTCCTTGGATTTAATAATGATTTCTCCTTCATCAATTACCTGACTATGGATTGCAATGGCACTGTTACGGATGTCACTGGACATATCTACACCATTGACGGTGACGGTTTTAAGACCGGTCACTGGGAAAAGGTAGTATTCTGAGCTTCCACTGCTTTGACTTACCTGGGGTTTACCAGCACTGGAATCAGCGGCAACCTGAAAACTACTGGTAACCATGAGAAATATGAGAATAGTAAAAATAACATCAATGAGGGGAACCAGGTTAACCCTGGCCTGTTTACTGCGCAGTTTCCTGCGGTAACTACTGGTATCTATGGTCATCTTCAAATTCCCCTTAATTTATTTATTATTCAATTTTACTGTTTTAATTTACTCTCCACAATCCTGGCTTCGGTATTGCATTTTTCCTTAATTATGTTGCCAATACTTTTTTCCAGCATGTGGGGGTTCAGTGAAATCCAGATGTTGGCATCTTTATCCTGATGAAGTTCCTTCACTTCTAAAATACCATCAGATTCTTTCAAGGCAGTAATTGCATTTTCAATATCTGAATCCACTTTTATGCGCATCTCTGCAGTTCGCCAATTGGTCATTTTTTTGGCAATCTCTATCTTATCTAGTTCATGTTCTATTTTACTGTTAATATGGGTGTATAAGGGGAGGATAATTATGGCCACGGCTAACCCGGCAATGGTGGTAATAAGTGCCACGTAAATACCCTCAGCCATACCAGTTGGGCTGGCATTTACTCCCATTGCTTTGAATGTGTACCACATTCCAAGAACAGTTCCAATTAATCCTAAAAGGGGTGCTATTTCAATAATGGTTCGTATGGTGTCAAGTCCTTTGGTCATACGGCTCATTTCCACAATGAACACCCTTTCCATGGCATCTTCAACTTCTCTGTTGTTACGAAAACCGATTTTAAGGGCTTCTGCAACTATTTTAGAAATAGGATTCTGATAACGTCCTATGGAGCGTAATGCTTCTAGAGAACCGCCTCTTTCCATGGCTTTGTTTACTTCTCCCATGATCTGGGGTAATCCTACCAGGGATATCTTGCGCAGGTAGTATATTTTCTCTACAGAAGAATATATTCCATAAATTCCAATTAGGGTAATAATATAGGTGATGACTCCTCCACTTTTGAACATCTCCATTATAGTGGCAAAGGAGCCTGCAAAAAATTCGTAGATCATCGTATCCTCGTTAGTTCTATGTGGATTTTAAGAATTTCATTCTTTTTGATTAATTTCAATGGGGTATTTCAATGGGGTATTTCAATGAGGTATATATTCAAATGGATGATATTAAAGTAGTCATTTGTGCTCATCTGAAATTCTATTTATAATTGATTCTGATAATATCCTTAAAATTTTATTCCATAAGAATTTATTCCTAGAACATAAGAATTTTTATTTTAGTATTTTTATTAGTATTCTTCAACAGTTTATTCTAGTATTCTTTCAACAGTAGCCCATGACCTGCGTATAAAGTCTGGTAATTCTTTCGGTGATTCTTGGATGATAGTTTTCAAAAACTCGATGGTCGTGGGATCACTGGGGTAACCTGATCCTACATCGGGGTATGTTTTCCGAATATTTTGTATGGCCCGGTCACGTTCCACCTTGGCTACAATGGATGCTGCAGAGACAATGGGGTAACGGTCATCTGCTTTATGTTCAGACACCACATTGAGTTGTGAGTGCATACTTTCCAGTTCACTGGCCAGTCTTTCCGGTTTTACATCCATTGAATCAATGAAACATGTGGATGCCTTAGAATTACCGATAATTTGGTTAATGGCGAGTTTTTCAATTTCATTCAGATTTACATCCCGAGATCGTAGTGTGTCTATATCTCTGGCCGTGATGGTTACTGGGTGACATTCTGCGATTCGCTCTATCTTCCGGGATAAAGATATTCTCCTTTTGGGTGAAATCTTCTTAGAATCTTTTAAACCGAGCCTTTCCAGATATTTGATTCGATCTTCTTCCACGGCAACACCGCAAACGACCAGGGGGCCTATAACAGATCCTCGGCCTGCTTCATCTATTCCTAGTATTTTCATGGATTTCAGTGTTAATTATTTAAAATTAGGTATCAATCCAAATTAGGTCCTAAAATTAGATATCAATCCAAAATTAGGTATCCTAAAATAGGTCGTGATTTTAAAGGGGGATGATGTTACCCTTTTCAAGAAATGTTATTTAAACGAATCTTGTTTTAAAGGATAAAATCCCGATTAAATCACAAATATTTTTTTAATATTTATTTCATGGCTTTAAGACGTACTTCTGGTTCCAGTGCACGTGGTTCAGCAGCCACAATTGCGGTTCCTTTGGCAACCACAGTCATTGGATCATCTGAAATCTCCACGGGAACACCCACTTCTTCATAAATACGTTCTTTGAGTCCTTTAAGCTGGGAAGTTCCACCTACTACCACGGTTTTGTTGTAAACACCGGAAATGAGTTCGGGTGACATTCTTTCTAAGACTTTTGCCAGGGCCTCAACCAGTTTAGTGATGATTGGTTCAGCAGCATCTGCCACAAGATTGGAATCTATTTCCACTTTTTCTGGTTTGTTGGTTGCCATGGATTTACCAATAACCACGGTTTTACCGTGTTCTCCATCATTTTCGGAGTGAACCATTCCCACTTCTATTTTAGCTTTTTCAGCTTCATGGATACCGATTTCTACATTGAAGATTTCTTTCACTTTTGCAACTATGTTGGAGTCTATATCGTCTCCACCACTGCGTATGGTTTCAATGTCAGTTATTCCACCCAGGGAAATAACTACCACATCACTTGATCCAGCACCTATATCAATCACCATGGTACCAGAGGCTTCTGCAATTGGAAGACCTGCGCCTATTGCTGCGGCCAGTCCTTCACTTATCACTAGAACGTAGTTAGCTCCTGCTTTTTTCCCAATATCTTCCACGGCCTTTTTTTCCACTTCAGAGGCGTCTCCTGGGATACCTACAACAATGCGGTCGATGCTTGCGGTATCTTCACCTGAACCCAGATCCATGGAGTAAAGTAGCAGTGATTCTGCCTGGGCTATGCTTTCAATAACTCCTTGCCTGAGGGGTCTTACTGCAATAATGTCCTCAGGGGTTCTTCCGAGCATGGCTTTGGCTTCTTCACCAACTGCCAGCACGTAACCAGGGTCTTCTTTTTTAACAGCTACTACTGATGGTATTTTGAATAAATCAAATTTATCTCCGGATGGCCTGGCCACCACTGTGTTAAGAGTCCCTAAGTCTATGCCCAAAGTATTGGACAAAGCTTGTTTCTTATCATCTTCTACTTCATCTTTTTTACCGAAACCGAACATTTTAATCCTCCTATGGATCTCATTTTTGATTCTACTTCTTTAAAATAATTCTACTTCTTTAAAATTTTATTAAATTCAATTAAGAATATCTTATTGGATTTGGCAATATCCTTGATTTTTTGAACGTTCTCATCTTCTGCAGATATTAAGACAGTTGATAATGCAACATCGGCCATTTTAAATAGGGGGTCTATGGTGTTGCGAATGAAACGGGGTAATATATTGGTTATGTAAACATCGGTTTCTATGAATCCTGTGGTTTGATCTTCCAACAGGAATGAAAGTTTCACCATGCTTTTTTCACAATCCCCTACAAATTTTTTAATGGCGTTTTCAGGGCCAACTGTTAAAATAAGATTGCCTTCATCTTTAGTATAATATGGTGCTATTTTGAGGTAAGCACCACCATTCTCTTTACATATCATGCTTAGTTCTCTTATTTTACTTGTTTCACCATGAAGCATGATAAAGTCAAATTTTTTGGTTACGAATGATTCTCTGGTGGTCACATGTTCTCTGCAGAGTACTTTAACCCGGTCTTTATCCATTATAGCGGAGTAAGCTACATTGTTGACCATGTCTTCGTTACCGGCAATGACACACCATATCTCATCTGAATCCTGCACTGTAGAAACTTCGGCTGCTTTTCTCAGGATCTTTATTTTATTCTCAATCATCAGTTACCACTTTATTAAAATTGAATTTAGCTATTTTTTTGGTAGTATTTTAATTATAATAAATAGTTCAGCATATCAATTGATTTCTATAATATATAAGTAAATGGTTAAATCCATATTATTTTTTCTGAAATTGTTACGTAGGTTATGAATGATAAGTTTCTGTTTGAATTAATTCATGAAGCTTCATATGGAATAAATATTCGAGTATGATGAACTTACTTTTAATTTCTTAATAATATATAAGTAAGTGGTTGAATTACCATTAATCTTAAGAATTACCATTAATTTGTAATATATATAAGTAAATGATTAAAGCTACTATCATATGCTAACGGTATATATATTTTTATAATGTACTGGTTGTTGTCCTTTTGACCATAAGGTCGATATATAGCGTTAATCAATCTAACTTTTTGATAACAGGGATACCACATGTTCGTCAAAGGAACTTTAAAAAAAGCAGGCATACTACTAACCCTTGCGGTTTTACCATTTCTGTTTGGCTATGTTATTGTAAGTTTTATAATGTTTTCATTAATAGCCTTCCTGATGCAGTTTTTCAGGGATCCTAACCGTGAAATACCTCATAATAATGGCTTAATTGTTGCTCCAGCAGATGGTAGAATATTAAAGGGAAAAATCGATTGCGTAAAGACAGTTCACTATGAAGATCCATTAATGGAGTACATACTAAGTCCCGGAGGAAAGGGTATTCTAGTAAGTACTTTCATGTCTCCCTTTGATGTCCATGTCAACCGGGCTCCCATCTCTGGAACGATTGTGAAGACCCAACATTACTCGGGTAAATTTAAAATTGCCATGCGAAATGTACTTACTGAAAATGAAAAGAATTTAATAGTTATAGATTCAGAGTATGGAAAAGTGGGTGTCATACAGATAGCTGGTTTCGTGGCCAGGCGTATAGTTCAGTACGTGGAAGTAGGTGACCAGGTGAAAACAGGGGACCGTTTGGGAATGATAAGATTCGGTTCCAGAGTTGATCTAATTATTCCCTATGAAAACACTGAACTGATGGTTACTGAAGGTAAAAAACCAACTGCAGGGGAGACTATAATTGCTCAGATACATAAAAAAAGTTGATAACATTCTTATAATTAATAGTGGAGTATGAATATGAATATAAGGCATTACGTGGCTGCTGCTGACTTTGTTTCTTTAGCTAATGCTTCTTCTGGGTTCCTGGCAGTGGTAATGGTGGCCACTGGGGACTTAATACTGGCAGCCAAGTTCATGCTCCTGGCGGTGATCTTTGACTCTGTGGATGGGTGGGTGGCCCGTAAAACTAACCGAGTTGATGAACATGGTTTTGGCACGAACATGGACTCACTTTCGGATGTGATCTCATTTGGTGTTGCCCCGGGAATGCTTTTGTTTTGCGCGTGCCAATCGTATTCTATACCATACATTAATATACTAGTAGCACTCCTAATAGTTATATGTGGAATATTAAGACTCTCCAGGTTCAATGTACTTGCAGATTCAAGTGATGTTCCAGGTGGAGATAAATTCGTGGGATTACCCATACCTACCACTGCACTGATCCTAGGATCATTCTACCTCTCAGGTATGTTCCGAATGGACCTTGCACTAATTGTCATGGCAGTGGTTGCGGTGCTCATGATAAGCACCATTGAGTATCCTAAATTTAGGGGTATGATATTGATGGCTGGTGGCAGTATATTAATCATTGGAACACTTTTGCCCCAGAACATTTCCTCATCAATCGCTTATCTTCCCGCAAAGCTTTTATTCATCTTCACTATATTATATGTAATAATTGTGCCTCTTATGGAATTATACGGTAGGCTTCATAGAAGTGGTCCACATGTTAGATAAGATCTTAGGAAAAAAGGATAAAGATAAAAAAGATGTTCCTGATCTTCGAAAAGACGGGAAACAAGATGACTCGGACATCGGGGGACGTCTTAAAGGTATGGTGTCCAAGGCCACTGAAAAATCCAAGGAAAAAATTACTAACAATGGCAAAGGTGACGATGGAAAACTTTCAGGGGATAAAAAGCCCCGTCCAATGCCAAAGCCCCGTCCAAAGCCTCGTCCCACACCCCGGGATAAGCCCACTTTGAAAGCTCCTTTAAAGAAACAACCCCAGAAAAAGGGACGTTTTGGTGCTATTGGTGGTGCAGCAGGATTGGGTGGTGGTTCGGATGATGATCAAAGAACCCTGGTTGGTGCAGCGGTATTTGGAATTATACTTATTATATTAGTTGGTGCTGGTTACTACTTCTTGGTTTTTGCACCTTATCAGGATGCCATGACTGCAGCCAAGCAAACTAAGATTACAGAGGTAAACACCTACTTTAAAGGTGCACTTGCAACAGATTACAATAAAACGTTACTTCTTGCGCAAATTGACGCAGGAACCACTCCAGAGATGGTTCTGGCAGTGGATGTAATTGGCCCGGCCACTCAAAGCTGGCGTGACTATCAAAATCAACAGATCGAATCTAAAAAGGATCCCTACGGAAGGGTAATGATCACATATGCTGCAGGTGGCCAGAAAAACCTTATAGTGAAAGTTGTTGATGCTCAGAAGATCGTTAACGAGGCGGATGCAGCAGTACTGTCTAATATGGAAATTAAAACTCCGGATACTGTGGCGGTACCCATAATAATCTCCCGGCTTCAAGCAGCTGGAGGACTGATTAACGTGGGGGATAGTGTTGATGTGTACCTGACCACTACCAATGCATCTGCAACAACCACAGCTGGTAATAACACAACTACTACCCAAACAGCAACTACGCAATCAACATCATCACCTACAATTAGTGGAGCTACTGTTTTGGCGATTTTAAGGGCAAAAGACAGTGGAACAGTGGCTGCAAACCTACAACAATCTCAAGAAATTGCAGTTAACACCCTGACCATGACCAACAGTAAAACTCAAACTGCAAATACAGATGTTGAAGAACTCCTCAAGGCAGCAGCATCAAACACCTGGAACGAGGCACAGGTCACCAGTTTACTCAATGCTTATGGTTGGAGATTGTCCGACTTCGAAAGGGCTTCTAATCTGGGAGAACTGGATGTAAGATATCTGGTGGTGCTGGAAGTGCCCCGTGAAAATGCGTTGTTCGTTATGCAGAACAGTCAGAGCTTACAACTCACAGTTCCAACTCAGAATGCTCCGGAATGGATGATAACTGAGTTGAAAAAGATATACGGAACTGGATGAGTTCATGATGAAAAGGATTTAAAAAAACATGGGTAACTAGGAACGATATGAAATTGGGGGAGAGGCTTAGATGAACATCAATAAATTATTCACAGTTGTGATATTTCTAGTCCTATGTATGTCCATTTCATCTTCATGGGCAGTGGATGATATCTCTAAAGATCAACAAACATGGGTTTCAGAACAAAACTCAGAAGTAAAGTTTACTTATTTGGAGTCTACTATAACTGTCACTATTAAAAACAACAATGACCATGTGGAATATTTCAAGATAAGTCAAAAGTATACTGGAACATTAGATACTACTACTGGCTCCCCAATATATTGGAACGTAGTATGGACAGACCCCTGCGCATTAAAAATGATTAAATACATGTCTGATGTTGATGAGGATGATCTTGGCTGGAAAATCCAACCAGGGGAAACTAAAACTGTTTCATTTAAAGTGACTTCCACTAACTTTGGTGCAGTTAATCCAAATTCTTATATAAGACAACCTGGAGAGAACAACACTTTCTGGCCCCTTTTAAATGAACCAGGTTTACAGGCCTCTTGGTTCATTCCTAATGAAATTGAGTACCTGAATCCAAGTTTAGATTTAATATCTTGGAAGGGTCATTTTTGTTTTTGGATAAAAAATACGGACACAACACGTCCAAAAGTATCAGGGATTGTACGAGCTCCAATTGTTCCAATTGACTCAAGTTTAACTTACAGTAATCCTCAAGTAACATACACTGATAAAGAAGTACCATGGGCTAATACAGCTGCTTGGGATGTAGTTTTATACCCGGGTCAAAGTAAGCATTACTCATACACTTACCAGTGGCCGGGAACATCCTCCAGTTCAACAACATCTAAAGGAACTTCTGCGGCAGCAGCATCTTCCATACCTACTACTGCTGCAGTAACTGCGAATGCTACCGTACCTACCTCACAAACAGGTGTTCCATTTGGTTTATTTGTGGTTGGGGCAATCATCATAGGTGCCGGTGTAACCTACGCCAAGTTCTTCCGATGAGAAGTTTGGGTAGTAGAAATATAGTAACTGTTATATCCATGATCTCATTATATTCATGCTTGTGTACTCTAATCCACATACTCAAAGATTCATATTGACTCAGTGAATTCACATGAAACTATCCACTTTTTTTATAATAGCAGGAATGGTCATAATTTCCCTGTATGCACTGGTAGAGGTTAATTACTATTCTGCCACCCAGACCATTAACCAGCAACCTGGAGAGACTCCTTACATTATAATTCCTAAAATTGGTGTTGATGAAGCCATAAACAACAAATCAGTGGATTATGGAATTTATCATGAACCTCAATCTGCTAAACCGGGTAGTGGTACTGTGGTTCTATTTGGACACCGCACACTACATGGATCTCCTTTCCTTAAACTGGATCAATTACAGTCCGGTGATAATATAACTCTTGAATGGCCGGGAATAGGTTATGTGGAATACATAGTTGAGAACAGCACCATTGTACCTGCAGATTACCGGTTATCAGTTGAACAGGGTAATGTGTTATTTCTTATAACCTGTTACCCCTTGGGATCAACCAAAGAAAGGCTAATGATCAAGGCAAAACAGGGGAATATATATCCTATAAAAACTTCCAGAGTCCCCAATCAACAACAACACTATGCAATTATAATAATTCTGGCCTTCATGGTAGGGGGTACTATTTTAAGCTATTTTTATCCGGTTAAAGAGGACAGAATCATCCTGTTCATGGTGACTTTTGCTTTGACTTTCTTCCTGGTTCTTGGTTATTTCTTCCCAACTCCTCCGGATACATTGGAGGCTAATATATCCAGAGTCAGTGATTTTTTGAGTTTTGGATTCTAAAATCAATTTTTTTCTGAGCTTAATAATGTTAACATCGTAATCTTAATCCATATTACTCCCTATTAGTCCCTATTAATAATCTATAGTCCCTATTAATCTAGATTAATTCCTTATTCATTCCCATTAATTTTTCAAGTGATTCAATGGAGACCATGATTTAATGGCTAATTAATAGATGGCTAATTAAATAGATAGAGTCATCTAATAAAATGTACATTAACATGAATTAAATTAAATTTAAAAATCAGGTGTTAAAATGAGTGACGAAAAATATTTTAATAATATCACCACCCGTGAACGGGCCATATTTGAGGGGGCGATTACAATGGGGGCACTTTTCCATCAGTTCGTGGGAACACCAGTAAATATTGATACGGCTCCTTCTCTGGAAAAAGCCATGGAACAATCATTAACATTACAACCCTGTATTAATAGTGTTGAGGTACGAATCGACCGTGAAATGCTTGAAAAAGCTGAGAACGAATATGACTATCTTTCCCTTACCGGAGACATGCTGGATGTGAGAGTCTCATCTGGATACCAGGAAGAGAAGGTGGTGGTGCGCATGCACTACATTGAAGAGCTTCAGTACCCTTTGATGTATGTGGAGGAAGTGGATTAAAAAAATTAAGACTCATCAATTATATTAAAAACTCATAATCTTTATTAAATCTATTAAACCTATTCACGTCCTTTGTGAGGGAATTTGATGGGCCTCAGAAAGGGATGTAATCATCAACAATTATTTAAAATATCAAAGCCAATATTTTATAAAAAAATGGTAGATTTCATGATAACAATTAATGAGAATCTGTGTAAAGGCTGCAACATCTGCACCGAGTTCTGTCCCCGTAAAGTTTACAAGGAATCCGGGATCCGTAACAAGAAGGGTGTGCAGGTTCCAGTACCTGAAAATGAGGACAAATGCACTCAATGTCAATTATGTGCCATGATGTGTCCTGATCAGGCAATAAGAGTAGATGAAAAAGTGGATGAGAAGGATGAAAACTGAGGATTATTTTATACAGGGCAATGAAGCCTGTGCCAGAGGGGGAATTAAGGCTGGCTGTCGTTTTTTTGCAGGCTATCCCATAACTCCCTCTACAGAAATCGCTGAAGACATGGCAGTATTCCTACCCCGTGAGGGAGGAACATTCGTCCAGATGGAAGATGAAATATCTGCTCTGGGTGCAGTTATAGGTTCGGTGTGGTCTGGTATGAAGGCAATGACTGCCACATCTGGGCCAGGATTCTCCCTGATGCAGGAACACATTGGATACGCAGTAATGACCGAAACACCCCTGGTGATAGTGAACATGCAGCGGGGATCTCCATCCACAGGACAGCCCACCATGGCCAGTCAGAGTGATATGATGCAGGCCCGCTGGGGATCCCACGGAGACTATGAAGTCATAGCATTATCACCCTCATCAGTACAGGAGTGTTTTGATTTTACAGTGGAAGCGTTTAATCTGGCTGAGAAGTACCGGGTCCCGGTAATGGTTATGAGTGATGAGATCGTGGGCCACATGAGGGAGAAGATAAGCATCCCGGAATCAGTTAAGATCACCGCCCGGAAGATGCCCTCAGAAAAACCTGGAGAATTCTTACCATACCATGCAGAGCCTGATGGTGTCAGCCCAATGCCTGCCTTTGGTGATGGATATAAAATGCACATCACTGGACTCACCCATGATGAACGGGGATACCCCGATGCTTCCAGTCCACAGACACATTCGGAACTGGTTAAACGTTTATGTGATAAAATTTTACATCACACCGAGGACATAGCAAGAATACAAACCGAAAATGTGGATGATGCCGATGTTGTTGTAGTTTCATACGGTGCACCCTCAAGATCAGCTCTTAAAGCAGTTAGAATAGCTAGAGAACAGGGTTTAAAGGCAGGATTTATTAAAATGGACGTTGTATGGCCTTTCCCTGAGAAAATGATCCAGGACGCTGTTGAGGGAGCTCAACGGGTAATTGTAGTGGAAATGAACCTGGGACAAGTATTCTATGAAGTTCAAAGGATCCTTCCTGGTGTAAAGACAGAACTAGCACCCAAGATCGGTGGTGAAATGCACCTGCCAGAAGAGATCCTGGAAAAAATCAAGGGTAAATGAAATTAGTTTAGAAAGTAGAATTGATTTAGAAATAAATTTCTAATTTAAAAATGAATCCATATTATAACATAAAATCAATTTCAATCGATATTAAACCAATATAATATATTTTCATCCATGGAGATGGAGAAGATGGACCAAAACAGGGAAAACCGTTTTATGAAATACTTAAGGAAGGATAGACTTCCCCACATATTCTGCGCAGGATGCGGAAATGGAATTATCATGAACACATTCTTCAACGGTATGGAAATGGCAGATGTGGACTTTGAAAAGGTGATAATGGTATCAGGGATTGGATGTTCCTCCCGAGTACCGGGCTACGTTAAATGTGACTCACTTCATACCACCCACGGCCGACCAATATCATTTGCCACCGGTGTCAAGCTGGCCAATCCAGAAAATGAAGTAGTAGTGTTTACAGGTGATGGAGATGCAGCAGCCATAGGGGGTAACCACCTCATCCATGGAGCACGCCGAAATATCAACCTCACAGTCATATGTATTAACAACAGTATCTACGGAATGACTGGTGGACAAATCAGCCCCACCAGTCCCAAGGGAAGTTACGGGTCAACAGCACCATACGGGGCAGTTGAAAGACCGTTCAACCTTTCTAGAATGGTCAAAGCCGCTGGTGCGACCTATGTTGCTCGTTGGACCACAGCTCAGCCAGTGCAACTCTCCAATGCCATTAAAAAAGGTCTTCAGAACAATGGATTTTCATTTATAGAAGTGATTTCACAGTGTCCAACTTACTTCGGTCGTAAGAATAAGATGCGATCCCCTGTGGAAATGATGAAGTGGATGAAAGAGGCGAGTATTGTTAAGAAAAGAGCAGACAAGCTTTCTGAGGAGGAACTGGAAGGAAAGATCATAGTGGGGGAATTCCAAAACAAGGAAGAAGCTGAATTCTCAGACAAGATATGTCAGCTGATGGAGGCCAAATGCACAACTGGAAAACCATCCTCAATCAGATCAGCATACCAGGGGGATTAAAATTGCGTAAAGAGATAAGAATAGCTGGATTTGGTGGTCAAGGGGTCATACTGGCAGGAATAGTCATAGGTAAAGCTGCAGCGTTATTCGATGGATTGCATGCAGTTCAAACCCAGTCTTATGGTCCTGAAGCACGAGGAGGTGCTTCCAGGACAGAATTAGTAATTAGTGATGAAGAAATTGACTATCCTAAAGTACACCATCCTGATATATTCGTGGCCATGTCCCATGAGGCCTTAATTGCATACCTTGATGGATTAAAACCGGGTGGGATCCTAATAATTGATCCAGACATGGTAATGGAAGATAAGATTCGTTCGTTTGTGGAAGAACACGATATTAAAGTTTACCACGCACCAGCCACCCGCACTGCCGATGAGAAGGTGGGCCTGAGGATCGTGGCCAACATCGTAATGATCGGTGCCATAACTGGCTTCACTAAAGTCATATCAGAAGAAGCAGCTCGTAAAGCAATAGCAGCCAGTGTTCCCCCAGGAACTGAGGAAAAAAACCTGTCTGCATTTGAAGCAGGAATGGAACTTTCCAGCCAGGAGGCTTAAAATTTGAAGATCCATGAGTACCAAGCCAAAGAGATTTTTAGTGAAGGGGGAATACCCACACCACAAAGCATAATGGTGGAAACTCCTGAAGAAGCCCAAAAAGCTGCTTTAACTATTGATAAGCCAGTGGCTATAAAATCCCAAGTCCTTATTGGGGGAAGGGGTAAAGCCGGTGGTATTAAATTCGCTGAAAACCCATCAAAAGCTTATCAACTCACTGATGAATTGTTAGGTGCAGATATCCGGGGAGAAACTGTCCAAAAAGTACTGGTAGAAGAAATGCTTGATATTCAAGATGAATTTTATCTGAGTGTGGCAGTGGACCGATCCGCCCGCAAACCTCTTATAATGGCCAGTCAATCTGGTGGGGTGGATATTGAAGAAGTAGCTCATAAAACCCCTGAAAAAATATTTAAATATTACCTGGATCCCCTGGATGAGTTCATGCCCTATCAGGCCAGGGAGATAGCCCGTAAAATGGGATTAACCAATGATCTGATATCCTCAGTGGGAGGGATCATCTGGAAACTTTACTACATATTCCAGAAGTACGATGCCAATATAGCCGAAATCAATCCCCTGGTACTCACCAGCAAGGGAATTATAGCCGCTGATGCCAAGCTGGATATTGATGATGATTCTCTGTACCGTCACCGGGACCTGGCACAGCTTAAAACTGAGCCCAGTGATGAATTTGCGTATGTTAAACTGGATGGGGATATTGCAGTTATTGGCAACGGTGCTGGCCTTACCCTTACTGGTATGGACATGCTCAAACTCTACGGTGGAAAACCAGCTACGTTCCTGGACATTGGTGGTGGCGCATCACAGGAAAACATTACTCGGGCATTGAACATGGTAATTTCTAACCCTCAGGTAAAAGTAGTCTTTTTGAATGTTTTAGGTGGGATAACTCGTGCAGATGATGTGGCTAATGGTGTTATAAATGTTTTAAAAGAGTCTAAACGAGAAGTACCCCTGGTTATCCGTCTTACAGGTACCAATGAAGCAGAAGGGCAACGTATTCTCACCGAGGCAGGAGTTAGCTATGAAACTTCCATGGAAGCTGCTGCCAGGAAAGCAGTTGAGTTATGTTATGATTTAAAGTAAGATACAGGTCTATTTTTCTTTTTTTCACAATTTATTATTTTCACAAAGTGTTGTTTTTACAATATATTTAATTAAAACATTTTACCTTTTTATTACAAATTTTTCTTTTTTCTTTTTCCTTACTTTTCTGTTCTATTCTTTCTAATTCTATTCTTTCTAATCTACTCTTTTGTAATCATTCTATCCGTTTATTAAATTAGTTATAAGATTATTTTTCATTTTTTAGTAGATAAGATTAAAAAATGAAGTGAATTATAAAAAAGTAGTGGATTAATTTTAAAATCGTTTGTTAAAGCCGTTTTTTATCTCAAACTGGGTCTTACACTTACCAGGTGGGCTACTACCATGGCCGATAAAAATATGTAGGTTAGCATGGCGGATCCATTAAAGCTTCGGTTGAATAGGAACAGTCCAATTATAGTTTGGGCCATAAATGCGGTTAATGCACCGATGAGTAGTGCTTCCCTTCCCAAATATCTTCTACTTCCCACTCTTCTTTTACTACGGTACTTACGAAGCACGTAAAAACCACTGCACATAACAAAGGCACACCAGCAGAGTAATGCGAACAGGCCACCAAATCCAAAATCAAAGGCTACTCCAAAGATTCCAGGGAGCATATAATCAATTATATCTTTTTTGGTGACTAAAACTCCGAAAAAAAGGGGGAACGGTAGGGTAAATGTGTTTATAAGGTTCATGGGCAGTGAAAGGTATCCGTCAGAGCCGCCCAGGCAGTTTGCTCCCCAGTAACATGACCCTTGAACGTGTCCCCATAGTTGGGTGTTTTTGACTACCATTTTCAGACTGGGAATAGCGTATTCTTCTAACCGGGTTAATCTGAGTAGTGGACTGAGTACTGATGCATTTAAAACTCTTGATAAAATTTCAAGGATTGCAAAACCACCCACGGCTGCTCCCACTACGGTAACAACCCTTTTCCTGGTGATTTTAACGCTTCTGCGGAAACTTTTTGACATTATGAAATATCCCAGGAACCATCCCAGGAACCATAATATCAGGAATGAACGGTGCATCAAACCTCCTGCCACGGCTATCACACCGAAAAGAATCAGTGAAAGGGCAGTTATTGAGGTTGATTTAATTTCAACTTCAGTTAATAGGCTGGCTGATGCTGAAAGAGTTGTCCAGGCAAAAACCGCCAGCGGACCAAAGGGATGGGTGAATTCCTGATGAGAGAAAAATGGTAGGAAAAGAAGGACAGTGTCCACACTGAATATTCCCGCTAAAAACATGGTTAAAATAAGGGATAAGAAAAGTACCATGCTTAGGGTAAATGGAATGATATTAATAAGCAGTAAAACGCCCATATGAATTATCACGGCCACTTCTAATATTAACTGCAAATGGTTTTGGGCGATTAACATGGTTATCACTATTTTGGGACTAATTCTATTTAATGAATGCTTTACCATCAAATTTAATTAATGCTACTATCACACGGATGCTTACAATCAATGCAAGTAATCTGTGAATGCGTGTATCATTGGTGCGGATGGTATTGGTATTGTCATTGTTTTTTAGCAGAGTACTCAGACATATAATAAATACTCACATGATCCTCTATTCAGATTGCCTGTAGATCATTTACCAGTAATCTGATTGAAGGTTCCTGCATGTTTAAGCCAAGTTACTTGATCACTTCTATTCCTTTTGTTATGGAATTTACTGTGGATAATTTTCACACTGTGGATATTAAATTCTCACTGTGGATTTTTAATTGTTATAATTATAATTCTGATTATCTGAAGTCTCATGTCTTTAATGGCATTATCTGGATCTATTATTTATAATGATCTTATCCAAAGAAGCTCATTACGTAGTCAACGAAACTCTGCAGATAATTCTTTATCTGATTCAGTATACCCTGTGATTGGGAAGCTTGCTGAGTAACGGCTTGAAGTTGATTCTTGAAATCAGTAAGACTACTCTGGGCTTTTTGAGAATTAGCAAGGGTATTAGCTATGCTTTGGGCCTGCTGGTCACTTAAATTTATGTTCAAACTGTTAGCCACGTTGATTACAATGGTTTTTATCTGGGTTGGGTCCTGCAAATTCTGTTTTTGAACTTCTTGCTGGGCCTGGTCAAAGAGTTCAGCTATTTTATCCGTACTCTGACCAGTTTGGTTGGCAATCTGGGTTTCGGTGTAAAGTTGTTCAGTGGCTGCTTTCTTTGCTTCTTCCGGTATGGAAGTTCCCACTGCGACTTCATAAGACTCTAAAACCCCAGTAAGAGCCGATTCTCCAGTAGCACTGACTGGTGATGTAACCACCACATAACCATTGGTAATTCCTGTGGATTTTAAGGCATTGGCATACATTTTAGAGGTCACAGTATTTATTTTGCTGCTATCCACAATGATCTTAATGCCTTGGCTGTAACTCAGGTCCACCAGTGCACAGGAAAAAATCTGGTTGGAGTTGTAAGTCCGTCCAGTGATGTTCTTGGCTATTTGATTCACCTGTGAGGCAGTTACCACTTTGGTATTGAAGGTACTCAAATTTTTATCACTGTGGGATTGGAAGTAGGTGTTCACCGTACTTTTGTAGGAGGGGTTATTGTAGGTTGTCTCTCCATAGGTTATTGCAAAACCAGAGGTACTTGCACCGTATACGGAACCTAAAAATGCTATTAATATTATTAGAACTAACAACAACTTTTTCATCCTACCCACTCCATTAAATTATTTGATTTTAATAATTTCAATTCTTTTTAATAATTTTAATTCTTTAATTTTAATTCGTCTTAATTAATTCAATCTTAACAAATTTTTTTTCATTATTCCATATTTGATTAACACCTAATTAAATCTATGGGAAATTTATGATTCAAAACTGTCATTGGGTTCCTGTGACTCCTTCCTTTGGATAATGGGATGAATAAACTGGGGCCACTTTGTGAGTATATAAAAATAAGTTTTCCTCAAGCTAGAAGTACCACTCTACTTTCGGAGGATTCGTTCACAATTTCCCGTCCGCATAAACTGGCAATTTCCTGGGCAAAACTCCGAAGATCCTTGGATCGAGGCATATCTTCGAATTTCAAACGGTCACGTGAGCTACCCACGTACATGTAAGCCTTGATCTCCACAAAATCAGGGTCACTACTTTCGATGATCTTGGCATACTCCTCAGGATGAGTCATGTTGTAACCGGCAACACTGGTCATCCGGATCACGGTGCGACAGTTGAAACTGGATAAAAGATCCAGTGAATGGTTTAATTTCTCCCAGCCATCTTTAATCTGGGGGTCACAGAGCTTTTTATAGGTTTCAATGTTGGGTGCATCAAGGGATAGATACAGTTGAGTTGGTTCGGGATCCAGGCTTCCCAGTTTATCTGGACTGAGACCATTACTCACCAGGAATGTGGTGAAGTTCCTCTTTGTATATTCTTCTAGGAGCTGGTTGATTGAGGGATATAATAGGGGTTCCCCTGCCAGTGATATGGCGGCGTTGGTGGGATTTTGGGCTTCTGCTATTTTTTGACTGTTGGCACGGGGATTACCAAAAAAACCCACCAGTAGTTTACGCTGGGCTTCTATACATTCATCTATTATTTCCCCGGGATCATCGAAGTCTTCCTCCCAGGTGGTGTTGGTGATGGAAATATCTCTCCAGCAGAAGAGACATTTATGATGGCAGAATGGTATGCTGGGTGACATCTGCAGACACCGATGGCTTTTTATACCGTAGAATTTTTCTTTATAGCAAACACCTTCATCCACAATACTTTTTTTCGTCCAATGACACACTTTAGCTGCTGCGTGCCTTTTTGAACCAACAAAGCGATATCCCTTCTTTTCCAGTGATTCCATAGCCTGATCTGATAATGGCATTTATTATTTCACCTAAATTTCAATCCTTTTTTTAGCAGTGATAATTGGTATTTAAAATGATTTATTGAATTATAATTTAATGAATAAAATATTATGTGAAAATTTCACATTTACATTCGGTGTGGTGGAGTCGGATTTATGATAGAACTCAACCATATAACTTAAGCTATAATATGATGGAACTTTAATAATATGATGTTATAATGTGATGGAAGTCAAAGTTAGATATTCAATTTAAATTCATATTAAAGTTTAATTCTCACCTAATATATCTTTCTACAGTAGATAGATTATATCTCATTCTAAAGTAGCTGGAAGGTTTATTGTAGTTACCACTATTTAATAACCATTTATAAAGGAAATGTTATTGTAGTTATTCCAATAGCTCAAAAATATGGGTTCAAAAGAAATATAGGGTTCCCATATAATGGATATTTGAATGGAATTATTGGTTATTATTGGATGATTATTATTAAATATTTTTTAGGATTGTAACGTTTACAAGGATTTAACGTTTATATCGAACACGTTTACATGCATATTGATTTTTGTATCTTGATTTTATAGTTCATTTTGTATTTGATAGTTAGTTTTATTTTGCAGTTCATAGGTATTTTGTCTTATCTACGATTTTTTTTTGATCTTTTCAGTTTATTGAGGGGTTAGGTAGTGTTATAGGTCTGCCCGGAACATACCTTCCGGCAATATGTTATTAAAAATTCCGTTTTAAATGGATAAAAATTATTAATAGATAAGAATCAGACCTCAATTGTTAAAAAAGGCTTCAAAATATCTTAAATTTAATTAAGGTTCATATAAATCTTATTTAACAAAAACTCATGATTTGATGGTCTTTAATTATTTAAAGTTTGATTAATACCATTTTATCTCTTATAAGGGCGTATATCCCTCATATATAATGGAATTAAATAAGCTTATTTTGGGGAAATGGGCTTTAAATAAAGGTGATTTGGTAAAAATACTAAAGGAAGCAGCCGGTCCCAGATCATTAAGTTAAATAACCTCATAATGTGTCTTAAATCCTAAAAAAAGCCCTCTACGGTCCTTTTTTCGGGAATTTTTTAGAAACCTTTATATGGGTTGTTGTTTCCATCATAATGTAGTCCAAGAGAGTCCTATAAACTTGATTTTATGGGACACGGAGGCGGTATAATTAAGCGTGTGAAGAGAAACTCTACCTACGCAATATTATGTATGTTGTGTATGGTTGTTGCAGTTATTCCGATGTCGGGTGCTGTGGGCGATCAGGATACTAATAGTGCGAATGGTGGGAATTCTGCCAGTGGTTTGCAGGTTGGTGTCACGGGTGCTGAGATTAAAGAGGCTCAGTCTGTGATTGCTAATAACAAGCCTTTTGGTGAGAATTCAAGTAAAATTTTAGGGAATAACACTACTACCAATGGTTCATTGAAACTTGGAGCCACCGGTGATAAGGTCAAAGAACTGCAGCAGTGGTTAACTGATTACGGTTACTATTCTGGTAATGTTGATGGTGTTTTTGGTGCTGACACTGAAAAGGCTGTGAAATCGTTCCAGGAAGAATCCGGTTTGATTGTTGACGGTGTTGTGGGTAATGATACTAAAAATGCTATGGCGAACTGGGATAAGTATTTAGCTCAGGTTCAGGCTGCAGCCGGTGAAGAAAGTACCAGTGATACTAGTTACTCTACTAACAGTAAATCTACATATTCTTCTAAGAAGAATTATGCTACTGCTGTGCGCAGCTACAGTAGATCATACAGTAGCAGTGGTTACAGTGGTGATTGCTGGGATGTCAGTAATGCTATGTACAACCAGTATACCTCATCTGGTCAAAGAGCTAGGATTGTTCAGTACTCAAACCAATACTCTTCCAACCACCGATCTGTTGAAGTGTGGAATGGTAACGGCTGGGTTGATGCTGACTACTCTGGTCAGGGATGGGTTGGTCAACCAACTGCTCACGACAGCTCAGCAACTGTGATTACAGGCGGATAAATCCAAGGATTTACGTATCTAGAATTTTAACCTAGAAAAACCATTCAAAAAAACCTTAAGAAAATTCAACAGTTCACACAAGAACTGTTGAAATAATTTCTCTTTTTATTTTATTTAATTTAGCCATTTATCAAAATACTAAATCCCCATATATTATTATTTTTAAAGGATTTGTTCATATTTATTGAGTTTTTTTTAAAAGAGTATTTATTAACCATTTTTGAGGGGTTATCTAATTATGAGGCAGTCCGGGGTATGAATTCAATCTGGATTTAAACCAAAATATTTTTATATCTCTCCATTAAAAAGAAATACAGAGTACTGCACATTTTTAGGAGGCTGATTATGAAAATAACACAAACCCCTCTGGTAATTTTGAATTTTAAAACTTACTTAGAGTCTACTGGGGAAAAAGCCCTGCAATTAGCCAGAGCTTTGGAACAAGTAGCTGAGGAAACTGGAGTAAACATGGTAGCGGCACCTCAGGGAGCCGACCTCTGGAGATTATCACAGGAAGTGAACATACCTGTTCTAGCTCAGCACATAGACCCGGTGGATGCTGGCGGACACACCGGTAGCATGTTAATCGAATGTGCGAAGGAAGCAGGAGCATCAGGCACGCTTATCAACCATTCTGAGCAGAGAATGCAACTGGCTGATATTGATACAGTTATCAGTAAGGTCACTGCAGCTGACATGATCAGTGTAGTGTGCACCAACAATGTGGCCACCAGTGCAGCCGCAGCTTCTTTGAAGCCTGATTTTGTAGCAATAGAACCACCAGAACTTATTGGATCAGGAATCCCTGTATCACAGGCTGAACCTGAAATCGTGGAAGGAAGTGTGGCAGCAATCAAAGATATCAATCCCAATGTAAGAGTACTGTGTGGTGCAGGTATCTCCACCGGAGATGATATGAAAGCAGCCCTGGAACTGGGAAGTGAGGGAGTGCTCCTAGCATCAGGAATCATACTGGCTTCTGACCCCAAACAGGCCCTTTTGGATCTGGTAAGTAAGATTTAACGTAATCATAATAGTTTAAATTAATTGGAAAAAATAATCTGAGTTTAAGACTGCAATATCAACCAAATCTGGTAGAAATCTAAAATCTAGTAAAATAATTAGTTTATTGGAATTATCATAGTGAGTTAGTTACTTTAGTTACCTGGAACTACGTAAATCTAACGCAGATACAGATAAGTAACTCCTTAAGTAACTCCTTAAGTAACTCCTTAAGTAACTCCTTAAGTAACTCCTTAAGTAACTCATGAATGGAGACTACCTAAACTTGGAATAAAAGAATCCTTGAACGGTGGAATAAATAATGGCCCCTGATTTTAACACCATAGATGATCTGGAAGTGGAGGGAAAGACGGTCCTGGTTCGAGTGGACATAAACTCCCCAGTTGACCCCCTCACTGGACTACTACTGGATGACACACGTATAAAACTACACGCTGAAACCATTGCTGAACTGTCAAATAAAGGCGCTAAAACTGTTCTAATTGCTCATCAGAGTCGTCCGGGTAAAAATGATTTCACAACAATGGAACAGCATGCAGAAACTCTTTCGAATTTACTGGACAAGCCAGTAGGTTATGTGGATGACATATTTGGTAGCAATGCTAGGAAGGCCATCAATGATTTGAAGGGAGGAGAAATTCTTCTACTGGAGAATGTACGTTTCTACTCCGAAGAAATCTTGCAGAGGGAACCACTACAACAGGCAGAAACCCACATGGTAAAATTGCTTTCACCAGTGGCTGATTACTTCATCAATGATGCTTTTGCCGCTGCACACCGTTCACAACCCTCACTGGTGGGATTCGCAGTAAAAATGCCCTCTGCAGCTGGAAGAGTGATGGAAAGAGAGCTTAAAGCACTTTACAGTGCAGTTAGCAGCGTAGAACGACCTTGTGTCTATGTTCTGGGGGGAGTTAAGGTGGATGACTCTATACTGGTCATGGAAAATGCCCTGGAAGCGGGGAGTGCGGATTACATCCTTACCACTGGGCTGGTGGCCAACATATTCCTCTGGGGAGGAGGAGTAAACATAAGAAAACATAACCGGAAGTTCATAGAAGATAGGGACTACTGTGGATATGTTAAAAAGGCGAAACAGTTATGTAAAAAATTCAAAGACCAGATCTTAGTGCCCACAGATCTAGCGGTATGCAAGGATGACAAACGGTTGGAATATCCAGTGGGTAAACTTCCCAACCTGCCCATATTTGATCTGGGTACTGAAACTACCACAGAATACGCTCGTGTCATCAGAAATGCACGCACCATATTCGCCAATGGTCCAGCAGGGGTTTTTGAAAAAGAAGGATTCAATCAGGGTACCGAGGATATCTTAAATGCAATCTCATCATCTGCAGGATTCTCCATTATTGGTGGTGGGCACCTGGCAGCTGCTGCTAATAAGATGGGCCTGTCTGGAATCAGTCACATAAGTAGTGGTGGAGGAGCTTCCATCAGTCTTATTGCTGGGGAAAGACTTCCTGCGGTAGAAGTGCTTAAGGAATCTGCACTGAAGAATTTGCACTAAAAAGGTAAAACATTGTAACTCATAATTTGCAATGTTGATTTTAATGAATTAATCAAAATTTAAATTAATTTATTTAAATTTTCAGCGATTTCACCTAAAAATTGAATCAACTTTAAATACTTGGATTAACCATAGTAAGAATTCCCCTCTTAAACAGTGAATAATGTTAAAGACCAGATTAAGTCAAGTGGGTCTCCACCCAAAACTATATAAGGCAATATCTCAAAACTTAAAATGCCTCGGTAGCTCAGTCTGGTGGAGCGCGAGACTTGTAATCTCGTGGTCGCGGGTTCAATTCCCGTCCGGGGCTCTAGACTGATGGTGAAATAAAAATAACATAGTTTAGATGCAGGTTTGTATAAAATAAGAATAGTTCAGATTAATATGGGACCATAGGGTAGCTTGGTCGATCCTTTGGGCTTTGGGAGCCTGAGACTCCGGTTCAAATCCGGGTGGTCCCATTATAAATACATAAATTAAGTATATACATATCCAGAAGTATAAATGAATTAAATCCCGCCTTAGCTCAATTTGGCAGAGCGTCGGACTGTAGATCCGAATGTTGCTGGTTCAAGTCCGGCAGGCGGGACTTAAATATCTGTCAATCAATTGAAACTATGGTGGACTTTCTCTGATTAAATTGGGAGTAACCAATCACATTGTCCTCTGGATATTAACCCAAACCTTTATATGTAATCAACAGAAAGGAAAACTATATAAGGAATCATAACATAAACCACTATACTCTAGTTCTGCTAAAGTATTGCCTTGGTGGTGTAGGGGCTATCATGCGGGCCTGTCGAGCCCGCGACTCGGGTTCAATTCCCGGCCAAGGCGTTCTAGAGGGCCCGTAGCTCAGTCTGGGAGAGCGCCTGGCTTTTAACCAGGTGGCCGCGGGTTCAACTCCCGTCGGGCCCGTTCTAATTTTTAATGGAGGATTAAATGGTGAAGAAGGATATCTTAAAACACGAACTGGTTCCAGATCATGTTGTTTTGTCGAAATCTGATGTTAAGAAAGTATTGAAAAAATTGGATATCCATCCCGAGCAGCTACCAAAGATAAAGGCTGATGATCCGGTTGTTAAAGCTATAGAAGCTAAACCGGGGGATATTCTCAAAATAACTAGAAAGAGTCAGACAGCGGGTAAATTCGAAACCTACCGTTTGGTTTTAGATTAAATATAGATAATTGAATTAATAACAAGCACATATATAGTTTAGTGAATAATGCCTTACCTTATAAACCGGTACATAAATTGTGTTATATTTTAATAATATAATATATATACATTGATATTAATGGACCAGAACCACTAGGAACTGCCTATGTTGGTGTTATGAAATAAGATGGTAGGTATGGGTTGTTTTTTGGAGGAATTTAATGGTAAAAAATGCCTGGGGACTTGTCGATACCTTTTTTGATGAATACAAACTGGTGGATCATCATATTAAGTCATACAATGGCTTTGTAGATCACCGTATACAGGATATAATTGATATAACTGAGCCCATTGTTCTGGAGCAGGGAGAGTACTGCATACAAACCGGTAAAGTTGAAATCCGAAAACCTTACATTAAGGAAGCAGATGGCTCAAAAAGTAAAGTTTATCCTACTGAAGCCAGACTTAGAAATTTAACTTATTCTGCTCATATGTACATGGACATGGCTCTTTCCAAGGGTGAAGAGGAACCCAGTCTGGAGAAAGTGTACATTGGTGAACTTCCGGTGATGCTTAAATCCAACATCTGTCACTTGAATGGATTAGGATACAATGAACTTGAAGACAAGGGAGAAGACCCCCAAGACCCTGGAGGTTACTTCATTGTCAACGGTTCAGAAAGAGCAATAGTCACAATGGAAGAGATCGCACCCAACAAGATCATACTGGAGAGAATCGGGGAGAAAGAAGACCGCAGAGCGCGGGCAATAGTAACCTCAATTAAAAGCGGCTTTAGAGCACGTATAACTTTAGAATACCGGAAACCACGGAAAAAAGGAGTATTTTTAAGAATATCCTTCCCTTACGTACCTGGAGAAATACCATTGGTGGTTTTACTCCGTGCACTGGGTCTGGAAAAAGATGTGGATCTGGTCAGCAGTGTTTCAGAAGAAAACGATGTACAGTTCTTACTTATAGATGATATTCAAACCTCGGAAATCACCAACACCTACGATGCCATTAAGTACATTGGTAACCGGGTGGCCAAGGGTATGACCGAGGAGTACCGGATCAAACGGGCAGAAGATGTCATAGACCGCTACTTATTACCACACATAGGTGTGGAACCAGAAAAAAGAGCAGAAAAAGCCACTTACCTGGCTGAAATGACAGAAATGCTTTTACAAGTTATTTTTGACGAGCGTGAACCACACGACAAGGACCATTACGCTAACAAAAGGCTCCGAGTATCCGGAGACCTTATGGAGGATCTTTTCAGAGTGGCATTCACCAGCTTAACACGTGATATGACTTACCAGCTGGAGCGAAGCCTGGCACGAGGTAAAGAACCCTCAGTTAAGCAAGCAGTGCGTTCTGATGTCCTCACCGAAAACATCAAACACGCCATAGCCACTGGAAACTGGGTTGGTGGACGGGCTGGTGTAAGCCAGTTACTAGATCGAACCAGTTACATGGGAACCCTTTCGCACCTTAAACGTGTTGTTTCTCCCCTTTCAAGGAGTCAGCCTCACTTTGAAGCTCGTGATTTGCACCCCACTCAGTTTGGGAAGATATGTCCCAACGAAACCCCAGAGGGTCCTAACTGTGGATTGGTGAAGAACCTGGCCATACTGGCCAAGATATCCGAGGGTTCCGACCCAGAGGAACTGGAAGCAGTGGTCAAGAAAGCAAAGAGCATCAATCCCATCTAAGGGACTAGATGAAATATTACTAAAGTTAAAATTTATTTTATTATGAAAAGCCAGCTATTGGGGGCCGATTCGTGAAAAAATGCAAGGTTTATACTAATGGAAAGCTTATTGGGACTTGTGATGATCCAGAAGGTTTCATGGAAGAAATGCGCCAGAAAAGAAGATCTGGAGAAGTATCCTATGAAATGAACATCACCCATTACCCTGAAAACAACGAAATATACTTATTCAACGACCCTGGAAGAACCCGAAGACCACTCATTGTGGTGGAAAACGGAGGGTCACGATTAACAGATGAACATTTCCAAAAAATGGCCGATGGAGAAATGGCATGGATGGATCTGATAAATGAAGGAATTATCGAATACCTCGATGCCGAGGAAGAAGAAAACACTTACATCGCCATGTTCCCTCATGAAATCAATGAATATCACACTCACCTGGAAATAGATCCCTCAACCATGCTGGGAATTTGTGCCGGGATCATACCCTACGCCAATCACAACTCATCCCCACGTAACACCATGGAAGCAGGGATGACCAAACAGGCACTGGGGCTTTACGTTTCTAATTATCATTTGAGGACAGACACCCGTGCACACCTGCTGCACCATCCACAGGTTCCAATAGTTAAAACCAGGAGTATGGATGCCACCCAGTATGATAAACGACCATCAGGTCAGAACTTCGTGGTGGGAGTAATGTCCTATGAAGGTTACAACATGGAAGATGCCCTCATACTCAACAAGGCATCCATAGAACGTGGACTGGCCCGGTCATCATTTTTCAGATCATACGAGGCCTCCGAACGAAGATACCCCGGAGGACAGGAAGACAAATTTGAAGTACCAGAAAACATGGTGCGTGGATACCGTTCTGAGGAAGTTTACCGCAACCTGGACGAAGATGGAATTGTCAACCCAGAAGTCAACGTGAAATCAGGTGATGTGTTAATAGGAAAAACATCCCCACCCCGTTTCTTAGAAGAGATTGACGAGTTTGGAACAGTGGCTGAGCGAAGAAGAGAAACCTCAGTTACCGTACGACACGGAGAACACGGAGTGGTGGATGCAGTCATGCTTACCGAAACAGTGGAAGGAAGTAAACTGGCCAAAATACGAGTAAGAGACCAGCGACAACCCGAGTTTGGAGATAAATTCGCATCCAGACACGGACAAAAAGGAGTAGTTGGTCTGATAGTATCCCCAGAAAACATGCCCTTCACTGCTGAAGGAGTGGTACCCGACCTTATAGTTAACCCCCACGCTATCCCTTCCAGGATGTCAGTGGGACAAGTACTGGAGATGTTAGCTGGTAAAGCCGGCTGCATGGAAGGTCATCGAATGGATGGAACACCCTTCAGTGGAAACCAAGAAGATGAGATAATGGATCTGCTCCGAACAAATGGTTTTGAAACCGCTGGCCGGGAATCCCTGTACAACGGGATTACCGGGGAAAGGATCGAAGCAGAGATATTCGTGGGAGTTGCTTTCTATCAGAAACTGCACCACATGACCTCGGATAAAGTTTACGCCCGGTCAAGGGGACCGGTACAGGTTCTAACCCGACAACCCACTGAGGGAAGAGCCCGAGAAGGAGGTCTCAGATTCGGAGAAATGGAAAGAGACTGTCTTATAGCTCACGGGGCTGCACTGGCCCTTAAAGAGAGATTGTTGGACGAATCTGATAAATATGAAGCCATAATATGTGGTGAATGTGGAATGGTTGCCATATACGACCGAATACGAGATAAACGATACTGTCCAATATGTGGAGATTCAGACAGTTACCCCGTGGAAATATCATACGCATTTAAACTATTACTGGACGAACTCAAGAGCCTGTGTATTTTCCCCAAACTGGTTCTTGAAGATAAAGCCTGATTAAGGGTCTTAACTAAGGGTATGTATTAAAAAGAGGAGAGAGTGAGTTTGAAAGGAATTTTAAAGAAGATCGCCCAGATCAACTTTGGCCTGCTATCACCGGAGAACATCCGGAGAATGTCCGTCACCAAAATTGTGACCCCGGATACCTACGATGAAGATGGATACCCCATAGAAGCGGGTCTAATGGACCCTCGACTGGGAGTTATCGATCCGGGACTGAGATGTCGATCGTGTGGTTCTAAAGGAGGAGACTGCCAGGGACACTTCGGCCACATAAACCTGGCCCGACCTGTAGTCCATGTTGGATTCGCAGATACCATACACAAAATTTTGCGTTCCACTTGCAGTGAATGTGGAAGGGTGCTTTTAACTGAAACCGAAAGAATCGACTACGGGGATCGTATTGGGTCCCGATTGAAAAATGAGGAAAGCATCACCGGATTAGTGAAGGATGTTTACACCACCGCACGCCGGGACAAGTGCCCCCACTGTGACACGGAACAGGAAGATGTTAAAATTGACAAACCGGTATCCATAGTTGAGGGTAATTACAAATTAACCCCCAGTGAGGTCAGAGAACGCCTGGAGAAAATCCCTGTAGATGACTACGTCTACTTGGGAATCAACTCCAAAGTGGCCCGACCAGAATGGATGGTGCTGACCGTACTACCAGTACCCCCAGTGACAGTGAGACCTTCCATCACCCTGGAAACCGGGGAAAGATCAGAGGATGACCTGACCCACAAACTGGTGGACATCCTGCGTATCAACCAGCGACTCAAAGAGAACATGGAAGCAGGAGCACCACAGCTCATTGTGGAGGACCTCTGGGAATTATTACAATATCACGTTACCACTTATTTTGATAACGAGGCCTCAGGAGTGCCACCAGCAAGGCACAGATCAGGAAGGCCACTCAAGACCCTGGCCCAACGGTTAAAGGGTAAAGAGGGTCGTTTCAGAAGTAACCTCTCAGGTAAAAGGGTTAACTTCTCTGCCAGGACAGTTATATCTCCGGACCCCAACATAAGTATCAACGAGGTAGGAGTGCCTCTAATGATTGCCACCGAGGTCACGGTGCCCATTTATGTCACCGATTGGAACATCGAGGACATGAAAAAGTACATCCGAAACGGACCTAAACAACATCCCGGTGCCAACTACGTCATCCGACCAGATGAGCGAAAGATCAGGGTCTACGATGAGACCAAGGAAGCCATCATCGAAAAACTGGAACCTGGATTCGTGGTGGAAAGACACCTCATGGATGGGGATATTGTCCTGTTCAACAGGCAACCATCCTTACACCGTATGTCCATGATGGCCCATGAAGTAAAGGTCCTGCCGTATAAAACATTCAGGCTAAACCTCTGTGTATGCCCCCCATACAACGCTGATTTTGACGGGGACGAAATGAACATGCACGTCTTCCAAACTGAAGAATCACGTGCAGAAGCAAAATCCCTTATGAGGGTGCAGGAACATATTCTATCGCCTCGTTTTGGAGGACCGATTATCGGTGGAATCCACGATCACATATCCGGAGCCTACCTACTCACCCGGGAAGGATCCAACTTCCGTGAGGATGACGTGTTCCAGATGCTTAAAAAATCACAGTTACCATTACCTAAACCAAGGAACCAGGAATGGACTGGTAAAGAAATATTCAGCTTACTCCTACCAAAAGACCTGAATATGGTATACAAGGCAGAAATATGCCGTAAATGTGATGAATGCCTGAGGCAGGATTGTAAGAACGATGCTTATGTTGTCATAGAAAATGGACAGCTTAAATCCGGTGCCATAGACGAGAAAGCCTACGGGGCATTCTCTGGTAAAATCCTGGACTCCGTTGTTAAGGAGTACGGAACTGACCGGGCCCGAGAATTCCTGGATGCAGCCACCAAGCTGGCCATTTCTGGTATTATGAAAAGAGGGTTCACCACCAGTACGGCAGATGAAGAAATACCACGTGAAGCACAGGACCGGATCGAGGAACTACTCTCCCGGGCTGAACAGAAAGTGGAAATGCTCATTGAAGCATACCATAACGATGAACTGGAAGCCCTGCCTGGCCGCAGTCTCAGGGAAACCCTGGAGATGAAGATCATGCAGGTACTGGGTGAAGCCAGGGACAAATCAGGGGAAATTGCAGAAAGTTACTTTGGAATGGACAACCACGCAGTTATCATGGCACTAACTGGTGCTAGAGGTTCTATGCTAAACCTGACTCAGATCGCAGCCTGTGTGGGACAACAATCTGTTCGTGGTGGCCGTATCGAGAGGGGTTACAGTAAACGAACTTTACCTCACTTCCAGGAAGGTGAACTTGGTGCTAAAGCAAGTGGATTTGTTCACTCCAGTTACAAAACCGGACTGGACCCATTGGAATTCTTCTTCCACGCTATGGGAGGACGTGAAGGACTGGTGGATACTGCTATCCGTACAGCACAGAGTGGTTACATGCAACGTCGGCTGGTGAACGCACTGCAGGATTTATCAGTGAACCCTGATAAAACAGTGCGAGACAACAGAGGAGTGGTCATCCAGACCCACTACGGTGAAGATGGAATCGACCCAGCCAAGAGTGACTACGGAAAAGTAGCCGACATCGATCGATTAATAGAAGAGATGAGAATCAAAGCTAAATCGAGCAAATAAATCTTTTAATCGATTATAACCAAAAAATAGGATTATAAATGTATATTTACGCACAGGGTATTTAAAAATTCAGGTGGTTTTGTGGATATAGTGAAAGTTGAAAAGCTGGTCAAAAAGAAAAGAGCCAAGTTCCCGGAAAAACTCATCCAGGAAATAGCAGAAGCTGCCGAAAGGCATAACTTGGATGATGATGAACTGGATGAACTGGTGAAAGAAATTAAGAGAGCTTACATAAGGTCGGAAGTGGAGTCTGGTGAGGCAGTAGGTACAGTAGCTGCCCAATCAGTGGGAGAGCCCGGTACCCAGATGACCATGCGTACATTTCACTATGCAGGGGTAGCAGAACTGAACGTTACCCTTGGTTTGCCTCGACTCATCGAGATCGTGGACGCCCGTAAGAAGATATCCACCCCAACCATGGCCATATACTTCGATGAAGACCATGCCAGTGATGAGGAGTTCATAAGAACCATTGCCAACAGGATAGGTAAGATAACATTCAACGACATCCTCAAAGACTTCAACGTAAACTACGCCAGTATGAACATGAGCGTGGAGATCGATGAGGAGCAGGTGAAGGAGAAACGTCTGGACTATGATGAGGTCATGGCCAAGATAGAAAAAACTTTTAAAAGTGTAGAAATAAATAACAACTTGCTGAGTTTTGAACCCAAGATTACAGAATCTAAACATGCCATCAGGGAACTCCGACTTTTAGCTGACAAGGTTCGCGATCTCCAGATAAGTGGAATTAAGAACATAGGAAAGGTCGTGATCCGAAAAGAAGGGCAGGAATGGGTTATACACACCGAAGGTTCAAATCTGGGAGCCGTCCTAAAAATGGAGGGTGTTGATCGCGTCAGAAGCACCACTAATGATATTCATGAAGTGGAAAAGGTTCTGGGAGTAGAAGCCGCCCGTAATTCCATAATTCACGAGGCCCAGACCACCATGGAAGAGCAGGGACTAACTGTGGACGTCAGGCACATCATGCTGGTAGCAGATATGATGACCGCCGATGGTATAGTTAAATCCATTGGCCGACATGGTATCAGTGGTGAAAAAGCCAGTGTACTGGCCAGGGCATCCTTCGAGGAGACAGGTAAACACCTTCTCCGGGCCAGCATCAGGGGTGAGGTGGATCATCTCACCGGAATAATAGAGAACATTATAATTGGGCAGCCAATACCACTGGGAACAGGGTCTGTTGGTGTCATCATGAAAGAGAAATAAGGAGGCAGTAGATGGACGTAGAAAGAGGAATTCGAGTTGCAGTTGATACAGGTAATGTCACACTGGGATCCGGTAAAACAATCCAGGCCCTGAAGCTTGGAAATGGAAAACTGGTCATCATCGCAGAAAATTGCCCTAAAGAGGTAAGTGAAGATGTGATGCAGTATTCCAAATTATCCGAAATCCCGGTTTACACTTTCCAGGGTACCAGCGTGGATTTAGGATCAGTGTGTGGGAAACCATTCACCGTGGCCGCTATGATGGTCAACGATCCTGGAGATTCCACCATACTGGAAATAGTGGGGTAAGACCGTGACCATCAAATTCAGTACCCATGAGATTCGATACATCGCTCTGTTTGAGAGCATGACCGGAGCAACAGTGAAAGATTGCCTGGTGGATGATGAAAACGGTAAAATCACCTTCCTGGTTAAAAAGGGAGACATGGGTCTGGCCATAGGAAAACGAGGAAGCACCGTGGCCAAGGTGCAGAAAACCGTGGACAAGGGTGTGGAGGTAATCGAACACTCTGATGACCCTACAGAATTCATTGCCAACTTGGTGGCCCCTGCAAAGATAAGGAGTATACGCATACTTCAAAAAGAAAACGGGGAGAAAATAGCCACTTTAGAGGCTGATTCACGCAATAAACGCACCGCTATAGGAAAAGGCGGGCAAAATATTGAAAGGGCTCGGGTACTGGCCAAAAGGCAGCATAATATAAATAATATTGTTATAAAATAGTAAAAAAACTTTAAAAGCGATCCAATTACACTGATTATCCCTGATCCAGGGAGCCCTTCTAATATACTAAGAAGATCAGGGATTTGTACGCATTAATGTTAACAAGGAGGAATTTCATTTGCCAGGATTATTCGCAGCAAAAAAGCTTAAAAAGAATAGACAGAATTTCCGGTGGAAAGACACCGAATATAAGAGGAAAGCACTTGGGCTAGATATTAAGGCCGATCCATTGGGAGGCGCACCCCAGGCACGGGGAATTGTCATCGAAAAAGTGGGAATCGAAGCCAAACAGCCCAACTCCGCAATACGGAAGTGTGTGCGAGTACAACTCATCAAGAACGGTAAACAACTCACTGCATTCGCTCCTGGAGACGGAGCCATAGGATTCATAGATGAACACGATGAAGTGGTCATTGAAGGAATCGGTGGACCATCCGGAAGATCCATGGGAGACATTCCAGGTGTACGCTGGAAAGTTACCAAAGTGAACAACGTGGCCCTTGAAGAAATGGTTAAGGGTAAAATTGAAAAACCAGTGAGATAAGCGAGGTCATGATATGAGCTTCAAAGTCTTTGACAGTTGGGAACTGGAAGAAGTAACAGTAGAAGACCTAGGACTGGTCAACTACATCTGCTTGGACGAAATTATGGTCCCCCATACCATGGGAAGACACGTCAAGCGACAGTTCGCCAAATCAAGAGTATCAATAGTAGAAAGATTAATGAATAAAATAATGAGGACCCACATAAACTCGGGTAAGAAAAACAAGGCTTATAACATTGTAAAAGAAGCATTAATAGTTATAAACCAGCGAACCAAAGAAAATCCTCTACAGACACTGGTTAAAGCAGTGGAAAACGCAGCACCCCGTGAAGAAACCACCCGTATCAAGTACGGTGGAATCGGTTACCAGGTAGCAGTGGACATAGCACCACAGCGCCGGGTGGACCTGGCCATTGGTTTCATAACCAAGGGAGCACTCCAGTCAGCCTTCAAACGGAAAAAATCCGCAGGAGAATGCCTAGCAGAGGAACTATTACTGGCAGCAGAAGCAGATACTAGAAGTTTCTCCGTCGGTAAAAAAGAGGAAAAAGAGCGAGTGGCCAGATCAGCCCATTAAGGGGTGATCATCCAACTCATTTTAAAGGTGAATTTGTATGAGCAGACGAGACAAGATGATCAGCAAGATCAAGGAACTGATGTACGAACCGGACTACATCAGGAACATAGGTATCGTAGCCCACATTGACCACGGGAAAACCACTCTATCCGACAACCTCTTGGCCGGTGCAGGTATGATTTCATCAGAACTTGCCGGTGATCAGCGTTTCCTGGACTTCGATGAACAGGAACAGGCCAGAGGAATCACCATCGACGCAGCAAACGTGTCCATGGTTCACAAGTACAAGGAAGATGATTACCTTATCAACCTCATAGACACACCAGGTCACGTGGACTTTGGTGGAGACGTAACCCGTGCCATGAGAGCAGTGGACGG